>JADFOI010000178.1 GCA_022562935.1 Acidobacteriota bacterium
CTCTTGAAGTTTGGCCGCCATCACCGGGGAGCCGGCCATCCCCAGGGTGACTACGATCAATAGCAACCCGATTGGATAGATTTTTCTCTTGGTCATCATCTTTTCCTCCTTGTCTTAGTATCTCGTTCCATAAATACGGTGACGTTTGTGGATGATCTCTGTGTCGCTCGTCGTCGTCGATGTCCCTGCATCGTCTCCTCCTCGCTCCTTGATCTCCCCTCGCAAGCCACATCAGCAAACCTCATCGTATGGATGGAGCGAGACACTTACAGGGCCTCCCGAAACACCAGCCGGTCACTGGCCACAAAATTCAAAACCGAGCAGCTGGCAATGGTGATCAGATTGGCCACTAAATAGTGGACCTCCAACCTCCCCACCAGCAGTTCCATGAACAACAGGTTTTCCCCGATGGACAGGACTCCGATAGTGAGGTTGAATCGGAGTAATCGAGCCAACCTGGTGGAGTCATGGCTTGTCGTCCGGTCCACCCAGGTCCATCGTTCGTGCCACACAAAGTTGTGCAGAATCGCCGCCTCCACGGCCAGCGCCGTGGCGAGCAGATAGTCCATGTGGAACCAGCCGCGAAGCATGACGAGAGTCATGATCTGGACCCCTACACCCATGATCCCCACCACATTAAAAGTAGCCCAGCGCCGCAAGACACGGCCAAATGGACCCTGCCCGGGGGGGACTCCGGATGAGGGTGTGGAACCATTCATCTTCATGACAGCGGCTCTGCTTGATATAGAGTTCGTGTATTGCGAATAGCCGAGAAGGTCAGAACTCCCGCAAGACCCACCGTCGCACAGACGCCTGCCACGTCAAACAGACGGAAAGCACCCAGGCTCCCCAGTTGGACCACAGGCTTGTAGAGAAGATAGAGTGTGCCTATGGACAAAAGGATACGCAGTTCCGTCCCGCCAATGGGACCGAAGGAGAGGCGAAACACTCCCAGAGAATAAGTGGCCAGAAAGATTTCAGCGGACACCATCATGTATCCAACCAATAATCCCAGCCCAACCAGGGGCGTCATGTAGCCGGAGGTAGCCAGGCCGCCGATGAGAAACAAGGCTCCTACAATGTCGATGACGTGATCGACGTAGTAACCGTAACGCGGTCTTTGCTTGTTGCGCACCCTGGCCAGGGTGCCATCCAGGCTGTCGCCGAACCAGTTAATGCCCAGCGCCACCACCACCAGAAACAGGGCCCGCTCATCCCACTGAGCGGCCCAGTAGGAGAGGCCTGCCATCAGCATGGCCAAAAGCCCCAACAGCGTCAGCTGATCCGACGTCACCCACTCCGGGAGTCTTTCCGCCAGCCAGATGAGCACTCTCTTCTCAAGGGTGGCGAGAATGCCGGTTTGCTCACGAGTATGCTCAGAAACCGTCTTCGTCTTCATATTTCCTCCTCGGCACGGCTGGAGAACCATTCCCCACGAGTGGGTCCCCATTGAGCGCCTTTCATAGGGTTAATGCGAAAAGCGGAGAAAAAGCGGCTCACACAATCTGTGGAAAAATGGGGAAAGAGTGCCGGGTGTTCCGGACTAGCGCTTCAGTTCACCCATGGACAGGTCACTCCTCAGGTCCTTTGGGTGGCGAGAAAAGGGCTCGCGTGGTAGCGGGCTCCACGACCAGAAAAACCACCACGTAGCCCATGGCGATGCCCGCCAGGAAACCTGCCAACAGCTGGTGATCGAAAGCCATGGTAAAGGCGGAGACCAACAGAAGCACCGCAAACAACCCGTCGACGCGACGAAGCCAGGGAGCAGCGCGAGCCATTTCCGAATGGATGACCCTGGAGTTGAACCGTGAGGTAAATAACAGATGGGTTCGCAAGGTGCCGTTGACCGCCGCGCAGCCGAACACAGCGAAGAAAACCAACAGCGTCCAGACGTTCGAGGTCCATTCTTTGACCTGCCACAGCGCCAAAACCATCGACCCATAAAGTGCCAGGACCAGGACCTGGTGGATGACCCACCAGAGGGAGTGGAGACTCGGTTGGGAGGATGACTTGTCTCGACTGTGTTGAACCGCTGTCTCATCCGTGCTCAGGTCGCTCCTGATCTCGGTACGGGCCCGTTCCAGATCCTCGAGCAGTGTGGGTGTTGATGGATACCGTTGCTCTGGGTCCTTGGGCAGGCATCTTTCAACGATTCGGTCCAACTGCACAGGGCTGGTGGTGAACTGGGACAGCGGCACTGGCTCACTTTCCAAGATCTTGGCGATAGTGGAAATGGGTGTTTCTCCCTTAAAGGGATTCGAGCCGCTTGCCAACTCATAGAACAAGATGCCGAAGGTGAAAATGTCGCATCTAAAATCAACGGTTTTACCCGTCAGCTGTTCCGGCGCCATGTAGGAGGGTGTGCCCAGAAGAGTTCCGGGCTCGGTCAAGGTTTCTTCGCGCAAGTCCATTTCGGGAGCAATAGCCACTCCAAAGTCCAAAATCTTGAGCTGACCCTTCTTGTTTCTCATGATGTTTTCAGGCTTGAGATCACGGTGGATGACCCCCCCTGCATGAGCTGCCACTAAGCCCTGGACAACCTCGATGGCTAGATCGAGCAGAGCGTCCGGCGAAAATGGGCCCTGCTGGAGCTCGGATCGGAGATTTTCCCCTTCCACATACTCACTGGCGATGTAGAGGTGTCCTTCAGATTCTTCAAGCGCATACACGGTTGCGATAGCCGGATGGGACAGGGAGGCCGCAATCCTTGCTTCCGACCGCAACCGCTCTTTTTGCTTGGGGTCGGCAATCATATGCGGTGCTAGCGCTTTTAGAGCCACTCGCCGATGGAGCCGGGTATCCTCGGCCAGGTAAACCACGCCCATCCCGCCACGCCCAAGTTCCCGCTCAATCCGATAGACACCAATGAGGTCTCCAGCCTCCAATGGTCTGGTGTCTGACTCGAGAGCCGGAATTTCCAGGAAGTTGTCTGTTTTCTCATGCTCGGCCAACAGGGAGACCACTTCTTGAAAGAGAACTTCATCGCCTTGGCAGGCCTGATCGAGAAAGGCCTCTCGATCGGCGGGTTTCCGCTCCAGAGCGGCTTGGAACAGTTCCTTGATGCGCTCGAACTGGTTGGATTTCACGATGACATCTCACGGCGAAGCCAGGCTTTCGAAAGAGTCCAGCACCGTTTTACGGTGGCGGGGGAAATTCCCATGACCTCGGCTGTTTCTTCCACCGTCAGACCGGCAAAGAAACGTAGCTCAACCACTTCGGCCTGCTTGGGATCGAGGGCGGCAAGGGCCTTGAGTGCTTCGTCCAGTACCAGAAGATCAACCACTTTCTGGTCTTGGCCCAGCATTTTATCCTCCAAAGTGACCGCTCTTTGCACACCTCCTCGTTTCTGGGCATGACGGGCCCGGGCCCGTTCGACCAAAATTTGCCGCATCGATCTTGCGGCAATGGCAAGGAAATGGGCACGATTCTTCCACTGCAACTTCCGGTCACCCAGCAGCCGCAGATAGGCTTCATGAACCAGTGCCGTGGTTTGCAGGGTCTGCCGGTTGCTTTCCCGCCGCATGTATTTTTTGGAGAGCTTGCGCAGTTCCTGGTATACAACGGGAAGCAGTTCGGAAAGGGCTTGCTCCTCCCCTGCAGTGACCCGTTCCACCAGACTGGTTATGACCTCGGGTGAAGGCCGCACCGAAACTCCTTTCTCTCACTTGGAGTGAGTACCCGAATTCAATTTTCGGGCTCAGCACTTTAAATGTAAAGGATGCCCGGATGGGAA
>JADFOI010000179.1 GCA_022562935.1 Acidobacteriota bacterium
TTCGAGGCTCCCACCGAACTTTCCTGGGCGCGGCGGAACCGGTCATGTGCCATCCGGGTCCCCATGTACAAGCCAGGGAAGGAGCAGGCCACCCGGATCGAAGCTCGATTTCCGGACCCCGCCTGCAATTTCCCACTGACCTTCGCGGCTATGCTGGCCGCTGGACTGGAGGGAATTGAGAAGAACTACGAGCTCCCTGAGCCGACCGAAGAGAACATCTACCAAATGAGTGCAAAAGAGAGAGAAAAAAGAGGTATCGGCTCTCTTCCTGGGAGTCTCCAGGATGCCACAGCTCAGCTGGAAGGAAGTGAGCTGGCCCGGAAGGTTTTAGGGGATCACGTTTTCGACAGTTTGGTGGTGAACCAGAAGGCAGAGTAGGAAGTATATTATCTGGAAGCCCGGGGCAAGGACAGAAAGCATCCCCTGGTCACCGAATACGAAATCCAAAGACTCCTCCCGGTCTTATAAGACCCTCCTTCAACCCGGATTACGGCTCGTGTTCCCCTTACAGTAGCCTCTCTTCAGAACGAGGCTTTGCAAGTTTAGGCGATCCGGTTTATGATGAGCACAACTCACTGCGAGAAAATCTAATGAGCCGTCCACGCGTCTTAATAGCCGATGATCATAAACTTCTGGTTGAAGCATTCGTGAACCTCCTCGAAAACGAGGTCGAGGTGGTAGGGAAGGTGCTGGATGGACGTGCCCTCCTGAAAGAGGCTCCTCGGCTCAATCCCGATATCATTGTGCTGGATATCAGCATGCCCAAACTGAATGGATTGGAAGCCGGTGAGCAGATCAAGCAGATGATGCCTGATGTGAAATTGATCTTCCTGACCATGCACGAAGATCCCGACCTGGCTGTGGAGGCCTTTCGGATAGGAGCTTCCGGATACCTTCTCAAGAGCTCCGCTGCCTCAGAGCTTTTCCAGGCGGTGCAAGAGGTGTCGCAGGGACGGTCCTATGTGACACCACAAATTGCACAGGGGATGCTTGAATCCTTTGCTCAGGGCAGTGAAATTCGAAGTGTTTCCAAGCTGACCGCGCGCCAGCGAGAAATCCTGCAGCTTCTGGCAGAGGGGAACACCATGAAGGAGGTGGCCGCCACCTTGAACATCGCTCCTCGAACGGTTGCCTTCCACAAATACCGAATGATGGAGACACTGGGTCTGAAGAACAATACAGAACTCCTTCGGCTCGCCATCAAGGAACGGATCATCACTTAAGCGACTTGACCACTGTCTCATTTTCTCAGAAAAACTGATACCTTTGACAGTCGACTTCTACGTCGCAGCCTCATAACCTCATCTTTCGGAACGGGTTCGAAACTGAGCCGTTGATCATGGGCAGGTCTGAAGAGGAACCGTTTCCCACAGGAGGATCTCATGAAGCGAGTCCGCATACTGTTGGCCGACGATCACAGGGAGATGCTCAAGAGGGTGGTGCACCTGTTGCAAAGTGAGTTCGAGGTGGTAGGAGCGGTGAATGACGGACAAGCTTTGCTCGAGGCAGCTTCCAAACTTCGGCCAGACGTGGTGGTCCTGGATATCTCCATGCCGGTCATGAATGGGCTGGAGGCGGCCGATCGTCTCAGAAAAGCTGGCTCCAGGGCCAAGGTGGTCTTTTTGACCGTCCAGGAGGATCCTGACTTTGTCCACGCGTCCCGGGCTAGCGGCGCCCTGGGCTATGTCGTCAAACCTCGCCTGACCTCCGATTTGGTTCCCGCCATCAAGGAAGCTCTGGCCAACCGTTCCTTTGTGTCTCCTCTGCCCTAGCATAATCCGGGCTTGCGTTGACTGTGAGATGCGCTTCACTCCCTGCTAGCCATAATGCCCCTGGAGGACCTGTCAACACTGACAGTTTACACTTCATCAACCCATCTTCTACTGTAGTTGTTGGTCCTATTCTCTATTGAGTAGGAGACAGGGGAAGTAAAACTCAGGCAACAGTATTTGAAGGAGTCATGAAACGTCCCAGGGTGTTGTTCACTGGCGATTGCAGTTTTCTGCGGGCCGCCTTTGAAAAGCTGGTGGAGTCTGAATTCGAGGTTGTCGGTACGGCCCGAAATGCTCAGGCTTTGTTTTCCATTGCCTCCAAGCGCCAACCCCACGTCATCGTCCTGGACCTGTCGATGCCCCTGGCCAAAGACCTCAAGGCCATCCGAAAGATCGCAGAACGACTGCCCCAGACCAAACTTATTTTTCTGGGCGTCACCACGAATTGGGACAAGGTCCAGCAGGCCTTTCGGGGGGGAGCTTCGGGTTATCTCCTGAAGACCTCTGAGGTGAATGAGTTATCTCAGGCCGTTCGCGAGGTGCTCAAGGGTCAAGCCTACCTAACGCCCCTCGTCACCCAAAACCTGGCCGATTCCCTCATTGATGAGCGGCATCAGAAAGAATCTCCTGGCCCTCTGACCGAGCGCCAACAGGAGGTACTCGCCCTATTGGTCCAAGGAAACACCATGAGAGAAGTTGCGACCGTCTTGAAGGTCAGCCCAAGAACCGTGGCCTTTCACAAGTACCGCATGATGTCCGCTTTGAAGATCTCCTCAAGCGCCGAATTGATCCAGTATGCCGTCACCCACGGTCTGGGATCCGACTGACCGGTTGCTCAACTTTAAAAACCTGGACGAGGGTTGCGCTCTGGGGGAATTGAACTCTGCCAACTCAGTAAAAGCCATCGGCCGCTGGTCTTGACAAAGGTGGCGGTCAAGCGCAGGTTCACCACCTTTCTCGTTCCATCCTTTAGTTCCGTTAGGGTCTGAATCCTTCCCCAGACAATCCCCGTATTTTCCACCACTCGAAACTCGACATCGATGGGAGTCAATCGGATCCTCTGGGTGGCGACAAAAAAATCGTCGAAGATTTGTGCCCAGATCTCTTCACCCGCATCGGCTCGATCGACCGGGAAAACGTAGTCGTGAACCATCAGGACCGCATCAGGATGCCATCCCGTCAAGAAGCCCTTCAGGTCCTTTGCATTCAACCTTTCCAGGATGTTCTCAAATGCACTTTCCAGGTCTTCGAGGTCACCCGCCCAAGCGGGAGCGACGGGGAAACAGAGGAGAAAGAATAAAACGATGATCCGGTTACAGCACATGACTTTTTGATCCTAGCATGTTTACCTCGATGAGTCTTTGGTCCGGATGATGTATAAATTCTCTACTGCAGCAGCGAAACCATCCGGCCTGACTGCATTCCGCGACCCACAAGGCACCCGGCGTATTCGCAGGGGTCAGCAGGTGGGTGACCCGAACCGCATGTGTGGCACATCTTTACAAGTGTGGCTTCGGTTTTGCCATCCGAACTGTTCGGGCGAGCCACCGGCTCGCGCCCTACGGGGCCTCCGTCGCGCATCGCGGAACGCAGTCAGGCCGGCGCTTTCCCCCCTTGGTGACGAGAACCTATGAATAATCCCGACTGGCCTGAAAGAGACGTTCCCGCTCTCCAGCCAGCCTGTTCCATTGCCTTCCCCTCCGGGCATCCTTTACATTTAAAGAGCTGAGCCTGAAAATTGAATTCGGGTACTCACTCCAGGTGAGAGAAAGGAGTTTCTGTGCGGCCTTCACCCGAGGTCATAACCAGTCTGGTGGAACGGGTCACTGCAGGGGAGGAGCAAGCCCTTTCCGAACTGCTTCCCGTTGTATACCAGGAACTGCGCAAGCTCTCCAAAAAATACATGCGGCGGGAAAGCAACCGGCAGACCCTGCAAACCACG
>JADFOI010000180.1 GCA_022562935.1 Acidobacteriota bacterium
TTTGACGTTGTTTCCAATCCGGAGTTCCTCAAAGAGGGTGCCGCGATCGAAGATTTCATGAAACCCGACCGGGTCGTGATTGGAGCCACCAGCAGCCGGGCGGTGGAAATCATGCAGGAACTGTATGCGCCCTTTACTCGAACCGGGGCACCCATTCTGGTGATGGACACACGCAGTGCGGAGATGACCAAATATGCCGCCAATGCCATGTTGGCCAGTCGCATTTCCTTTATGAACGAGATTGCCAATCTTTGTGAGCGAACGGGAGCGGATGTCCATCAGGTACGAAAGGCGATCGGTACGGACCGGCGAATCGGTGCTTCTTTTCTCTTTCCCGGATTGGGTTACGGCGGATCCTGTTTTCCCAAAGATGTCCAGGCCTTGATCCATCTGGCCCAAGAAAACGATTACCCCTTAAAATTGATCCAGGCCGTGGAAGAAGTCAATGAACTTCAAAAGCAGGTCATCATCCACAAAATCCTGGAGTTTTACTCTTCGGAAGCGGGCGATAAAAAACAGGACGGTGATCACAG
The DNA here is from genome assembly GCA_022562935.1 of Acidobacteriota bacterium. Lineage (GTDB taxonomy): Bacteria > Acidobacteriota > UBA6911 > RPQK01 > JADFOI01 > JADFOI01. Next base: position 534 of record JADFOI010000180.1, read on the forward strand.
TCCGGTAAAGGGGAAGACTTTTGCCGTCTGGGGACTGGCCTTTAAACCCCAGACGGATGACATGCGAGAGGCCCCCTCTCGAGTCGTCATTGAGCAGTTGCTGGGTTTGGGAGCAAAGATTCAGGCCTACGATCCGGAAGCGATGAAAGAAGCCCGCAAAATTTTCGGCGATAAGATCACTTATGCCAAGAACAACTACGAAGCCTTAAAGGGTGCTGACGCCTTGGTTCTGGTGACGGAATGGAACGAGTTCAGGAATCCCGACTTCAGGAAGATGAAGGATCTGCTGAAGTACCCCGTGATTTTCGATGGACGAAATCAATACAGTCGACGGGAGATGCGAGAGCTGGGGTTTGACTATGTTGGGGTTGGGAGACCCGATGCGAAATCCAAAATCCCAAATTCAAAATTCCAAACTTAGAAACGGGGATCCGAACACCTGGAAGCTAACCCGCCTGGATTGATATAATACCTAATTAAGAGAACCTAGACCCTATCGCAGTGTCCAGCAGCTTTTCAGGGCCAGATCTGAGGTGTCTGAAGAACGGTGTGTTATGGGGTCTAAAATAGGCTGCGCCGTATTTCTTGCGGTTGCCCTCATCCCGGCAATTTGTGGTCATGCCTATGGCGGTGATCGCCAACTGATCCAACTGCCCGCCTACTATTATCCCATCGATTTGCTGGGAGAAAAGAAAGCACCCGACCAGCGGAGCGGATTCAAGAAGATGCGGAAACAGGTTTCCAAGAGATCCGCTGCCTACCTCACCAGCAAGATAGGGGAAAACTACTTCACCCAGCAGATAGCTCCCATCGTTCTGGACTCCTGGTACCAGGTCTTTCTGCCCAAGAAATTCGGTGAGATCGGGCTCAAGAGTCCCCTGCGGGCAGTGGACAAAACAGCCAGCGGTATCATCGCAGCAGAAAAGAAACACCTGAGTAAGTGGGTGGAACAGGTTTTCCCAGCTTTTCCGGTGGTCGGCAATATTGCCTCCGATCTTCTGGAAAGTCAGAAATTGAGCTTCTCCAACGGATTACCACACTACCAAATGCGCTCCAAGAAACGCATCGCACCCAGTTATCAATGGGGGAATTTTTCACTCTCAGGGGGGACGGAGACCCATTTCGCGGGCAAAGACTTTAAGGGGATGACCTTTGTTACCGCTTTCCGCTATGAAGGTCAGGATGAGAGCTATGGTGTCAATATCCTCGGTAAGGAGGTCAACTTTAAGATCGACATCAACCACCTGAAAGCAGATGTGACGTGGGAGCCTGATGGCGTCGAATTCAGGGTCGATCTCACCCTCGGGCAGTAACAAAGAGGATCTCTTCAACCTTTACAACGGCTTGCCGTCCGTGCTAAGTTTCCTCTTTCCAGGTGGCGCTGTATGCGGCACATTTGCGCTACGGTTTTTGCAAGCTGGTGATGGGTGGACCCAACTGACAGGTCTATAAGCGACAGCGGCTCGTCGGCCGCAGTTTTCCCAAGTAGTGGCAAGAAGGTCTTGCGCTGGCGTAGCTCAACGGTAGAGCAACTGATTTGTAATCAGTAGGTTGGGGGTTCGATTCCTCTCGCCAGCTAGAATGTTAACTCACTAAAAACCAATCACTTACAGGATTGGTGAGAAAAGTCTGTCGAACCGTCGTTCGGGCTGGGGGTCCACCGGGGGTCCACCAACCCCCTTGCTGTAGGATAGTTTTCGTGCGGGAAATATCAGGAGAAGGGGGGGTAACTTAATCGCACTCAGGAGGTCGAGGGTTCGACGAATCCCTTCGTCTCCACCAATCTTTTCAATGACTTGAAGAAAAACTCTTTTAAACTGCTCCTCGGTTTTCCAAAATAGGGTCCATATAGGTTCCCAAAAGCACGCGGTAGGGGCCTTCTGTTCGACCTCGCAGCCCCACATTTACAAAAGAGGTTAAACAAATGTGATTTACATCCGGGGAGCCCGATGTTAGTCGAACCAGCCTGATTCGGAACGATCACTCTAGCGTAAGTAACTACTGGGGAAAAAACCGAGCCACCGTCTCATACGCCCGCTGGCTGCGCGATGCTGTTCTTCGTCAAGCGCCAGCTCTTCACTGTAAGTCATGACGGCATCGCTGAACACTGCCACGAGGGCGGTAAAGTAAATGGCTTTCGCCGGCGCTCCGACCCTACTGATGTATGCCTCGAGTTGGGGAAGGGAATGTGGCGAGGTTACATACCAGAGCTCCGTTGCCCGTCCCTCTCGGCTCAACCTCGATTCTGTAGCGCTTGAATGCAATAGTGCGCATCTCGCTGCGTAGAGGTCCTCGGCGGTGCATCCGAGTGTCGACTGTGGCTTTATGTACTGATCAACCCAGCGGCAAAAGTCTCTAGAAGTGACGTCGCCGCTGGGGAGGCTGATCCAAGCGAGGGTGTCAACCGCAGAATACAAGACAACGAGTGCCTGAAGGTAATGGTTAGCAACGACCAAGCTCCTGATCGCATCCATGGTTTGCATCCCAAACTGCTCGATCTCGTTCACCTCACGCAATTCTAGCAACACTTGCGAACTACCGGCCAACCGTTACCTACATTTGGTCCAGCCCACTGGTTGTCAATCAGTTTCCGGTAAGGGCGTTACACGTCCAAGTGGGCCAAGGGTGGCTTCCGACGAGCGAGTCTAGTTCAACATGTTCGCTAGAATGGACCCAGTGCACTTTTGACTTTCAATATAAACCGTGAGACTTGCTCTTGAGGTCCGAGGCAGACGCACAGGACTTAAAATCCTGTGAGGGTTTCCCTCGTGAGGGTTCGAGTCCCTCCCCGGGCACTTTAAAATCAGTTACTTACAAACTTGGCAAAAGTGAGAGTGGGTCTCATGACTCGGATGTCGTCCAGTTTTCGTCCAGCGATTTTTCGCCATTTTCCCACTCTCGGACCTCCCGTTTTTGGGCTGCCTGCACCGACCGAGTCGCGTGAGAGTGAACATAGTGGACGTATCGCATGGTGGTTTGAATACTGGAGTGACCCAGAAGTTCCTTCACCGTATTCACGTCGACTCCCTTCATGAGCCACTGTGTGGCTCTAAAATGGCGAAGATCGTGAAAGGTCACCCACTTGAGACCAACTCGTGCCTTTCCCGCATCAAAGG
>JADFOI010000076.1 GCA_022562935.1 Acidobacteriota bacterium
TGCTTTTAGAACGCGGATCACGCGGGCGTTTCTGGGACAGGCCCAGAATTCTGGCGGAAACCCCTGAATTCAAAGGAGAATTTTTGGGGCTGGCACCGAACTCCCCCACACCCGACTTCGAACGAGAACCTCAGCATACTCGTCTGCGGTCAGGGGGTTAGCTGGTCAAGCGGTCAGGCGGTCAGGTGCTCCGGAGTGGAATTCCAATCGATCCAATGATATAAGTGGTGACCGAAATGAGCCAGAAGAAGCTGATTGTGGCCATAACGGGAGCCACGGGGACCATTTTTGGGGTTCGTCTTCTGGAGTTGTTGCAGGGCTCTGAGGTGGAAACTCACCTGATACTGAGCAAATGGGCCAGGCGCACGCTCCTTTACGAGACCGAGTACACGCTGGAGCAGGTCCAGGAGATGGCCACAGAGGTCTATCCGCTTCAGGATCAGGGCGCGGCCATTTCCAGCGGATCCTTCGTAACCAGCGGGATGGTGGTCATACCCTGCAGTATGAGAAGCCTTTCCGCCATCGCCCACGGCGCAGGCGACAACCTGATCCATCGAGCCGCCGACGTGGTCCTGAAAGAGCGTCGAAAGCTGGTGCTGGTGGCCCGCGAATCCCCTCTCAATCAGATTCATCTGGAGAACATGCTGAAGCTGGCCCAAATGGGGAGCATTATCCTGCCCCCTGTCCCTGCCTTCTATAACCACCCCAAAGACATCGACGACATCGTCAATCATGTGGCCGGTCGAGTGCTGGATCAGTTCGAAATTCATCTGGACGTGGTGAGCCGCTGGCACGGCATGGTCTCTTCAGTGCAGTAAACCTTATCTAAGAAGATAAATCACAAATCCTAAATCCTAAACAGACTCGAAATCCTCAACATTTGGAATCTCGAATTTGTTTGTGATCTGGAGCTTGGAATTTGGGATTTGTTTGGAATTTGGAGTTTTGAATTTTGAATTTACCTTCGCTAGAAGGTATATCTCATTCCCAGCTGCAGCTGACGGGAGGAACCCGTGGTCGAAAAAATGGTGGCTGCATTTCCAATGGGGATGCCGCTAATGTTGTTGAAGATGATCACTCCACCGCCGGCTCCTCGATTTTGAGGATGAGAGAAGTTGGCTCGATTAAGAAGATTGAAAACCTCCAACCGAAACTGCAGACTGTGCTGCTCCGTCATGGGGACGGTTCGCGTCAGGCTGATATCGAGCGTGGCGAAGCCGGGTCCGATCAGGGTATTGCGCCCCAGCGTCCCCAGGCGGCCTCTGGGCTGTAGTTCGAAAGCGGAGACATCAAAGTAGGTGTCGGGCCCACCCAGCACGGGATTGTTACCGGTCCCCGCCACCAGATCGGGCCGGTGCCCTTCCCGCACACCGTTGTTGGCAATATCAAAGGACACGTTGCCGGTGAAGGGATAGCCGCTTGAAAGAGTCACGATCCCAGCCGTCTGCCAGTCGTTGAGCAAGATTCCTGCAAAACTGGTTCGGGGGAAATCCAGAGGTAAATCCCAGGTGTACTGGAAAACGGCATGGTGAGCGATGTGGAAACTGGAAAGACCCCGATGAGAATTTCGGTCAAAGTAATAGGGTGATTCAGGAAGGCTGTTGGTAAATTCTCGACGATAAGCCGAGGCGTCATCCAGCGAACGGCCGTAGGTGTAATTGAACAAAAACTGGAAACCCGACTCCCAGCGCCGGGTGAGACCCAGCTGAAGGGAGTTGTAGACCGAGTTGGCATCGGTGGAGGTGAGGCGAACCGAGTCCACGTTGGAATTGGGGCGCTGCGGTCTCCCGGCAGTTTCAAAGACCAGTCGCCCATCCGGATCAACGGATATGGGCGCAGGGATATTGATGTCACCCACCCGGGGCAGGTGCACTCCCCGGGAGCCGAAATATCCGATCCGCAGGACCCAAGCCCGGCCCAGTGCCCGCTCCAGCACGAGATGATATCGCATCATATAGGGAGTCGATAATTCGAATTCGATGGGGTCCTGGCGGGGCCTTCCAGCCCTTCCCCCTCCCAGTGGTTCAGGATAGGGAGGTCCAATAATGGTGCGCACGGTGGTAAAAGGAGTCTGGATCCTCACCCGGTAGCCGAAGATGTTTTCCCGGATCGGCTCATAAAAGATCCCAAAGCCGGTGCGTAAGACAGTGGCTTGGTCTCCACCCAGGTTCCAGGCCAGTCCTACCCGAGGAGCGAAGTTCAAATGGGAGGGATTCTTAAAGAGAGGATCTCCAACGGTGGGAGCGGCATCGCTTAGCTTCCGAAGATTGGAGATCCGGCCCAGCTTTTCCGTGGGTACCGTAAACCACTCGTAGCGAAGACCGTAACTGAGGGTCAGGGACGGACTGAAGCGGTATTGATCGTGGATATAAAGCGCGAACAGGTTCTGACGATAGGCTCTTTGTGCATCGGCACCCGCCTCGGCACCGATAAAACGCGCCGTATCGTTGATAAGGAAATCTTCCAGGCTCTCATAGACCAGCAGGCCATCAAAGAAAAACTTATAGGCGTCATCACTACGGTGGTGCTTCCAGTCGAACCCCCAGCGAAGATCGTGCTTCCCGAAAGAGAACTGAAAGGCACTGCTGGTCTGATACTGGCCAAAGGGAAAATCCACGTCAGCGGTATCGGTGCCGAAGGCGGTCAAACCTCGAATGTTGATGCGCCCCATGTTGGGACGCCCCGGGATCAATTTTGGGGCCGCCGCCAATTCAGGTGTACTGGCCACACTATTACTGGTGTAGGCCCCTCGATTGTAGGCGAACTGTGCGGTGTGCAACAGCCGTGAGGAAAACAGATGAGTCTCCTCCACGGTAAGATACTGATTGCGGGAGCTGAGGTCACTGTCAAAACCCTCAATGCTCACCTCAAAGGGAGCCAGCTTTTTACTGTCATTAAAGGTATAGCGCACAAACAGCGAATCACTTGAGGTCAGTTGAAAGTCGGTCCGGGCGTTGAAATGCTGGTCGTCGGTGGGTTGCTGCTGCTGGAACAGATACTCGGCACTGCCGTCTCCAAAATCACGACCATTGGCCCGGGGATAGAGAGTCAAAATAGGCTTGATCTCTTCTGCCACGGTGACTGGACCGGTGGGCAATATTCCCTCCCGAGCATCATCGTTGGGAACGGTGTTGATCAGAGTCATCCCCAAGCGCTCCCTGAGGCCTTCATAGCTGAAGAAAAAAGTGTTTTCCTCTCCAGGCAACGGCCCGCCGATGGAACTCCCGTACTGTTGGCGATTGAAGGAAGGGGGATCGCTCCGCTCGAAGGGGTTGGAGGGATCTCGATCGAAGAAGTTGCGGGCATCCATAGCGCTGTTTCGAAAGTACCCATAAAGAGACCCGTGCCAATCGCGGGTTCCCCGGCGTGTGATCACATTGACGATGGCACCGCCACTCCCTCCCATGTAAGCGGGGTAGGCATCATTGAGAACCTCAAATTCCTGGACGGAGTCCATCCCCAGAAGCAATCCTGAAACTCCACCGGGAGTGGTCTTAAGAATGGGGTGCTGAATATCGGTCCCATCCAGCAGGTATTCGGTACCTCTGGCCCCGTTTCCACTGATCTCTTGAGTTGTCCCGTTCAGTGCGCGGGTGTCCTTGCCCCGCACCGGGATCATTCCGGGAGCCAGCAGAGCCAGGCTGTCAATACTGCGGCCGTTGATGGGAAGAGAGGAGAAGGAAAGCTCATTCACGATGAAGCTCAAGTGAGGGCTGGAGAGATCCAACGGCGCTGCCTCACCGATCACGGTAATGGACTGCTCGGCATCCTGAACCTCCAGTATCAGATCCAGCGAAACGGCCTGTCCGGCACTCAAAGAGAGTTTCTTGTCTTCGATAGACTGAAATCCGCGATAGGAGGCGAAGATCTTATAGTTTCCAGGGGCAAGCCGCAAAAATTCATACCGGCCCTCCTCATCGGTGAGAGCCGAGGAGACGCGCCCATTCTCCTGATCATGCGCTTCCAGTACCACCCCGGGTATGACGGCTCCGGAAGCATCACGAATCTGCCCCGAAACCTGGGCGGCGGGCGACTGAGCCCAGATCGAAGGCATCGACAAGAGGAACACCAGACCTGCAAAAATGAGATTTTTCATTACCTAACCAAGGTCGCGGTATCTTACAAAACGAGTATCTCACCGTCAATGGAAATCGGAATCGGCGAGTTAAAGGAGTTTGGTGCCAGCCCCAAGAATTCCTCAATGATTGTCAGTATTTAGGAACGAATTCTGGGCCTGTCCCCCAAAGTGATATATTGGTGGCCAGTGAAACCCTTTTTACACATAGCCTCAGTGGGTGTTTTGACTCTTGTGCTGCTCAGCCCCGGGAGCCGTTGCCTGGCTCAGGAGCTGCAAAGACCCCAGGCCTTAGTGGGCTGGGAAATATCGATGGGACAGGAGCTCCGACTCGTCGAACTTCCCACGAAGGCAGCGCCATTGCTTCCGGCCTGGCCAATCCACGGGAATAGGAATCCTAAGGGTCACTCGACTCTTTTCTCGAGCGACTCAGAAGGTGCCCTGACCGAGAGAATGAAGCCGATGCTTGAGCGTGCCATTCACATCGTGAAAGGCTATCTCCCCCAAGATTTGGAGGGAACTTTCCAGCTCTGGATCTTCAAGAACATTCCCTATGCAGCCAAGACCCTGAACCCTCAGCTGATCCTCTCAGCCGAGGTGTTGAGCCCTGAAAACCGGGAACGATTACCCTTTGTCATTGCTCATGAGATTCATCATCTGGTCCTGATGCGAGCTGGACTCTTGAAATCACACCCCTCCGCTCAAACCCGTATCCTGGCCGGACTCCTCACCGAAGGCATTGCCACCTGGCTCTCCTTTTCGTCGGGACTGTTTCCGGAATTGGATCAGATCATTCAGGAACCTCAACAACTCAAGACATCTTTTGGCCAGATTCGAAGCGCCCTCAACCGCTCGGCCGATGCCCAGGCCCCTGAGGATGATCTCTATCAACAGAATAAGTGGGGCTACTACGTGGGTTGCTGGATGATCCAGCAAATTGAGGAACGGTTTGGCAGAGAAGCCTGGCTTGTCCTTCTCAACGAGTCGCCTGAAAAGGCTGCTCAGGAGCTGGTCACTCTTTATCTGCGCACCAACCCGCCCGCCGAATATAGGTTTTAGGAAGAATTTGGTGCCAGCCCCAAGAATTCCTCAATGTTTATCAGTATTTAGGAACGAATTCTGGGCCTGTCCCCAAATTCTATTCTGAATCTTTCTCTTCTTCAACTCCGCGGAGCAAATCGATCAGGGAACTCACCTGTTCGGCATCGGGTGCGTCTGGAACCAGTTCAAGGTAGCGGGTGAAACTCTCGATGGAACGCTGGCTCTCGGACTGACGAAAAAAGATATTGCCGCGATATCTGTAGGGGTCGGCCAACTGCGCGTCTAATTCCGTGGCTCGATCCAACTCCTTGAGGGCGCGTTTGGGATCCCCCTGAAGAACCAGCAACGCACCCAGGTTGGCGTGGCCCTCAGCAAAGTTATCATCCAGCTTCACCACCTCTTCCAGGGCCGCCAGCGCCGCCTTTTCGTCACCCGACCTGAGATGAGAAAGGCCAAGAATGTTCTGAGCCTGGGCTGAGGTGGGATCGACCTGGACAGCCCGCCGAGCAACCTGCAAGGCCTCCACGTCCTGGTCCTGCCTCAAATGCAAAGCAGCCAACTCCACATAGGAGGCAATAAAATCAGGATTGTTGGCGACGGCCTCTTCCAAAGCTTTGAGCGCAGACTCAATGTCCCCACCGCGAAGATCGAGCATTCCCAAATTGTGCCGCGCCGGGGCAAAATGACTATCTATTTGCAGAGCTGCCAGCAATTCTTTCCTGGCCCGATCCAACTGGCCAAGACGGCTCAACGTGAATCCCAAGTTGTTGTAAGCATCGACATAACTGGGCCGCACCTGTTTGGCCTTCATAAAAAACTCAGTGGATCGATGGTATTCGCCTCGTCTGTGGTAAACGATTCCCAGGGTGTTGTAGGCCTCCGGGAGATTGGGATCCAATTCGATGGCTTTCTGCAGATGGACAATAGCCCTGCGATAGAATTGGGTGACGTTCATCCGGTGGGCCTGGCGGGCGTAGACGGTACCCATGTTGGAATGGGCAACAGCAAAATCCTGGTGGAGATCCAGAGCTTTTTCATAGAGTTCCGTGGCCTTTCCATAGTCCCCCTTCTCAAAGTAGACCGTGCCCAGGTTATTGTAGGCCTCGGCAAACTGGTCATCCAGCTTCAGCGCCTGTTTATATTGATCTATGGCCTCGTTCATCTCTTTATCGCGCTGGAAGTTGGCTCCCCGGAAAAAATGGACGATGGCACGCATTTCCAGGGATGCTTGAAGGCTGCTTGCCACTGCCACCGAGGTCGGCGGAGCACCCACAGCAGTCAGGGAAACCCAAAACCCAGAAAAAATGAGCAGTTTAAAGAAAAAGCGAGTTGGCATCATACTCCCCCTGCCAGGTGTGATCCGGCTTCCCTTCTGTCTTTGAGAGAAGCAACTCTTTTCAGCGTCGGGAAGCTTTACTGCCTTATGTTAAACCTTTCCCTAAGCTGAGACAACCCCAATATCGGATGCTACACCGTTCATGCTACACCGTTCAAACTTTCGTGTTTCGTCGAACAAGCCCGGATTATTCATAGGCTGTCGTCGCGAAGTGGCGGAAGCGCCGGCAGGAGTGCGTTGCGCCACGTCGCGACTGAGACCCCCGCAGGCGTACTCTTGCAGTACGCCGAGGAGGTCGAGGGAGGGGCACCCGCTGCGGGTCGCGCAGTCTGGACGGATGATCCCGCCACTGCAGCAGACAGTTTATGAATAGTACGGGCTAGAGGGTATAGTGAGCGGGTGTTGAACAGCGAATGCTAACCCAGGAGGAACTCATGAAGGACCTGAAGGCCAAGGATATCATGAACACGGATGTGTTCTCCGTCAGGGATGATATGACGGTTCAGGAGTTAGCCGATTTTTTGACCGAGAGAGAAATCTTGGGTGCACCGGTGGTGGATTCGGAGGGGGAAGTCGTAGGTGTCGTGTCCTGCACCGATATCGCCCAAAGTACCACCACAGAGGCCAACATGCTCCTGGAAAAATCCACCCCCGTATTTTATGGGCACGGTTGGGAGGACAAACTCAATGCGGAGGAAATGGTGAGGCTGCAGGGTAAAGAAAATGAGTCCTTGCCGGTGAGGGAAATCATGACCCCAACCATTTATACGGTGCCGGAGGATACGCCGATCTCAGACATTGCCAAGGCTATGGTGGCCGGCCGAATCCACAGACTTCTGGTGACTCGAGGCTCTCGGCTGGTAGGAATCATTACCACCCTGGACATGTTGAAGGTCTTCTTCGATTAAGTACTATCTACCGATAAGTACTATCTAGCGAAAGCGAATAAAAGCGATTTTGAGGATCCGTGTTTGAGCGGGTGCCTTCTTCCACTGAACAAGAATGGGGCTCTGGTATTCCCCCTGCACGATGCAACCTCTACCCTCATGGCCCTTCTGGGAGACCAGGAGGCTCAGTGATCGCTTCACTCCCAGAAAGCGCGCTGCGGGTACGGACTGGAATTTGTTGATGATCCGTTCCAGGAGTGACTCGCTCAGACCCAGGGCGTCCAGGAACTCATTGACCACCTGTACCATGTCGTATTTTGCGTAGTTCTTGGCTTTAACGGGGATGGCCCTGGGGTCGCGAAGCATATGCTTACCCTTCTCGGCCATGAATCGAAGGGGGTTGCGAAGCACCTCCGCCAAATCGTGCTTCATCAGCAGCGTTTCATATTCATTAACGGTAAGACCGGCATGGCGCTCATTCGGTGCCAGACTGATGTCAATCCGACCGTTGACGATCTCATAGTGTGCCAACAGCTCGTGGAGCTGATCAAACAAACCGAGGCGGCTGTCCTTAAGATTCACCGAGTCCACGGGATGGCTGGAGAGTGGAATTCCCACCTCCGTCTTGTCCACCAGTTCTTCCTCGGTATAGCCAATGATCGTGGTTTGACGGCGGCGCTTGGTTGCACCCGAGATGCCGTCCAGATCGACGAAGTAAACCGGCGTTTTCGAGCAGTGTCGATAGGTCACACCATTTCTCAGGCCTGAGCCAATGAAAGTCAGATGAGAATCAGCATTGCGGGGTTCCTGACGCCGCTGCTCCTCGCTCAGCTCGCTTCGCAAATGGAGCTGGTCGTGTTGATAGTTGGCGTTGGGTGGAAACAGCTTCTGGAACGACTGCACAAACGCCTGAAGGGAGTCGCGACTATGGTTCAGCCGCCGGCAGAAGCTCTGGTCGAAGTAGCCAGCCGTGGTGTGGTAGGAGTAATAAAAGACCTTTTGAAACCGCGACAGGATATCCCCGAACTGCTCGGTAATGCGCTCACTGACGTTGATAACATCTACACGGGCCTGCGGGGTGAGCTCCAGGGTGATCTCTGTTCTCGGGGATACCATCACTAACCTCGTGCGATTCAGGAACCTATGCTCTGCCCAAAAGAAAGTCAAAGAGTGGACACCTATTTATTATATCTTCTGGAGGTGAATAAGGCTGTCAGCATCGTCTTGTCTCGGGGACCGGGTTCAAGGGAAGTCCTCATGGTCAAGCGCCATTCAAGCCTTCCCTTTTTGGGGGGATACCTTGCCTTTGTGACAGGCACCCTGGAGGATGAAGATCATGAGACGGCACGGGCTCATCTCTCCATACATGGTGAAGAACCAGGGGACTACCCGGCCTTTTTAGCCGCAGCCGCTCGTGAACTGTTCGAAGAAACCGGGGTTTGGCTGGCTCGCGGAACCACTCTGTCCCGGAAAAAACTGCAAGATTACCGGCGCCGGATTCTCGACAATCAGATTAGCTTCTCGGAGGTTTTGAAACGGGAAAATCAACGGCTGGACAGCAAGGATTTCGCACCGATGTTCCCCATCACCACTCCCCAGTTCATCCTCCAACATTACGATACCTGGTTCTTGCATTGTCACATTCGAGCTGAAGACGAGGTGGAAATCTGGCCCGGAGAAGTCGAGGAGGGGTATTTCATCACTCCCGAAGAGGTCCTGGAACGGTGGCGGAAGGGAACGGTGTTGATTGCTCCTCCCCTGCCCCTTCTCCTTCACGAACTGGCCCATGGCGACTGCGAAAGCTTTCTTCCTGAAGCGCGTCAACTGGGCGAATCTTTGAATCGGGGTGAACTGCAACAGATCTATTTTAGCCCGGGAGTGCTGCTGGCGCCCCTCAGGACTCCCACCAAACCCCCCGCCACCCACACCAATGCCTACCTGGTGGGCGACCAAAAGCTTTATCTGATCGACCCGGCCACGCCCCACTCATCCGAACAAGAGAAGCTCTGGAAACTTCTGGATGAACTCCTGGCCCAGGGAAAGAGCATTGAAGGGATCCTTTTGACCCACCATCATCCCGACCACGTGGGCGCCGTTGCCGAGTGTCAACGGCGTTATCAACTGCCTCTTTATGCCCATCGACTCACCTCCCAGTATCTACCCGATATGGATTTCTCAGGATCCCTGGAACAGGGACAGGAATTGGATCTGGGTCCTTCCCCCGACGGCCAGCCCGGCTGGAAGTTACGCGTCTACCATCTTCCCGGACATGCTCCGGGACATCTTGCCTTTCAGGAAACTCGCTACCAGGCGGTGATCGTCGGCGATCTCGTTTCGACTCTTTCTTCAATGCTCATTGACCCGACAGATGGTCACCTGGGTACCTACATCAAGTCTCTCCGATTTTTGGAATCGGTGACCAACGGACTTTTGTATCCGAGTCATGGCCCACCCGCACGGGAAGGTCGAAAGCTTGTCCAGAAAGTCCTGAACCATCGCTACAAACGGAAACAGCAGATTCTCGAAGCTCTGGACACCCAGCCACAGACTCTCGAGAAACTGGTGAATGAAATTTACGCGAAGTTCGATCAACGAACGAAGAAGCTGGCCCGGCGCTCTTTACACTCGAGCCTCATACAACTGATCGAGGAGGGCCAGGCGGAGGAAACGGAAAAAGGATACAGACTCAGCGCGCCAGGGCGTGAACGCGCTTTAGGCGTAGAATCGTAACCATGTCTTCTCATTTGGTGCTGGCGCCGTCGTTTCCCGCACTCCTGGATCTCTTACTGGAGAAGCTCCGACAATGTTGTCTGCACGACCCCTTGGCGCCCAAGTGGGTCGTGGTCCCCACTTCCACGGCCGCCAATCACCTTCGTCTCAAACTGGGACAAGAGGTCCAGGAAACGGTCCTGGCGGGCGTGCGTATTATTCCACTCACCACCTTCCTGCGCCGTCTCGGGGAAGTCACCGGGCCCGCTTCCCATCAGCGCTGGGGACCGACTCTGGATCTCCTTCTTTTCGAACTTGTCGAACAGCTCCCTGTGAGCTCCCCTCTGTCACCGCTGCAGCACATGCCCAGTGGCTACCGTCTGCTCCGCCCCACTTTTTTAGATCTGGCGGATGGAGGCTTTGGCCTCGATCAGTTGGAAATTCTAGAAGAGCTGGCAGAGGAACCCGACTTAGCTCCTCTGGAACAGGAGACCATCCAACTCTATGCGGCTTGGATCCGAGTGTTGGATCAGCAAGAGCGTTGCTGGGAACCGCTTTCACATCAGCGGATACCCGAGTGGATCCTGCAGGCCGATGAACCAACCCTCATGGCTTCTCTGGCCTGCGAGAGCGGACAGACTCCACAGCTGTTCGTGTATGGTTTCTATGGCTTTACCGATGTCAACGCTCAGGTCATTGCGGCCCTGGGAAGACGGATTGACCTGACCCTCTTCTATCCCTTTCTGAAAAAGGGGAAGGAAACCCACCCTGCATTCTCCTTCGGCCAACCTGTTCTGGAGGATCTCAAGGTTCGGTTGGGCACAGCGCTCACGGGCCAACCCGACTCTTCGGGAGTGGATGGGGACGAGCGTTTCCATGAAAGCACCCGCTTTTTCCTCTCCACCTTTCCCGAAGGCAAGATTCCAGAGCAGCCCCCTTTTCTCAGCTTCCAATATGCCTCGGGGATCCGGGCCGAAGTCCTCTCAGCAGCCCTTCGCGTACGTCAATGGATGGAGGACACCGAGAATCCGATTCCTCCCCAGGAGATCATGGTGGTGGCACCGGACAGCGCACCCTATTTCGATTCGATGCGAGAGGTTTTCGCTGCCTTCGCCATCCCCCTTCGCACCGTCGATGTTCCTGTGGGGCTGAGTCCTGAAAACCGTCCTTTGCGGATGCTGGCCCGCATCTGGGAAGACCAGGCTCCCGCTGAGTGGCTTCTGGCCTATTTGCGTGACTATCCGGAGATGACGGCTGCCCAAGACATCAACGTGGATGAATTTGAATGGAAAGTTCGCCGAATGGGGGTTTGGGGAGATACCAGCTGGCAGGCCATCCTTTCGCCTGACTCCGACCCGCCCGATAGACATTTCCCCCGCTTCACCCACCAGGAAGAAGCACTGGTCCGGGAAATTCTGGATCTGTGGGCAAGAGGTTCGAGGACCGAAGAGCGCACCTTCACACCCCAACGAGCTGCCCGTTTCCTGAACAGGCTCCGGGAAAGATGGCTTCAGGAGCCGGCCCTTTTGGACCCCTTGGTGGAAGCACTCCAGTTCATGGAATCTTACCGCCCAGACCTGCTCATCAAAGAGTCGATGCTTCGAGAAATGCTCCTCCGGGTTGTGGACGATTCTATTCGGAGCGATCCCCTCGATCCCTCCGGCGTACTCTTTGTGCCCTCAATGCGGGCCCGCAGCTTGACCTCAAGAGCCATCGTCCTCTTGGGGCTGGCCTCGGGAACCTGGCCCTTGCCCATCGAGGAGGATCCCCTGTTTTCCGATGCTTCACGGAAACGTCTGGTTGCCAAAGCCCGTGACGTGGGACACCTGCTGCCGATCAAGTCCCAGGTCACCGAGGAAATGTCGATGCTCTTCTTTCTGTTGAACACCTCAGCGGAACGCGTTCATTGGGTGATTCCAGAAAGTGACGACAGGGGACGAAGCGTAGCCCCTACCCCCTGGGCGCAGCGCTACATTCAGCGCTGGGGAGGGGTGGAAGCCGAGACGGGCTGGAACCGCATTTCTCGTGGACCTGCCCAGCAGGGAGAAGATCTCCTGAAGCTGGACCCACAGGGAGGTTCCTTTCTTCCCCCTGACTTTCTGGTCCTCATTCATCCCGACAGGACCAGTGTTCTCTGCAGCGAGATCCCTTACGACTACCTTTTCAAGGCACAAGAATTGAGGCGTCGAGAGCTGGCCTGGAATGGGCATATTCCGGCAGCCTCCCGGCCCGTTTCAGGAAAGGAGAGGGAGCGGGTCGGGGTGACCGATCTAGAGGTCCTGGCAAAATGCCCTTACCGCTTTTATGCGCAATGCTCGATGAAATGGGAACCTTTGATCGCCCTTCAATTTGCAGAAGAAATGAATTCACTGGATTGGGGAAATCTGGTTCACAGCTTCCTGGAGCGCCTGATTGAGCCCTCGCTCAGTCAGAAAATTCCGCTCAAGGAAATCGCCAAAGCCATGCTGCGCTCCGAAGCCAAGGCACTGCGTCAGGCTGCCAGGAAATTCTCCTCACAATTATCCAAGCCATTGGAAGTGCTGCCTCCCGTGTTTCGCCAGGCGGCCGTGGACAAACTGGAAGAAACGGTCAAGAGCTATTTTGAAGAGGTGGTGAAAAAGGACCTTGAGGGAGATGTTCCGATGGACCTCGAATTCAAGAAGAGAGTGCCTTTTCCAGGTCTGGAAGGACTCCTGATTTCGGGACAAATGGACCGCATTGACCAGCGAGATGGACAGTTTCGCATCTACGACTACAAAAGCGGCAAAGCACCTGGTAAGAAGGAGCTCACACGAGAGGTCTTTCTGGGTTATCGAGTGCAGCCCATTCTCTACCCCTGGATTTTTCGTCACCAGCACCCCAAGGCCGAGGCGGAATTTTCTTTCATCTTCTTAGGGGTGTCTCCACCCAAAGAAATAGAAGTGGAGGATCGACCGGCAGCCGAGGAGTTCCTGCGGCCACTGGCGGAGATACTCGGAAAAGGGATGTACCTGCCCACTCCAACGGAGACCTTGAAGTTGAATGGAATCGAGGGAGCGGATTCCTGTCGGTACTGTGAGTTCATCTCTCTTTGCCGCCGCTTTGACCGAGGCGCCCAGCGTCGCTATGCCGGATTCTCCGAAAAGCAAATCTCCTCTCGCCTGGAGGCCATGAAGTGATGAGCACATCACTTCCCGACGCAGCCGCCCGCAGGCAGGCGATCGCCACTCCTGACCACGCCTTTGTGTGGGCAAGTGCGGGTACCGGGAAGACCCATACCCTGGCTCTGCGAGCACTTTATCTCCTCTTGAATGCCCCTTTTCTTTCACCACTAAAGGGTGATGCTGGTGTGCCTCCGCATAAGATCGGTTCCCTTTACAGCGCTTCCTCGCGGCAGGAGCGTCTGAAGGCCGCCCGGGCTATTATTGGCTCCCTGATCCTCACCACTTTCACCCGCAAAGCCGCCGCCGAAATGCAGACCCGCCTGTACCGCTACCTGGAGAGCGTGAGTGCGGCGGACAGCCTTTCCCATCTGGAGGCTACTTATGCCGCTTCCCAGGGGAAGGTCAAAGATCCGCTGTTTTACGAGATCGTTCAGACGGTTTTGAAAAATCTGGAGTCGGGGCGCGCAGGCCAGGATATGCTCTTGTCGGCCGGGCTGGATGGGGAGGAATCTTTCCAGCGTCTCCGCGCTGGAGCACAGGCCCTGTCCGAGCAGGCGGCCCAGCTGCAAATCTCCACCATCCACAGCTTCGCTGCCTCAATCCTTCGCCGTCATCCCCTCCAGGCCGGGATCCCCCCAACGGCTCGTTTCGCCAGGGAAGATGAAGACGATCTGGTCGGGGTAGAAGATCAAGTCCTGGAGCGCTGGTGGCAACAGAAAGTCCTGGCCGATCCCCAACTGCAGAAAGAACTGACCCAGCTTCTCCAGGTGATTCCGGTTCAACACATCCGTGAGTGGTTGAAACACAGTTATCAATTTCGCTGGATGAGCCGGGAAGCGGAAGCTCTTCCCTTGAAGAACGAAAAGAAAATCCAGGAACTCCTCGACGCGGGCTTCGCCCTGGTCCGAGCCCTGGCCAAGGGGGGAGGCTCCACGATTGAAAGCAGACGCGACCAGTTGAATCAGATACTCGAGAGCATCACTTCCGGTAAACAGGGAGCCTTCAGGGAGCTGTGTGGCTTCATCCAGCAAGTAAAAGGCTACTTCTTCCTGGATCGTGCAAAGACAAAAACTCTTCAAGTCGCCATCCAGGCGCTCCCACCCGAGCATTCCCGGTATTTCCAATCTTGGACCGATTTCTATGTCCCGGCAGTTCGCCTCTGCGTGGCCAAGGAGTTTGGAGAAATATGGAGGGTCTGGACCCGGTTCCTGGGGAGCTTCATCGACTGGGCCGAGGGGGCGGCCATGCGGGAGCTGGGTCTCATTACCTTCGACGAGATGATTCGTCTGGCCGTCAAGCTTCTCGAGGAGCACCCTTCAATCCGCCAGGCTGAACAGGCAAAGCTTCGGGCCCTGCTGGTGGATGAGTTCCAGGATACGGACCCCGACCAGCTTCGGCTTTTCAAGTTTCTGTTGAAGCGTGCCCCCCGGGCCCAGCATGAGGTTCTCGGCTTTTTCGTGGGGGACAAAAAACAATCCATCTACCGCTTCCGGAACGCTGATGTCCCTTCCATCCTTGATTTTCATCGCCATTATAAACGCTATACCGGCTGCCAGTTGAAGCACACCGAATTTCATTTGACGACCAGCTTTCGAAGTGTGGGAGCAGTGACCCGATTCGTGAATCACTTCTTCGGGAAAGAACTGACACTGGCGAAGACAAACGAAGAGCTGGTTCCCTTTCGATCCGATGAGGGAGTCCTGCCTGAATGGATCTTTATGGACAGAGACGGCGAAGGGAGGGACTTCAATGTGGAGAAGGGGAGAGACTACGCAGCGGCTCAAACCCTGCACATGATCCAGGATTACCTCGAGAGTTCGGATGCAGCAACGCCTCCCTACAAGGATATCCTGGTCCTGGTAAGGGACTGGCGGGAGGTCGACGCCCTGCTGCCGCTTCTTCAGAAGGCCGGAATTCCCTTCATCAGCAGCGGTGCCAAGACCTTTTACCGCCAACCCGAGGTCCTGGATCTGTTGAATCTGCTCATCGCCCTTCTTCATCCTCAGGATAAACTGGCCGTAGCGGCCGTGCTGCGAAGTCCACTGGTGTATCTGTCCGATCCACAACTCCACGATTTGCTCAAGGAGATTCCTCCCGAACGATTGTTCCACTCTCAGGAACCTCTTCCCGAATTCCTGCCCCGGGAGGTTCACACCCGGATCGAGCATCTGCGAAGACTGGCGGCAGAACGTCTGAAGACAACGCTTTCCGAGTGGCTATCAGAAGTCCGAGCCTTCATCCCAACAGCCCTCTACAGTGAACCGGGGGATCGGGAAGGCCGGCCGTTTGTCCGAATCGGGCGGGTGTTGGAGAACTTCCAGGAGGCCATGGAAATGACCGTGATCCCTCCCCTGGTGTGGCTGTTGAAGCAACGCGCTCGAGCCGCAGCGACTGATCGGTGGGATGGCAACCCGGGGGAAGACATCACGGTCGCCAGTGAGAACGTGGATGCGGTACGGGTGATGACCATCCACAAAGCCAAAGGCCTGGAAGGACGCTTTACCATCGTCTATGGGTGGAGTGCGATTCTCTCAGACCTGGTGGAATCAACGGGAAAACGAAAAGATCCGGAGGTGATCAGCCTGACCACTCAAAAGGGTGAGAGAGTGCAGGCATTTTCCCTGCAATGGGGCCCGCTCAAGATCGTCTCTTCATCCTATGCTGAAGCGCTGGAGCTGGAGCGCAAAGGCGCCCAGTCGGAGGCCCAACGTCTGGCCTACGTGGCCGCTACCCGTGCCCGTGATCGCATGGTCCTCTTGTGTCCCCGCTCGAAGGGCAGTTCTTTTCCCGAGGGAATCAAAGACTTCATTAGCTCTGCTCAGAGTGAGATCCCGCCTGATTCGCAAAATGGCCAGGTCGAAATTTGTAACGGCACTCTACGTTTCGTTCATCGGCCCGGTTTTGAAATCACCCCTCTAAAAGTGCACTCTCCCTCGGTGAACTTTCAGGAGGACGCTTATCAATCTCTTTGGAGGAAGCGCTACTCGGACTACCGAGCAGCCCGTCCTCCGCTCCTTCGCCACCCTTCCGATCCGGAACACCAGGAAGGGGAGATCCGAGAAGATCATCACTATCCTGGGAAAGCGGACCGGGAAACCGGTTTGCTGGTGGGCCGTCTGGTACACACCTATCTCGAGCGCTATCTTCTCGACGATGTTTTTGAACCGGACAGACTCTCTCTCTCTTTCTCCGGAATTCCTGAACTGCATTCTCCCGGAAACGTCCTTGACGCGGCTGAGAAAGTGCTGAAGCAATTTTACGCCGGGGGTCTGGGGGACTCCTCAGGACACCCCTATCTGGGACGAGTGGGCGCTGCCAGAATTCTAGGACGGGAAGTCCCGGTCTATCTACAGGATGAGGGTCAAGCCTGGCACGGCATCATCGATCTGATTATAGAGGAGGAGGGAATCATCCGGGCCATTGACTATAAAACCACGGTTGAACAGGATCCCCTTCCAGAAGCATACGCCTGGCAGCAACGAATCTACAGCGAAGCCCTGCGGCGCCTCTTCCCTGATCAAGATGTCGCCTTCGAATTCTGGTGGCTGAAGCGCGCCGAAAATAGAAAATAGAAAAAAGCCCACGGATCACACGGATAAATTTGTGTGTGGTCTTCGCTCAGTCCTCTCTTCCTGCGGTCTGCGGTATGATATAGCTGTAACATTGGTACACATACGGACCCTTGAAAAGGAGAAACACACATGCCCAGCAAGAAAATCGAGAGTGCTCTGAACCAGCAGATCCAGAGCGAATTCTACTCGGCTTATCTTTATCTTTCGATGTCCGCCTACTGCCAGCAAATCCATCTGGATGGTTTTGCAAGCTGGTTGCAG
>JADFOI010000077.1 GCA_022562935.1 Acidobacteriota bacterium
ATATCTGGGCGCTTTTCCTGATGAGTGGGATCGTGCCCGAACGGGTGTCCGACTGGTTCGAGACCTGGCAGCGAAATTTGGTGTTCGAGGGAGATGTCGCCCATGTTCAAGTCGACGCACGTGCGCCTGAGGAGGAATCCTCCACAAACGAACTCGCGACATCTTGGGCCTATTGCCTGGCCAAGGAACTGGGGCAGGCTGACCGGGCGGAACAGCTGCGACGATATCTCGCACCAAGAGCCGTGAAAGGGTTTGAAATCGATCCCTATACCACTGGACTTTTCCTTATGGGCGAACACCTGGAAAAAGGCGCCTTTTATAGTCTGATCAATGGCGTGATTAGAACACCCTAGTGCGCGGGATACCGGAAGAGACCAGCTGCGGAAGTGCCGTTCAGAATTGTTGTAAGCCATGCTGAAAATTATGGACGACGGCAATGAGGTGCACACCTGACGCTCAAAACGATGCTTGTCCAACGTGTGACGGTCTCTTGCTGGCCGAAAACAGAATGACGAGGAGTCGCCAGAAGATGCCGCATAACAAGGCGCTGCATCTGACGGTCAACCCGCTACGCGGTTTGTCCGCCGCTGATGCAGAGCGTTAGCGATCGCCCACCCTGAGAAGCTTTCCGGATTGCGTCCTGTGAAGTTCTACCAACTTGAAGCTCGCGTCCATCTGAATAATGTCACATGGACGTATAGTCGGCTTATCGGAGACTGGCTGTCGAGAACGGCTTTTCGCGACAGAAACTGGAATTAAAAAGCAGATCGGTTCACTCTTTCTTTATGGTGCTCGCCGCCCTGAGCGAAGGACGATTAAAGACACTTTGTGGCATCTCTGAGTAGATCCTGACTGTCCACCCCCTCCGCGACGACCCTCGCTTCCACGACCTGCGGCGGCGGATGAATCTGATGCCGTGACGCCGCCGTAAATCTCCCCCCCGGACCCCTCCGCCAAGACCCCCTCCATCTAATTTCATCTAATGAGATGAGCCAAAATGAGAAAGATGAGAGAAAATGAGATGAAATACTCAGCGGGACTTAAGGCGTTGGTTTCAAAGATGATAGAAACTCAGATGAACTGAGATGGAATGAGGTGAAAACCGGCGACTTTAATCTACAAAACCAAAGGTATGTCTCAGTCTTGAATGACGCCTCTGGACTGTGCCCGAACTGTGCCCACGACCACCTAAAACCACCCCATTTCAGCTCATTCCAGCCAAAATAGAAAATTTGTAAGCCTTTGAAAAGGTAAGTGGTTACAATAGGTTATGGCGTCAGCCCTTTCGACTCATAACCCAACGGCGTGAAGTTAGCCACAGTTCTTTCCGGCCTTCTCGTTTCGGGAGGGCTACGCGAAGATAAATAAAACTGTCCTCCACTTTTCCTCCACTTTTGATTGGTAAAACCTGGTAAGACTTGGTAAGGGCCGACCGGTCGAAACCGGGTTAATTAATTGATTTTGTTAAGCTTTGGTAAGAGTTGCTAAGACACCTCCAGCGCACTGCAAAACCTTTATTCGGCGGTTCGAATCCGCCCGCCGCCTCCATTTCATTCTATTGAAGTTATCCCCGATTCAATTCACTCGCAAATCAGCCTGATTTTCGCGCACTGTATCCGAAATTGTAGCTACTCTTTCTTGGACGACCCGCCTTCTCTCGACTCTCTCCCATTACAAGATCATCGAAAAGCTAGGCCAAGGCGGCATGGGCGAAGTCTATCTCGCCGAAGACAGCCGCCTGGACCGAAAGGGCGCCCTCAAGATCCTTCCCCACCATCTCTCAGAGAGAGCCGAACTGTGGGAACGCTTTGAGTGAGAAGCAAGAGCCGTCTCCAGTCTCAACCACCCCCACATCTGCACCCTGCACGACATCGGAGAGCAGGACGGCATCCACTACCTGGTCATGGGTTGGGAGGAGACCCTGGAGAGTCTGGACCTCTACTGCCACCCTATGGTGCCATGATGAGTATCTTCTTACTAACTAACCCTTTACAATGACATATGCTAATCAAAAAGAGGTGCATTGAGAGGAGTTGAGAATGACACCAAAGGACTGGACCTTATTGGCAATTGCGGCGGCACAGAGTAAGCCTCTCAAACCTGTGCACCTTCAAAAGTCCCTCTTTCTTCTTAGCGAAAACCTTACACGATCTCAGCTCCAGGTTGACCAGTTCTACACATTTCGAGCCCATGACTACGGACCATTCTGCAGCGATGTATACGTCGATGCCGAGGCGTTGTGTGGTGAGGGACTAGTCCGTATCGATCGGCCCTCTGGTGTCTCCTACCGACTTTACTGTCCAACTGATGAGGGACTGTCCCCGTCCGCGAAGGGAGGCAGTCGGCTCCGGCCATGAGTTCCCCCTCCTCCGTTCTCGACCGCCTGGTGTTCGCGCTGGCCTTGGGCGTGGCCCTGGCGGTGTTCTTGCCAGGGATCGCCTCGCCGGTGGGCTACCCCGACATGTGGATGCACCTGGCGGCGGGGGAGGCGATCCTCCAGGATGGGGGCTTGCCGGCGCTGGACGGCTACGCCCACACGGCGGAGGGTCGCCCCTGGGTGCTGCACAGTTGGGCCAGCGAGCTCGGCATGCTGGGGGTCCACCGCCTGGCCGGCACTGGCGGCCTTCGCTATCTGCTGCTGGGTCTGCTGCTCGCGGGCGGGGTCGCCTACTGCGCCTTGTTGCGCGGCCTGGGCTACGCGTGGCCCCTGGCCTTGGCGGGGGCTTGGGTCGTCCAAGCATTGGCGGTGGATCGGATTCGGCTCCGCCCGGAGCTGGTCTCCTATCTGCTGTTTCCGATCCTGATCCTGGCCTTGGAGCGCTGGCGCGCGCAGGGGCGGGGTTGGAGCTGCTGGGTGGCCTTGGCGCTGGGCTGCACGGCCCTGTGGTCCAACTTCCACCCCGGGGTGCTCACGGTACCGGTGTTGGCGGGCCTGCTGTGGGTAGCTCCCTACCTGCTGCGCTGGGGCGAGGGCCTGCTGCGGCGGGATCCTGAGCTGCTGCGCTGGGAACAGGGGCCGCTCACGGGGGGCTTGCCGTGGGAGGCTCCCCTGTTGCTCGCGGGAGCCACCCTGCTGAATCCCTACGGCTGGGGGCTCTACGTCTACGCGGCCGAGGTGGGCAGCCACGGCCAGTTCGTCTCCGAGTGGTACCCGGCCTGGATCAACTTCGCCTCGCCGCCGCGCTGGGGCATGGCTTTGGCGCCCTTCGTGGCCTTGCTAGGGGTGGGGTACCAGCTGATCTGGGGCGAGCGCGAGGCCTCCAGCCGCGCCTGGCTGCTCCCGGCCTTGGCTTGCATTGGTCTCGCCTGCCTCCGGGTTCGGCTGCTCTACCTGCTCTTCGTTCCCTTCGCGACCTGTTTGCCGCTGGCGTGGCGCCAGCCGCGCCGCAGCTTGCGCCTGGGGGCTTGCGGCTTGCTCTTGGCCTGCGCCCAACTGCTGGCGGTGCACCACCAGGGGATTCGCTTCGTGATCAGCCATCCCGGGGTGTCGGTGCGACCCGACCAGCCGCACGCCGCCCAGAGTCTCTTCCGCGCTTTGGAGCTGCCGCTGCGCCTGTGGCACCCCGCCTCTTGGGGCAGCTACCTCAGCTTTCACCTGGGCCTCGAGCCCGCCGTGAAGATCTTCGCAGACGGGCGCTTGGGCCTCTACAGCGTCGCCTTGTTGGAGGATCAGCTTTGGCTGGAGGGGCCCTTCGCTCCCGGCGAGACCGCCAAGCTGGCCCAGCGGGACGCTCTGCTGGAGCGCTACGGGGTGGAGGCCGTCCTCGATCGGCGCGGGCACTTCGCCGCCAGCTCCGAGTGGTTCTGGGCCTACGCCTCTCCCCAGGCGGAGGTCTTTCTGCACCACGAGCGGGGGGCAGCCGCCGTTGCGCGGGCGCTGGAGCTCTACCAGCGCCTCGGGGTCGACTTGCCGCCCGAGCTCCCGGCCGCGGAGGCCTCGGCACGGATCCGCGCGTTCTTGGAGCAGGCCACACCTGGGGGCTGAGCGCGGGGCCTGGTCGTTCCACGCCCCGGCGGCGGGCTACGGAGCGGAGCCTGCGAGTGGAGGGGCTGGGGGACCGACCCGGGTGGACTTCGCCGTGGGATCGCTCCCGATACGAGATTGTTCTGCGACCGGATGGCGATGTCGTCATTCGGCCCGTGCGTTATAAGCGAGGATCGTTCGAAGAGTGGCCAGAAGAGTGGGCAGAGGAAAACCTCATTCGTCTCTTCGCACCGCGCGTGGCGCACCATTGCTGACGGAGAACTGAAGCAACCACCGCGGCCAACGGCTTACCAGGTGAACACCAATATCCTCTGCCATTGAGAACCGATCACTCACCTCCGAGCGATCCACAAAGGGAATCTCGGCCGTGGAATTCAGCTCGTCCAGACCTATCGGTGTTTTCTCCATACCCAGCTTCAGGTGAAGCCAGGGCACATGGGTCAGACGAATATAAGTGCGGCGAAGAATATCGTGTGGGCGGGCGAAGTCGGCCTCCAGGGAAAAGTCCACGTTTGGGGCGATATGGCCTTTCACTCCCACCTCCGCCCTACGAAGAAAGAAGATATCGGTCTTGCTGGTGTCGGCAAAAACATCGGCGCGCGGCTGAAAGAGAATGTCGAATCTTGGGGGTTCTTTCCTGAAAGCCTCAGGAGAGGAAGAGGGAAGACCCGAAGGAGTATTGAGTGCTAGCGCGGGCGATGGGAATAACGGCACCGCTGCTGCCGCTTGTCCTGCCTTTGTCGTCTCGTCGTTTCCGATCTCCTCTAAAAGCACCCCATGCGAACAATGCGAGCCTTTAAATCGACCAACTCAGCTCGCAATTCCATTTCCAGATCCCCCTGTTGACCCCAGACAAACAAGGGAAAAGCGAAAACCAGCACCGAAGTACAAACAACACCTTTAGACATAACCTCTCCTTGTTTTTCAGAAAAGCACTTAGTTACATCGATATAGCCTCTATCTTGTTCCGCACTCGCCTAAACGATCAATCTGCATCACAGGGTTCTGCATCTTGTGAGGACGCCAAAATTTGTCCTCCACTTTTTCGCCATTTTGGGTTGTTAAGACTTGGTAAGAGTTGGTAACCCTCTGACCTTGAACTGCAAAACCTTTATTCGGCGGTTCGAATCCGCCCGCCGCCTCCATTTCCTTGCCTCCTCAAGGATTGAGGTTGTCTTACCTTCTTCCGCCTCCTAGAATGTGGGAGAAGACGAGAGCGATCCGGTCGAGGGCGTCCATCCGGCAGGTGGAGCCTTGAAAAACGCAATTCCTATTTATGAAGTAAGAGGAAACACATGAAACCCAATCGAGTCTCTCGGCGACAGTTTTTGCAAAGCGCGGCGGCGGTCTCGGTGGCGTTTGTTACTCCCAAAATTGCTTGGGGGCAGACCTCGGCAGACGTCATTGTCATCGGCGCCGGAATGTCCGGTCTCAACGCTGCCCTGCTTCTCGAGGAGCAGGGGCTCAATGTCCGGGTCCTGGAAGGACGCAATCGGATTGGTGGACGCGTCTATAGTCTTGGCAACGTTCCCGGCAACCCGGAAGCCGGCGCCAACGCGATTGTTGGAAAGAATGCCCTGGCCACGGCCAGGCGGTTCGGTGCTGAGCTCATCGATCGATCGCAAAGACCGGGGATCAATAGGGAGAGATTGCTGGTCTTGGGCGGAAAGATTATCTCCCCCTCTGAATGGCCCGATTCACCGCAGAATCCCTTTCCGAAGGATCAGCGGGAAACCATGCCGTGGGGCTACGTTTCGCCCCTCATCTCAAAAAACAATCCGCTCAAGAACTTGGAAGATTGGGTGGATCCCGCCCATGCATCCTACGACATTTCGCTCCACACCTTCCTGGAGAAACAGGGTGCCACGGACCGCATCATCCAGCTTGCGGTGGATACCAACTGTATTTACGACAGGTCGGCACACGATGCCTCTACGCTGATGCCCTTTCAAAGCGACCTGAGGCGGAAATTCCGGCAAAGAGCTGGACGGATCAACTTCGTGGGCAAGGGAGGCAACCAGCGAGTGCCCGAAGCCATGGCCAGGGGCCTCAAGCGCCAGGTTATCATGCAAAAAACCGTCTCCGGCATTCGATCCGAAGCGGATGGCGTGGATGTCTATTGCTCTGACGGTGCTCAATATCGGGCCCGTTTCGTGATTTGCTCTGTGCCCGTCCCGGTTTTGCGAAATCTGCGGATTGATCCGGTGCTGACTGGAGTCCAGGAGCAGGCCGTCAAATCGATGTCCTACTCCCTTTGCACACAGATTCATATGACGGCGAAGCGGCCCTTTTGGGAAGATGATGGTCTACCGCCCTATATGTGGACCGATGGTCTTGTGGGCACCGTCTCGCCCAGTCGTAACGGTCCTTCCCCCGATGAAGTCACCAGCCTTGCCGCCCGTGGACGCGGATTGATGGCTACCTACCTGGACCGCCTGGGACCGGAAGGCGCCAAAGCTGCGGTCATCAAGTACATCGAAGAGATCCGTCCCGCGGCCAAGGGCCAGCTCACCGCGCTGCATTTCCATTCCTGGCAGTTGGATCCCTTTGCAGGGGGTGCTGATTTCATGATTTGGGGACCTGGTGAAGTCACCGCATTCCATGGAAAGCTGTGGGAACGACACGGGCGCATTTCCTTCTGTGGAGAGCACACCGCCCTCCTTAATTCCGGTCAGGAAGGAGCCCTGGAATCCGGCGCGCGCGCGGCCTCTGAAGTCATCGAGCAGCTCTAGGTCTTTCTACCACCCGTTGAGCCCAAACAAGGACTAGAGCGTGACGTATCTTTCCAGCCTTGAGACCTCTTCCTCACTCACGTACTTGCCGATCTCCCGCCGAAACTGCTCGATGCTGTCGTAGGGTCGGTACTCCTTGAACTCGTGAAGCAGCCTGGGACCCACGCCCGGAATCGTGAGGATCTCCTCATCGCTGGCCGTGTTGAGATTGACGGGAACAAAGACGTACTGCTCCAGCCGCGCCACTTCCTCTTCGTCCACGTACTTACCGATCTCCCGTCGGAATTGGGCCATGGCCTGGTAGGGACGGTATTCCTCGAACTCGTGGGCCAGACGTGATCCCACCCCCGGAACCAGCAGGAAATCCTCCTCGGCAGTCGTATTCAGGTTCATGGGAACAAACAACTGAACATAAAGCTCGGCCCGTTGCTCCTCACCGAGTGACTCACTGAGAAACGCAGTCAGCTCCGTCATACTCAAAAAAGGCCGTCGTTGCAGGATCCCTTCCACCAGCGCCGCATCCAGGTGGGGTAGGTTCAGGAGCTCTTCCTGGCCCGCCTGGTTGGGGTTGACCACAGCCGATGGGCTTCCCTCTTGCTCTTCCACCTGGCTCTGAATCTGCGCCTCCTCCCCCTCCTCTTCGGTGACGGAACCAGCACAGCCGGTGAGACCGACCGCAAGAGGGAGCCCCATCAAAATCCCGCTGATCAGAATTTTCTTTAAATTCATCATGCTTTTCCTTTGTCGTCCGATGGTCCTCCCTTCGAGGAACCTAATTGTGGGTGCCGGATCGTGTAGGCCAATCCCAGTAATCCGAGTTGAATCATCGTTCCCGGAGCAAGGGTCGGCGTTGCTCCCCGGATGGCCTCCCAAAAAAGCTCCAGCCCCTTCAATGAAGGGTACATCTCCAGTTCGAACTCCGCATTCCCCTGATAGTGCAGGAAAAGCCCGACCAGGCCACTCAACACGAAGAGGATCATGGTTCCCTGAAGCAGCCTGATGTTGCGGCGTCCCGGGTAGAGCAGGCCCCAGGATAACACGATCAAGCCGATAGCGATCAGGAGCAGTGGCACCCATTGCCAAAAGCCCTCAGTGTGCTCCAACAAGAGCAACTCCACACCGGTGCCCAGTAGCCCCATGAGAAGTATGGCCATGAGAAACCAACGAATGGCCCCGAGGGTGGTGCTTTGTTGTTGCTTATTCAGGAAAGGCATGCCCCTTCGTTTATCGAAAAAAGCTACGGGGTCCTGCTCCCCGAGCGGAGCAGGGGGAGAGTTGCGGAGACCAAAACCTGGTTAAGGGCCACTTCCCGGCCATTTTGTCACACGGGCAGCCACAGGCTCAAGTGATTCGACAGGTGCTGCCGCTTGTTGAGTATGAGGAACGATGCGGCACCAACAACGTTGAGAAAATTGATTGGATTAGAACCACGAGAACCGCATCGTTGAGGATACTAGCCCATGGGCTGAAAGAATTCACTTGCCACTTGGCGGCGGTGAAAGTAGGCTTAGCAACGGGAGGAGCCAATGACACGGGGATGTGTCAGCGCTTCTGCATCGGAGGAGAGAAGTCGCGCCTGACTCCTCCCGACTGTAATTATACTCCAAAGGCCTCTACAGTTCGAACCCTCCACCGCGGAACGCCTTCGCCTCTCGAAAGCACTCCCCATCCGGACCATCGCAGCACAACTGTCACAGTTACCGGGCCTTATTGCCTGGTGATGGGTGCATTGCATCCCTGATCTTCTGGTGGCCTTCTATGTGAAGGACCATCTACAGATGCGCCCGCGGCCAGCCGGCTATGGAGCAGCCCTGGCTCCGGATCACTACGAAGTGGGGACACTGGCCGTCGACTCTGTGGCTGCAAGGCTGAACCGCGCGGTTTGAATGGGAGTCGCGCCCAAGCTCTACCCATCAAGAATCCTGAGAAGGACATTGACAAGGCCTGCCAAAAGCTGGTCCAGCAGTTCGACACGGATCTGAAAACGCAACAGAAAAAGCGCTAGCCGGTGATGAGGCTCACAGCATGGCATGTACTCTAGCGGTTAAACTGAATACAACCGCTAGTAAGCACAATGTTTAGCACCTCAGTTGACGGTCGAAGTCTTAGATTTGCCGAGATCCCCACGGCGGGTTCGGAACACCACCTTCTTCTGGAGAAGACAGTGTCCCTTTCCCCCGTGTCGGAGTCGTCTCCCCCACTTGCCGCCACCATCACCAAGATCACTTCCGAACAGGTCTGGTTAGAACTACTGGGTCCGCCTCCAACGCGGACCTTTTCAACAGGAGACCAGGTCCGAGTCAAATACTGGGATGAAGAAACAGTCTACTATTTCGACGCTGAGATCCAGACCGTATCCGGCCCCTGTGCGCGACAGGTGACCCTTTCAAGTCCCCGTGAAGAGATCTCGGTTCAGCGCAGAAAGGCCCACCGAGTGCGTTATCCGATCTCCTTCTCATTGACGATCATCGACGCCGCAGAAACTCAACTCATCGGACACACAGTCTCCGAGGCGAAGACCGAAAACGTCAGTGTGGGCGGGTTGGCCTTTCATACACTCTTCCACTCAAACTGAAGGATCGACTGGAGATTAACTTTCGTTTATCTCCTTCGGAGCAGGTAAAGGCTGTGGGTTGGGTGGTTCGATATCAACCTTTGAGGCAAGATGGGAAAAGGTTTAACCTGGTGGCTTTAGAGTTTCTGCACCTGAGAGCCGAAGAGCAGCACAAACTCCACCTGTTTTTGGCCCAAGTCCTTCCTGGAGACGCCGCCGCCTACATCCAATGGTTTGATTGAGACCAAAGTCCTGCTTGTTTAATCGGACAGGTAGGCCGTTGTCTTCATGCCCGAGACCTCAATCCTGCGACGGCAGCGAGAATTCGCGCACACCACAGCATCATCGATCAACACCATGTAACTCTGAAACTTGGCAAAGCGGCTTCGAGCCTGCTCATCGGCCCCTGCAGACAGATGCTTCTTCTTTTGGCGGACCAGCCAGTGCAACTGGTAGGTCTGTTGCTCTCCACAGCTGTGGCAGCGCAACACCGCCGGCTTAGTCGTTTTGGATTCGTCACAAAACCGTCGTTCGTCCAATTTTTTACCCGGTCCGGCTATTCTCCAATAACATCGAAGTTCGTCGATCGAGGCACCCGCACCTTGCTCCAAACTGCAGCCCAGGGGACCCGGCTGGGATGGTTCGAATAGGCCTCCTTACTTTTCACATCATCGAATTCCAACACCAGGCCGTGGGTGCGGGTGATGTCTCCCACAACTAAGGGTTGCCGAAGTTTCCCTACCCATGCTCTTCTTAATCCTGGCATTGAAGTGATCAACTCTTCGGTAGCTCTCTTGAAATCTGCAAGGCCTTGTTCCGTTGCCCCTTCAGCGACGGTCCAAGCAACAGCATGAACGGTGGTTTTCTCAGTCGTTGCCCGTTGTTGTCCCGTGAGCCATCCCGCCATAAAAATCACGCTCCCCACCAGTACAAACAGGACTTGCCGGCCTTTTCCCTGACTCATAAATCCTCCTTCTCGGTTACCGAGCTCTAATGCACAGCGGAGGGTATCGAATCGAAGCACAGCTGGCAAGGAGAGAATTCAGGAATCTGGATAGTGGAGCTTCCACCAGCTCTCCGCATGCTCACGACTCCAGTCCTGCGGTTGGGCACAGGCCAAGAGCGCATCCGCAAGCTCCATGGCGGTCTGGAAGCGTTGGGCAGGATCCTTTTCCAGACATTTGAGAATAATACGATCCAATTCCTCGGGAACATCATTTTCCGTTCTTTGAGAGGGAGGGACCGGTATTGCATTGACGTGATCCACAATCATGGCAACAGGATTCTCTCGCAGGAAAACCAGCTCCCCGGTGAGCAACCAGTAACCGACGCAGCCCAGCGAATAGATGTCGCTTCGAACATCCACATTGTCCTGGCCCATTGCCAACTCAGGGGACATAAAAGCCGGTGTTCCAGTGGTCATGCCCTCCATGGTGAGCTCTGTGCTCATGTCCCCATGGGAACTCGAGGCGCCATTGCTTTGAGTTTTTACAAGACCGAAATCGAGGACCTTAATGAAATCGTAAGACAGTCCCATATGGCAGACAAATATGTTGGCGGGTTTCACGTCCCGATGAATGAGATGGTGGTTGTGGGCCTCGCCAAGAGACTCACAGGCCTGCTGCAAGAGGTAGATCGTTCTCTGGGGAGGGATCGGACCATGCTTCTTGACCAGCGTGGCCAGATCGATCCCATTGAGATATTCCATAACGTAGTAAAAAGTCTGATCAGAGGTCACCCCGAAATCATAGAGTTCAACGGTATGAGGAGAGCGCAACTCAGCGGTGGCCTGGGCCTCCTTCTCAAAACGCCGTACGGTTCGCCGGGCTTCTTTCCCGCCCATTTTTAGCCTCTCTGGCCGGATCAATTTAATGACGGCGGGTCTCATCAACTTTTCATGCTCGGCCAGCCAAACCTCTCCCATACCACCGACACCGATCCTCTCTCTCAATCTGTAAAAACCCATTTCCCTGGCCTTTACCTGGTCCCTTCGGTATTGACCGACGATTTGGGTGCCCCCGATGGCGATGGCGGCACCGAAGATCAGTAAAACCCCGGCCTCCACAAACTCCCCGGAACGGGTGGGAGCCATCGTCTCTGCAATCCCCGGATACCTTCCCCACAAAAAGAGCGCCGCAGCCACCGGTGTAGCAGCCAGCGGGGTAATGATCCAGGCCGCTCTTTGCCAGGTATTGGGTATAAACATTCCGTAGACGATCACCAGCAAAACATAGTGCGAAACACTTCTGAGCAGACCCGATAGGGCCATACCGCTGTCTCCCAGTGCCGCGCTCTGGTCGATGAAGGTCAAATCCTGCAGACCCATATAAGCAGCAGCCAATCCGAAGAGGAGCAGTTCCAGGGCCCTGAGTGTTGTCAGTGAAAGCGGCTTCTTGCTGAAAAACAGCAGCGCCATACACCCTATGGCCAGCAGCAGAGGGATCTGGATGATGGGGAAGAATGCTCTCTGGTTCAGAAGGTTTGCGCTCAGCCAGAGGCCGCCGATGACCAAAAAGACCAGGCCCAAGGACAGCAGTCGCCTTCGAAGCAGCGATTCCGTCAGGGTATTCACCAAAGTGCCCGAACCGGGCACTTCACCGGCCTCGGGTCAGAACCTGCGACTGGATCGGCTATCTGTCAGGGTATCCTGTCTGGATCCCGTTACCGCTTGACTATCAGCGACGGGTGTATTCATCGGTTTGAGCCTTTAATTTCCGCCAAGAAAGTGTATCCGATCCCAGGGTTCTCCGACAACTCAACCGAAAGGCGACAGACAACGGACAGTCCGACAACATACAGGATTAGATCGGCCTGATCCGTGGTTCATTCCAGGAAATCTTCGAGTTTGATGCTCTTCCAATCAATCGGCCAAGCACGTTCAAAACACTTTCGCTCTGCTTTCCGATAGGGAACCGGCTTGGTGGCATCGATCCCCCACTTCCCGATGAGACTGGGAAAACGGCTCTCTCTGGTGTCGGGAGAGGCCTCCAGAATAGGCCTTGCTGTGGGATCGAAGCGAAAGCCGCGGGCGTTGGGTATGGTGATCACATGCCGGGTTGGATCAACGCGCGTTGCCAAGGCATAGTGCACATCGCGATAGTCATAAATATCGATGTCTGGATCCACGGCAATGACCATCTTGCAATTGGTCCAGGAAGACCCCAGCACGGCAAGGAGCGCATCGGTGACCTGGCCCTCCATGGCAGGTTCCAGCTGAAGGATCACGGAAAGAGAGCCTCCGCCTTGAGGGATATGGATATCGTGCACCTTCACTCCCTGGGCCTGAAGCCGCTCATACAGAATGGCCTCGTGAAAAAGCCGGGGCATTTCCTGGTGATCGGTAAAGGGGGTCATGGCGTGATTCCGGTAAATGGGATCTCGACGCAGGGTCACGGCGGTCACTTCAAACACCGGTTGCTGAGTGACAGCAGGGGTAAAGAGCATTGTGGGTCCCGGCGAGGGCCCGTCTTGAGCCGTCCGGGTGGGACTCAGATAACCTTCGATCACCAGCGAAGCATCGGCCGGCACCAACAAATCCAGGGTTTTACAGCGGGTGACCTGTCCCACTTCTCCGGTGATGGACTCGAACAATTCCAATTCCCACCATTCATGATGAGGATCGGAATAAACACCGGCCAGCTCCCAGGCCGGATGACAGCCAATCACAAGAGCCTGGGGCATCCTGGTGCCGGCAATCCGATGTTTTCCCAGGATCTGATTGGCCGTGGAAGTCACGAAGGAGGTGACCATCTCCCCTCGGCTCAGCACTCCGCATTGTGCATACATCTGATTGAACTGACCGGTTTCCGGATCCTGGTGGACCACAAACCCTGTGGTGTACGGGTAGGGATCAATCTCCGTGTGGCGGACGATGGGCAAAGTGGAGAGGTCTATTTCATTCTCAAGATAGACCTTTTCCTGACAGGGACCTCCGTTGACTTCCTTAAGAGGCTTCGGACCCCGGCGCAACACCTCGGCAAGACATTGGACGACTTCACCGGGATGACAGCCCAGCACCCGGGCCTGGGCCTTTCGGTTAACAAAGAGCTGATCCACCAAATGCCATCCCGGATGCTCCTGAATATGGTCAAATACGATGGTGTCGTCGGCTTGACCGACCAGGGCCCCCACCTGACAAGCTTCACCGGCTTACGAATATGAATATGTTCCTTTTCGTAAGTTCTTAGAAATTGCTGCAGATCAAGCATGTGGATAGAGTTTGGGGACTGTCCCCAAACTCTATCCGATCCGATAAGGAGAACAATTGCGATGGTTGGGATTAGTGCCGTCGTGACTTGTTCAAATTAGCCGATCGACCATAGGTTCCGCACGGATACACCAAGTCACGGAAATCTATGCATCCATGGGGGGGTGGAGGGGAGATTAGGGACAGGCCCAAGAATTCTTCCGAATTCGGGGCCTGTCCCTAATCTCCCCCGAGACCAGTTCTTTCCAGTTCCGGGTGGCCTGAGTGATGGCGCAGCTTGCGGAGCGCCTCGACTTCGATCTGGCGAATGCGCTCTCGAGTAACGGCAAAGCTTTGCCCGATTTCTTCCAAGGTATGCTCATTTTCCAACTCGATCCCAAATCGCATGCGCACGACCTGCTCCTCTCGAGGAGTCAGGGAATGCAAGGCCCCGATCATCTGGTCTTTTTGATTAATAAAAATCCCGCTCTCGATAGGAGAAATCAAGCCTCGGTCTTCGATAAAGTCCCCGAGGTTGACATCTTCGTCCTCTCCGACGGAAGTTTCCAGAGAGATCGGTTCCTGGGCGATCTTGAGAATCTTGCCCACCTTGGTCACGGAAATATCCATACTCTTTGCAATCTCGTCGGAAGTGGGCTCTCGCCCATACTCCTGAACCAGAGCACGCGAGGTCCTCAACAGCTTGTTGATGGTCTCGATCATGTGCACGGGAATGCGAATGGTCCGGGCCTGATCGTCTATGGCCCGAGTGATGGCCTGGCGAATCCACCAAGTGGCATAAGTGGAAAACTTGTAGCCTCGCTGATACTCGAATCTATCGACGGCTTTCATCAGGCCGATATTGCCCTCCTGGATTAAATCGGGCAAGGGCAGCCCCCGGTTACCGTATTTTTTGGCAATCGACACCACTAATCGAAGGTTGGCCTCAACCAGTTCCTGCTTGCCGATCCCTGCTTCCAACTGTCCCTTTTTGATCACCGCCAAGGTTCGTCTCAGCTCCTTAGGTGACGCCAGGAAGTCTTCTTCGTTGTCTCGGAGCTCCTTCTCAATTTTCGCCAGCCTCGACTTGACCTTCTTGGATTCTTCCAGTCGGAGTGGGGACGTTTGAAGCTTAGCTAACTTCTTGGCTTCCCGCTGTTTCTTGGGAAGCTCCTTCATGACCTCCCGAATGATATCGATCAGGTGCTCTTGTATGGTCGGTTTCAGTCGAAGATCTCGGATACGGAGGGCCACAAGAAGGCGATGGCGCACCAACTGGGAGAATACCTTTTTATGGTTGGGACTGTTTTTCTTCGCCTTGCGCAGTTTCAGCCTGATTTGGGAAGTCTGGTCCTCCAGTTCGACGATCTCATCGATCTGCTTCAAGACCTCCTGACGACGACGTTCGAGAACGCGTTCTGTCAGCTCTCCGTCGGTCAAATGGACCAGCTTTCTAACCGTCATCTCACCCATCCTCAGCTTTTCACCGAAGCGAAGGAGTTCAGAAACCACGACGGGAGATCGAGAGAGAGCCTTCCCCACGGCCTTTTTGCCCTTTTCAATCCGCTTTGCGATCTCCACTTCGCCCGCTCGGCTCAGGAGAGGCACCATTCCCATCTCTTTCAAATAGACGCGAATAGGATCCTTACCCTTCTCCTGGCTCTCGGACTTCTCCTGATCAGAAGCCCCTTCGTCCAGGGCCCGCTTCGAGTGGATATGCTCCTCATCCTTATCGGATGACTCAGGCGAATCAACTAAGGCGATTCCGATTTTTTCGACAATACGCACGACGCTCTCTCCATTCTCCAAGGTATCAACCTCGGATAAAATTCCGTTACCCTGTTCGGTCAAGGACCGCTTGACTCAACCAGGACATGTTGGGAGGGGTGAGCTGATCCAGGGGCCATGGTATACACCTCAGATCGACAACTTTTTGACCGGCAAAGAGCTTCCCTACCATCTGACGGGCCTGCCCTTCGATGCCCTTCTGACAACCGTTCGACCTGATCCAGAGAAACCTTATCTTTCCTCCGACCTCAGCCAAAATCAGATATTTTCTAGACACGCAGAGGCCGCAAGCAATTTGTGTGCCAGAGATCGCAGAACCACCGATTAAAGCTGTTTAGCCCCATCAGCTCTGGGTTTGACACCCATTTGGGATCTACCGCCGGGGGTTGGCAGACCTTTATTCTCCCACTCGGTTGTCAACGACCGCTTACAGCTCAATCTGCCGGTTGACCGATAAGAGACGTCACTGTAGGGAGTTAGCAGCTTTTCCACGGCTCACGGAGGATGTCAACCAGGCATGGACAGGGCCAACCGCCCCCGCTATACTTGCCTCAAATCAGTTAAACCGTGAATGCTCAAGGCAACATAGGGTCGTTCTACTATGACGAAACGGAAATCCCGCTCATCAAAAGACAGTCCTAGCCGGAATGAGCCTTGTCCATGCGGCTCGGGTAAGAAATACAAGCGTTGCTGCGCCCTGAAGAAAGGGAGAGCAGTGCAAGGCTCCACCAAGATTTTGATCTGGATCGCAGGGGTGGCGTTAGCCGTCTTGCTGGGCTACGCAGTGACCCAGGTGGGTCCTGGCAACGGTTCCGGTCCCTCCCTTGGAATGGGGGGAATGCAAAGGACCAGTTACTATACGGACCGAGACCTTCGCGAGGTGGACTTCTCAGCACTCACTGGGGAACAGAAGCAAGAGGTCCTGGACCAAGCCAATGAGGCCCGCTGCACCTGCGGCTGCGGCCTGACCCTGGCTCAGTGCGTAGCCACAGATAGTACCTGCCCATTAAGGAATGCGAATATCGAACGAATCCGGTCTCTCGTTCAACAGGAGACCGGATAGTGGAACGTGGAGGTACTTCCACTCCTACATTCCATCGGGCAGATTTCGGGGACAGGCCCAAAATTCTAGGCTAACCTGTTACGGATAAACACTTTTTTTTAGGGCTGGCACGGAATGAGTTTAGACAGGACGGTAGGACGTTAGTGGGTAGAAGTTTTTATGTCCCGGAACTCGATCTTTCCCTCTACACAATCTTGCAGATTTTAAGGGTGCCCCTTTTTCAAAAAATTCCAATTTTACAGGCACTTACGGAATTGCATTACAAAAATGACCTAGAACATTGCCTTACCCAGTTGCATCTATTTAACTTTTAACCGGACACTAGTGATCGAAAATAGTCCTTTCGATCAACTTTCATACACCTTCCCATAAAATTTCGGGCTAAAGGGTCCATGCGTCGTATAACGTTATGTATTGAATCGCGGTAGACTGTACTGAGGGAGGAAAAAAACGGACATGCTTGAAGGTGACGATTCGAGAGGGGAAGCTTCGTCCCGTGTGATGATCGAAGCACAGGGCCTCAATAAATATTACGGTCCTTTCGTGGCAATCGAAGGGATATCCTTTTCGGTGCGGGAGGGGCAAGTGGTAGCCTTTCTAGGCCCCA
>JADFOI010000078.1 GCA_022562935.1 Acidobacteriota bacterium
TAGTCGTCTGTTAGAACGCCTCTTGTGGACTTGTAGGACAGGTTAGAGGGTATTTGTTCCTCGTTTCCTGCCTCCAAAAGATCGTAACAGACCTGAAGCCAAGCAATGACCGCAACCGTCTTTTCAGAATCGTTCACAGCGGTTCCTCCTCAATCCGCTTGCGTACTCTGTCCTTCTGGCTCGGGCAAATCCAATCTGGGGTCAGTCTCCTCCCTGGTTCCGTCCTCGGTGCTGTCTGGGGTGTCGTCCTTGTCGGACTCGTCATTTGATTCCTCCTCTGTTGCAGCTTCTTCTACAATTTCCTCTTCTGGTTCAGGTTCTGGCATGTTGTATACAGGTTCTTCTGCTGTATCCCCGAAAGGCAGACCTGGGTCTGAGTTAATACTCAAAAGAAGGATATGCACTTTTCTTCTGAGCTTTAGTCCCACTTGAGCACCATCCACTTTGTCAAACACTGAAATACAAGTTTTAACAAGCCACAATTCATCCTCGCTAATAGATATATCCACAAATCCTTCCTTATTAACAGAACTATCTGTGGTCATTTCATCCATAGCAGAGAAGACTTTTAGAAGAAAGTTTCTTCCTATTGGCTCATTTGATTCAAAGTGGCATGCATCATTTGGGACACGCTCAGATATCAGTAATGCCTCCCAAGGCTCAAGGCGGATTATCCTATCCATTCCTTTTGCCTCCTTCTTTTGGTTCCTCCGACACTGGGCGAAGAGAGTCCAAAGATCAACCTCAACACGGCAACACTCTCACAGCTGAATGGTCTACCAGGTATTGGACCGGTGATCGCTGAACGCATTCTGGAGCTTCGCGAGAAGAGTGGCCCCTACAAGCGAATCGAGGATTTGATGAATATCCGGGGAATCGGTGAGAAGAAGTTCCTGAAGCTGAAGGATCTCATTACCGTGAAAACGCCCAGGCAGGAGTCCGAAGGCAAGATTCAAAATTCTGAGATTCAGAAGTCGGGTAGCTAATAGCTGCTCTTCGCGCGTTCGGCACTTCGTGACGTCGTGCTTCGTGCTGTCGTACGCGCTTCGAGCGCAGAAAAACATTGGTCATGAATCTCGGATTTCGAAATTGTTTGGAATTTCGGATTTGGGATTTTGAATTTCCGCTGACCGAGGTCAGCGGTTTTACGCATCGTCTCGTTTGAGCGTCGGTCGATCCTTCTTCAGAGTTGGCTTTTCCTCTGAATCACCTTCATTGCTTTCCCGATTGGTCTTGCGCTTGAGCGTGGGTCTTTTGGCCCCACCAGAAGCGGCGGATGAACCGGGAGCAAGCAGGCTGTTGTCGATCTCGATCAAACGGGCCTTGACCCGCTCGAACTCAGAGCTATTGAGAATATATTCGTCCTTGACAGGAAGATAGGAAATCTCCTCCTGGACTTTTACAATGCGGGACTCATGGGTGGGATGAGTCCGCCAAAAGCTGGCAAATTTTCCGGGTGTGTTCTCTTCCTTGGCCTGCAGTTTCTCAAAGAAGGTAATGAAGGCGTTGGGATCATAGTCGGTATTCCACAAGTACTGAGTACCCAGCTGATCGGCTTCTTCCTCCGATTTACGGGTGATTCCGAGAACGGCCAGGGACATTCCCATCCCCAGGGCCGCGTTGATTCCATATTGGGCCCAGTACCCGCCACCGACGAAAAGGGCAGGAAGTGCGGCAAACTGCATCAACTGACCCTTCGTCATCCGTTCCGTGGCGTGACGGGCGGTCACGTGAGCAATTTCATGAGCCATCACCCCCGCCAATTCGGATTCACTCTCAGCCTCCAAGATGAGCCCTTTGTTGATGTAGAAGTACCCCCCGGGCAAAGCGAAGGCGTTCACGTCATCCGAGTCAACGACTTTGACGACAAAGGGAACCTTGGCATCCGAGTGCTTCACGAGGTTCTGGGCCAATCGATCGATGTATTCGGTGACAACAGGATCCTCAACCAGACGCGCGGTCTGTTCGAAATTTTGTGAGTACTCCGCTCCCATTTGAATTTCCTTCTCCAAAGAGATGAAATTCGGGAAGATAAAGGCGACTCTCCCGTTGATCTTGCGGTTTCCGATATCCTCCACGTCGCCATGTTTCCGGCCGGCAAAGGCCTGGAGTGGAAACACCAAGAGTAGAAGAAGTAAGAATCCAACCGTTCTGTGTGCTTTATGCCTCATGTTCAGCGTGCTCCCTGTAAAGTCTTAAGTTTATTATAGCCTATCTTAATCTTTTCTTCACGCCTAATTGCTTGATACTGTCGTTACCTATTCAGACGAAAACTCGCGCCAGATGTTTCACTTCAACCAGGATTAGTTTGAGAGCTCTAGCCCGGACTATGCATGAATTCTCTACTGCAGCGACGAAATCACCCGGCGTGCTGCACCGCCTGTGTTACACTCGACCGGCCTCCTCAACGTACTGCAGAGAGTACGTTTCCGGGGGCCGAGCCGCAAGCAGGTGCCCCCGCGTGTGGCGCAACGCACCCAGGTCGACGCTTTCGTCGCTTCGTGACAAGAACCTATTCATAATCCGGGCTGGGCGCAGGGTTGGAAAGTCAACAAAGATGCAACTGTAATCAGCCCGAAATGCCTTCAATAAAGATTCTTACCGCAAGGCAGATCAATCAGGTGGATCATCTCACCAGTGAGCAGCACGGCATTCCCAGCTCGTTGTTGATGGAGAACGCGGGTCTGCATCTTTATAAGACACTGGCGAAATATTTCGAGGATTTGGACTCTCGTCTCATCGCCATCATCTGCGGAAAAGGGAATAACGGCGGAGATGGAATCGTTCTCGCGCGTCAACTCGTCCAGCGCAAAATCAATCCGGACGTCTACTTACTCAGCAAGGTGACGGATGTCTCCGGTGACGCTCGGGCCAACCTGGAGACCTATCTGAAATCCGGAGAAGAGGTCATAGAAGTCACTGACACGAGGGAATGGGAGAGAATTAGCGAAGAGTTCAGCCGTTACGACATCATCGTGGATGCTCTTTTGGGGACCGGGATCAGTAAGCCTCTGGAGGGCCTCTATTCCAAGGTCGTTGCTACAGTCAACCAAAGCAAGGCCTTCGTCCTATCCGTGGATATTCCCTCCGGGATGTTTTCCGACTCCTTGACCGGGGGCGTTCCAACCGTCCAGGCCGAGGCTACCGTCACCTTTACCGCTCCCAAGATCGCCCATATCCTCAATGAGGATCAGAAAGCCCTGGGCAAACTGCATATCGTCCCCATCGGCAGCCCAACATCACTCCTGGAGAACCCGGAATACGACTTGAACCTCCTGACTCGCGAGCAGATCTGTTCTTACCTTCCTCCTCAAGAGATCCGATCCCACAAGGGACATTTTGGGCATGTGGCCCTGGTTTCGGGAAGTCGCGGCAAATCGGGAGCAGCCGTTCTCAGTGGCAGTGCCGCCCTTCGGACCGGTTCCGGCCTGGTCACGCTTTGTGTCCCTGAGGCGATCCAGGATGTGGTCGCATCCTTTCAGGCGGAACTCATGACTGAAGGTCTTCCTTCGACACCACAGGGAACCTTTGCATCTCAAGCGACCGATCAGTTACTGGAGCTTCTTCAGGACAAAGACGCAGCCGGAATAGGTCCGGGACTGGGTCGAGAAAGGGAAACCGTTGACCTGATCCACACAGTGGTCAACAAAGCCACCCTTCCCCTTCTCCTGGATGCCGATGCCTTGAACGCCTTTGAGGGCAAGACCAACAAGTTGCAAAACGACAATGGTCAACCTCTCATTCTGACGCCTCACCCGGGAGAATTCTCTCGCCTCCTGGGACGTCCCACCCAGGAAATCCTTCCAAAAAAAGTAGAACTTGCCCGCCAGTTTGCTCAGGAAAAAGGTGTCTGGTTGGTCCTCAAGAGTTTTCGAACGCTGATTGCTGAACCGGCCGGCCAAGTTTTTGTCTGTCCACTGGGGAATCCCGGTATGGCCACCGCGGGTATGGGTGACGTTTTAACAGGCACTGTAACCTCTTTGTTGGGGATCTTCGCGGCTCGGGGCATGACCACACCCAATGATATTTTGCAAGCGGTTCTGGTGGGCGTCTATCTGCATTCCCTGGCGGGTGATCTGGCGGCTCTGGAGGTGGGTCTTCGAGCCCTCACTGCCGGAGACGTAACCGCTCATCTCGGCAAAGCCTACCAGGCGCTGACCGAAGAGCTACCCTGATGGAGATTCAATGCTCCAAGAGTGAAGAGGAGACTCTTCGGATTGGCGAGAAAATCGGCAGGAAACTTCACCCGCCTCGGGTGATCTTGCTTTACGGTGAACTCGGATCGGGTAAAACCGTTCTTGTTCGAGGATTGGCTCAGGGTCTGGGCATCCAAGATCCAGCCCTGGTGCGGAGTCCCTCCTTCACTCTTGTCAATCAATATGCAGGCAAGGAAGGCACGATTTACCACATCGATTTCTATCGGCTGGAGGGCCCAAGGGACTTCTTTTCCATTGGTCTGGAGGAGATCCTTGCCAGCCCCTCCATCGTCATTATCGAGTGGGCGGAAAAATTGCTGCTGGAGCCGGAAAATCCACTCAAGATTCGTATCCACACCAACGCCGATCCTGATACCCGTCGATTGGAAATCGAAGGTTACTGACCCAAACCCGGATCACTTGCGGTTGCCGCAGCATCAGCTGTGGTATAGCGGATCGCACCCGACTCATCGGTGAAGAAACTTCGGATACCACTGGCACCATAGACCAGAGGCCTGGCATCGATCGTGTACTGAACGCCACTCCCGGAAAGCGAGAACGAATAGGCTTCCGCCGTTCCTGACCCCAGCACGCTGTCGATCAAATTAGCGCCCTGTAGGGTGACCAGGTCCGCTGCAAAATCCCCGGAACCGGATTTTACTGCAAAGGTGATCTGAGCGGTCACCAGGGTGCGAACCGCACTGATGGCGGAGCTTTCATGGGCTGCCATTTTCGATTTGGCAAGATTCGGCACCGCAATTGCGGCAATAATCCCGATAACCAGGACAACGATCATCAATTCGATCAAAGAAAACCCTTTGTTTTTTTTCACATAACGCACTAAGTCTATATTCATAACAATTCCCTCGATTCAATTATGTTTGGCTGTATCCAAAAAATCAGAAATTTAAGAAACTTAATGGCTATGTTAGCGGTATCGGAAAGGAGTTGCGGTGACGGGTATCACAGCAACCCCAATACCACCTTCAGTTGTGTGAGATTTCCCGTAGTTTTCTTCTAAAAAACGCTCGCAAGGCGTGCTCTGATCACTCTTCCAAGACAGCAATCCCTTCGATTTCAAGCAGATAATCCGGGGAGGCGAGCTGGTCAATCTGGAGCAAGGTGCTGGCAGGAGCTTTCCCACCGGTATACTCCTCCCGGATATCCCCTGCTTTTCGAAATTCGTCGATGCTGAGCGTATAAATGGTGATCTTCACCAGGTGGTCGAAGGTGGCTCCCTGAGAGGCGAGCAGGCTTTTCAGGTTCTCATAGACCTGTCTCACTTGAGCCCGCATGTCGCCTTTGCCGATCAGCTCTCCCTTTTCGTTGACGGCGGTCTGACCGGAAAAATAGAGGGTCTTCCCTGCCCTGACCAGTTGAGTGTAAGCCGTGGGTTGGGTGGTCCCTGATGGATTCATTCTTTCAATCTGAATGAGCATTCCGAACGCTTCTCCTTTCCAGGTGAGTAGGTATAGAACTAGAAATAAACCCAAAAGCCATTGACGCATGTACCGACCTCCCTCAATTTGGATCAGTGTCTAGATTCAAGCCTTCATACTCTTCTTGAACCAATTCCTTGTCGTATTGCCTCTCCAGCCGTCGAACAACGAAGTGTCCTTGAGCCATATCCTGAAAATGATTGATGAAAATGGAATTGATCAATGCTCCACCGACAGCGCCAATAGCAGGGACGGACATGGCGGCCACCTTTTCGGAGACGGCGATGCCGAATCGCGCAGTCACTGCCGAGAGGAGTCGAACCAGGGCGGGTGCGCCTTTCTCAACCAGGCCTTTCTCGGCGATATGCTGAGCGGCATCACTCACGGCTTTTGCCAAAGCAGACCGGACCGCGAAATAACCGGTTTCAACAGCATCATCGGCGCTTGACTTCCCTCCCAGTGCGAAGACCTCCAAGCAAGCCAATCTTGTTTCAATGGAGTTGATGTCTTCGCCCTCACTGCGAGCGATGTCGGCGATCGAGCGGAAAATGATGGTGGTGGATATGGGCAGTTCGACCAGCAATCCGGGCAAACCAAAAGCTCCTCCCGTGGCCCCTACGGTGATGGCAGCCAGCGCGTGGAGGCGGTCCTGAGGGGGACCGCTGGCCTTTTCCAGTGATTTCACCGCCACTTCAAGGGACTTGTGCAATGAGCTGTTGACCACCTCGCGGATCGTTTCCGACCAGTTCTCCGGCAACAGACCAAAGGCCTTTTCAATCGGCGTTCCCACCTTATCCGTCAATCTGGCGGCCAGGCTGGGCCTCTCCAGCAACTGCTTGGCGTAGCGGAGGTCGTCAAGGTGCTGCCTGGAAATCTGCATGTTTCGTGTATTACATCTGTAAAGAGGCGCGCTGACAAGAGCAATGACAAAAAAACTAGGATACCCGTAGGGGCGCACGGCCGTGCGCCCTATAAGCCATTGATAAAGCAAGAGTTGTGGGCGCACAGCCGGGCGCCCCTACAAAGAACGCCTGGATCGACCTTTGTCACCTGGGCCCGACGGCTGTCAGGTTCAGGGTCGAGTTTCCTTCTGGATGGCCTAGGGTAATGTCAAAGGTCACCGTGCCGCCCGTGTTCCCTTCCGAGGTGGCTTCCACGGTAATGGAATTCAGTGGTGTCTCTCCGGAGATGGTCCAGTTCTTTCTGTCGTCGCTTTCCGCAGCCGGAGGAGATTCCAGGAAATTGAAGTCGGTGCTCAGAGCCGAAATCACTTGAACATTCGTCTCTGCGGCGAAGGTCAGGTTCATGGACTCGATGGCTGTTTTTGAACCCTGGGTGATGAAGTACTCAAACCGGTTCACACCCGGTGTAGGATCATCCGTCGACACTTTAGGAGAAATCGTAATATTGGGAGCGGGTGCTGACCCGGTCCAGG
Organism: Acidobacteriota bacterium; assembly: GCA_022562935.1. Lineage (GTDB taxonomy): Bacteria > Acidobacteriota > UBA6911 > RPQK01 > JADFOI01 > JADFOI01. The sequence continues at coordinate 7,071 of JADFOI010000078.1, forward strand.
GGGTGACCTGGGCCTCTACTTTGGGAGGATGAACCATGATGTGGGTGGTGGAAGTCTGATCTCCCAAAGTTCCCGTCACCGTCACCTGGCAGTTGGTCTCCACCTCACCGGCTGTGAACACCACGTTGGCGGCGTTGCGCTCATCCGTGGTGACTTGAGGACTCGCCAGAACCCCACAACCTTCGGGTTCCAGGGTCAGCTGGACCTCACTGTCCGCCTGGGCACTGACTCCTATGCGGACGGTTTGAGTGTCATGAAGTCCACTCCCCTCCGGTACCCGCACCCCGAACCGGGTCGGTTGCGAGGCTTCTTGGCAGCCAACGGCGCCCACAATGGCTCCCACCAGTAAAATCAGAGTAGATCGTTTGATTCGCATGAGAAACCTCCTCTCACCTTGAATGAAATTGCTGAGACTCTTTTGATCGATGTTAAACCCGCAGAAGAGCAGGCGCAAGAGAAATCGAACGGCCCTGGGGAGGAGGGTTCTCTTAGGGGATCGGGTCCAGCACTTCGATCCTGATTTCCTGGCCGCTGCAGCGAATCTCAGGGACGTACATGGCATGTCCCAGCACGGGTAGAGCGTGGAATTGGCCGGGCACCTCAGCTCTAAGCTGATAGCGGATTTCCCACACCCCCTGGGGAAGCTTATCGATAAAAAGAGCCACCTTTCGGTCGCGCAGCTCCCGATAAACCCAGCGGCTGCGACCCGTGTAATCCGCGTGATTCCTCTCCCCGTTATGGGAGAGAGTTTTCACCGCACCCGATTTGAGCTCCTTCACATAAAGGGGTCCGCCGCTCTGGAGGGCCACGGCTTCCAGGCCTGCCGGCTTCAGATCTTCGAAGACCAGATACTCGTAGTTGTTTTTCGCCTCAATGGTCATGACCACCTCGACGCGCTCCCCACTGAGGACCTTCTGGCCATCTTCCAGGGGCTGCTTTTCGTGAATGTACCCGTTGAGCAGGGTTTGCTGGGGAACCAGCCTATAATAACGCCGATCAACAAATATTTCGTTGCCCGAGGCCGTAACCGGTTCCTCGAGACTGAAAAATTGGGCCTGCACAGCAAAGTAAAGAGGAGCTTGCCCGGATATTTTCAAGATTCGAATCTGGTTGATGCCATTTCGGATCAAGGCCGGATCAATGGTGAATCGGCTGGGGGCACTGAGAGTGTCCTCCGGTGTTATTTTTCTGCTGGCCACCAGGGTGCCATTGACGCTCAACTGGTACTCCACTTCGGCCTCCAGCTCTCCGCTCTGGGCCAGGTAGTCATTCATGGCCAGAATCACGATGGCGGTATCGCGGGTGTTCGACCACTGGGCTCCCCGGCGGTTCTTAATGAGCCAGTTCGTCACCGGCTCGATCAGCCGGTTTCCCGGGTCAATCTTCAAAATGGCCTTCAGTGCAAAGGCCGTCGCTTCCACTCCCCCATCGGACCAGCGCCAGAAGATTCCGTCCTCTCCCCAGTGGGCAGTGTACAGGCTTTCTTCCTGTAGCTGCCCTGGCCCGGGTATCAGTGCCGAGTTTTCAGGAGAACGGTCGATCTTCACTCCATTTTCGAGATTCCGAACCAATACTCTGGCCCGTTCCTGATCGCCGTAATGATAAGCACTCAATGCCAGCAGCGAGCGCGTATAGGCGTTGAGACGATCACGCTGGTCCCACAAATGGTCGAAAGCTCGAACCTGGAAGCGGCTGGGTCCGTTTGTCGGGCTCCATTGTCGAGAGGTAGACAGGGCATACAGCATCCAGGCCTGTAGATCGTAGCGGCTCTCGGCTTCCACAATCTGCTGGTCCAGGTACTGGACGGCCCGTGTGATCGCCGCAGGCTGCACTTCGATTCCAGCCTCCTGAGCCAGGGACAATCCCCAGACCACATAGGCGGTCATGAAGTGGTCGCTTTCTCCCTCTTTCCACCAACCCCAGCCCCCATCCGAGTGCTGGAAGTCGTAGAGTCGTTCGAGTCCCTGTTGAATCATCTCGTCCAAATTCGAGAGGTCCTTTGCCCCCTGAGGGTGGGTCTTGGAGGCGAACTCCTGGTCGATTCCGCCGAACCTTCTGTTGAGAACGATATCTCGACTCAGTCCCAGATCCTGTAAGGTCCGAGCGGTGATGGCGGCGGGCAGAAAACGGCTCATGGTCTGCTCCGTGCACCCGTAAGGATAGTCGATCAGATAGGGGAGAGCATCGAGCATGGTGACAGCCAGGCTGGGCGTCAACTGAACGCTCAGAGAGGTGCTACCTGCCCTGCGAGGGGGAAGATCGAGATGGACGGTCAAGTCCTCCGAGCGCATTTTCCCTGCTTGGGAAATGAACTTCTCAATCCCATGTTCGTGAACCAGGTAGGTCTTCTCCATGGCATCGGCATAGGGGTCGGCGTGGGCCAGGACGTTGAGCCGGGCCTGGCCTGCCTCCCGGACCCGGACGATCCAGTTCAGTCGCTCCTGGCCTCCCGCTTCGACTCGAAGAGAGCCGATCTGGTCATGGATGATCCGACCGTTTCGCAGCAAACCCAGAATCTGAAGTCCATCAGCCTCCAGGCGGATCTGGGTCTCTAAGGGCTCTTCGGTGTTGTTGTTGATCACGGCGGAAATGGTGACCTGATCCCCCACCACAAAGAAACGAGGGGCCTGTAAACGCACAATCAGGGGTTGGCTGGTCCGAACCTGGGTGGTGGTCTGTCCGAAAGTGCTGTCCTTTCCCACCGCCCGCACCGTGGTGCGCCAGCTGGTCAGGGAGTCGGGGAACTTCATGGTCAGAAAGGCCTTGCCGTTGCCATCAGTGAGGAGATGGGATCGCCAGAAAGCGGTGGCCCGAAAGTCGCTGCGCACCTGGACATTCAGGTTCTCCCCAATCTGCCCTTGGATCAAGGTTTCCGCCGGAAGGCCCTCAGCCTCGATCAACTGGGAGGCGGGCGCTCTGGCGGAGAACTCACCCGCATTGCGGGATTTTGCCGCTTCCAGGCGAGTCCCACCCACAGCGTCTTGGTAAAGCTCTCGACCGGTACCTCCTAGCAGCGCGCCGCCCCGATTTCGCTCGTCCACGAGGCGATCTCCGGGTCCCTCCACCAGTCGCGCGTAACTCTTGAGTTGAAAGGAACTGGTGGTTTGAACCAGGCGCTGGCGTTTTCTTCCGTAAAAAAACTGGCGAGGGTCGGAAGCATACTCAGCTTGGATCGCGTAAACGGATTCATCCACCGTTCCCACGGCGATTTCGGCCGATACGGGATGACCCTGGCTATCGGTTGTGGTAATGGTGATCTTCCCTTCCTGGCCCGGCTCGTACTCTTGGCGGTCGGTCTCAACTGCGATATTGAGAAATTTCTCCACAGGAGGAACGATCACCTCCTCGGTGTCCACAAAAATCTGGCGATCGCTGACCATGGCGGCGCTCAAGAAAAGGTTGGGGACATGTTGTGCCTCGATCGGCACCTGGATGAGCTTGGCCGTTCCCGTCACATGAACCAGTTGGTAGCTGTAAAGATCTTCCCCCTCCAGACTAAAGAGGATGTATCGATTGCTAGTGGAGATGCTCAGCATCACAGGTGCCACCTGGCCAACCCGAAAGGTGTCCTTATCCAGAATGATTTCGAGCCCCCCGTGACGGTATCCGAGTTCTGTAGTCCTGCCGGTGGCCACCCACACACTGGTTTCTGCACGAATCGGGGCGGTTCGTTCTTCGCGACTCGTCCACAAGATCCGGTAGTACCCTTCTCGATCGGGGGAGAAACGGAGTTGGGCCTCTCCCTGTTCGTTGGTGGTGATCGTGCGTGTCAGGACTTCTTCGTCCTGGTAGCCCCGACGCTGGAGTTGCCAGCCTGGACCTGAGGACACCTGGGGTGGAAAGACGGTCAACTCCGCTTGAAGAGTTTTGAGTCGCTCTCCTGTGACCTGGCGTCCCCTGGGGTCGATCCAGATCTCCTCCCAGAAGCTGCGCAGCACTTTGACGGTGCCCAGGGCCTCGACGGGCTGATGGTTGGCGTCAAGGGCCTTGATGTTGATTTCAACCGTGTCCTGCGGGCGGTAGAGGTTGTGGAGAGGGCGCAAATAGGCGAAGTAAGGCTGGCGTGTCACCCGCACGATCCCTCCTCCGATAACCTCACGCCGGGAAGAGTCGGTCACCCGCGCCTCGATCTCATACTCCTGATCCTGGGTACTGTTGGCGGGAGTCTGAAAGGAAAGCAAAGCCTTCCCATTGACGTCCGTCTTGATCTTTTCCCGACGGATGACCTGCCCTCTCCAACCGCCATAGTATCCGCGAGTTGATGAGAAATCACTATAAAACCAGGGAAAATCACGCTGCGGGCGCCAGTACTGGTAAAAGGGTCGTTGGTAGATCAGCACTTCCACCTCAGCGTCCGCCACAGGGGCTCCGAAGTAGTAGTCCACTGCAAGAGTGACCTCAACAGTTTCTCCCAATCGAAAGACCTTTTTCTTGCCGTTTTCTTCCGGTGTCTGAATGCCGACCTTAAACTCGGGCAGCTTGTATTCCTCCAGACGAAACATCCGGGAGCTGCCGATCCAGTTTCCCCTGCCCTCATCCCAAAACTGAATGTTGTACTCACCCAGAGGCATCGCTTCCGTCAATTCGAGAGAGCCCCAGGCACTGCCAAAAGCGTTCAGAGTGACCTTCTCTTTTTTCACTGCCGCTCCCTGGGGATCGTTGATCTGAAATTCAATCACTTCCTGAGAAGGGGTAAACAGACGAAAGTCCTGCTCCCTGCGTGCCACAATCTTCCAATGCATCTCCTCTCCGGGCCGGTAGGCGGGCCGGTCGGTAAAAGCATAGACACGCCATTGTTGATCCGAGGACAAGTAGCGGGTGTGCCCGACACTAAAGGCCTGACGCTCATCCAGGGAAGCGAAGACAAAGACTTGCCACCCGGCTGAAGACACCTCCAGATCAAAGACGGCGATACCGTCCGAATCGGTCCTCATCTCCCACTTCTGCCAGACCTCTGCCTGACGAGAATACTGCCAGAGGTGAACCTGGGCATTAGCCAAGGGCGATCCGTCCAGGGCATTGCAGTAATAAACCAGAGCTTGTGTGCCCTGGGTTTTCAGGACCAGCGAAGTATCGGTGACCAGAATCAGTTCTCTGGCGGTCTGCCCATTTCCAGAGGCCACCAGGAGATAGGCACCCACAGGCAATTTCTCTTCCACCCTGACGGGATGGGCGCCCGGTTTGTGGTCACCGCGATCTTCAGTCTCTTCGGACCAAGACTTGATCATCGCCTGCCGGGGTGGAGTGATGGCATCCAGCCACCCATCGCCCTCGCCTCGGAGACGAACATGGCGGGTGAGGTTCACCCTGTAGAGGGTGAAATCGATCTCTTGTAGGTTACGCCAGTTCAGGTGAAACTGAATTTCCGAGTCGGGGAGAAAGACGTTGGAGACGGCCAAGCCGATGCGGGGAGAGGTGATTTCCCGGATCTGAGAATTGGCCTGATCCCAGTAGCGGGTCTCTCCCCGGGAATACTGACGGACCAGCCGGCGATACAGCTCCAGGGCCTTGACGTAGTCCGGCTCATTGACCCACTGGCCATTCTCGTTGACGCGAACTTGCCCGACATTGGCCATCCACTGGGCATAGTGAAAGAGCGCATCATCGTACCATTCCCGGTCCAGACCGTCGCGGGCCGACCTGTCGGCGCCGCCTTCTAGAACGGCCTCGAATTCATCACTGGCCCGCTGTCTCTGCGACCCATCGCCCTGGTTTCGCAGGGTCATCGCGATCAGGTAGTGGGCATGAGCCTGATCATTCTCGTCCTGGGTAATTTCCAGGGCGTTTTCCAGGATCTCGAGAGGAAGAATGTTGCCGAAGGAGCCGTAGTAGTAATATTGATCTTGCCAGGTGGGTTCGCTGATTTTCCAAACGATTTCCAAATAGTTCCGGCGAGCGGTCTCGATGTCCCTGGACTTGGCCCACCAGGCCAGGGCTTGCTGGTAATGAGTCCAGGCTGAACCCCAGTTTCGGGAGTCGTTACGGAGCCACCAGAAATCTCCCAGGGACTTCTGAGCTTCCACCCAGATCAGGTCCTGATCCTGCGGCTCCTGGGACTGGTTAATCAGACCCAGCAGCGCCTCACGGGCTCTTTCAAATTCGGTGCTGTCAGATGTACGGGTGGCTGCCTGGGCTCTCCATCGGGTATCCGCCATACGAAGAGTCACCCAGCGAGCTTCCCTGGCTGACAAAGTCAGCTTCTCGGCCTCTTCATAGAGTTCATGAGCTCGCTGGTAGGATCCTTCGGCGTAAAAGCTCTCGGCCTGCTGCTTGAGCTCTTCATATTCGATCGCCGGCGACTGGGCCAGACTAAGGCCAAAAATGGTGAGCAAAAACAAGGACGGTGCTCGTTTCTTCATCATATTTTTTTATTCTTCTCCTAGAATAACCGGTCGTTCCTTGTTGGTGTGAAGATCGACGGTCTACCGGTCCGAGCCCCTTAATGCCCTGGCCTGTTTCACCAACTCCAGAAACTCTCCACGATAGCCATGGGGATCGCTCCCCTTCCCCTCTTCCGCCAGTTCCAGGACACCCGCCAGGGTTCCATTCCCTTTGTAGGGAGACTCGCGAAGGATCATCCCAAAAGAAGCCACTGCAGCCGCAAATTTGAAGTCCTGCGAAGCCTGGCTATAGGCTTTGTTACCGTCTCGAACGGGAAACTCCAGGAGTCGACTGGTTTCCCCATCGGGTTGCTTGTAGCGGAGCTTCAGCGTCAGGAGCTCGCCGCTTTGAGCCACTCCGGTCGTACCCATCGGCGTTTGATACTTTAGCGGATCGACACCCGGAATTTGCAGTCCCCTTCCTGCGGGTACGATTTCATAGAGTGCGGTGACGGTATGACCGGCGCCAATCTCACCGGCGTCCTTGCTGTCGTCATTAAAGTCTTCCTGGCGTAGCAGCCGATTCTCATAACCGATCAACCGGTAAGCGCTGACCTGAAGCGGATTGAACTCGATCTGGATCTTGACGTCTTTGGCGATCGTGACCAAAGTCGAGTTGATCTCGTCGACCAGGACCTTGCGGGCTTCATTGATGTTATCGATGTAGGCGTAATTTCCGTTGCCCTTATCGGCCAGTTTTTCCAGGGTCGAGTCCTTATAGTTGCCCATCCCGAAACCGAGCACGGTGAGAAAGACCCCGCTTTTGGCGTTTTCTTCGATGAGCCGGGTCAGATCTCCTTGATTGGTGGTCCCCACATTGAAGTCACCATCGGTGGCCAGAATCACCCTGTTGATTCCCCCCGAGATGAAGTGAGAGACGGCGATCTGGTAAGCAAGACGAATCCCGGATCCCCCGTTGGTGGATCCTCCCGCTTCCAAATTCTCCAGAGCTGCCAGGATTTTCTCCTTCTGATCCGAAGAAGTGGAGGGCAGTACCAGTCCCGAGGCACCCGCATAGACCACAATGGCCACTCGGTCCTTCTCGCCCAGCCGATTCACGAGCAGGCGCATCGCCTGCTTGAGCAAGGGAAGCTTGTTGGAGGGCTGCATCGATCCGGAGACGTCCAGCAGAAAGACCAGATTGCTGGAGGGCCGATTCTCCATTTCCACCTCTTTGCCCTTGAGCCCGATACGGACCAATCGGTGCTCCAATGCCCAGGGCGCCTGGGCCACTTCCACACTGACCGAAAAGGGGTCTTCTCCCGAGGGCACAGGGTAGTCATAGGAGAAGTAATTCAGCATCTCTTCAATGCGAATCGCATCCTTCGGGGGAAGCGTTCCACGCTGCAAGAAGCGGCGAACATTGGCATAAGAAGCTGTGTCCACATCAATGGAGAAGGTGGAAAGAGGATTCCGAGCGACTTCCAGAAATCGATTGTCCTCAATTCGGTCGTAGGCTTCGGTGTTGAAATCGGGCGCAGAGGAGTCCGGCAGTCGGGCATCGGCGACAACCGCAGGAGCTTCAGCTTCGCTCTTCGGTTGGGTCAAAGAACTGTAAAGATAAGATCCGGCACCTCGCTCGGAAGGAGCCGGCATGTCGGCTCGACTCCGACCCACCTGGGCAAACTCCGTGAGCTCGACTCCCATAATTCCTCCCGCAATTCCTCCCACAGTCCCCACACCGGGGGCACTAGGCACAGGCTGGGATTCGGGTTCGGTCGTTTTTCTAAGCTTGCTGGCGGCGGCAGGAGCCTCCTTTTGGGCAACCACTTCTGAGGCTTCGTTCCGAACTGCCGGGCTTTCTTGGTAGCGAAGATCAGGCTCCTCAGCAAATTGCTCATCCAGGGCGCGCGATTGTGAGAAAACGACATCCACTTCTCGGCGAAGCTCAGCCACGGTACTCAAACCTGAGCGCGATTGCAGGAGATTCGGCGTCAGAACCGCGGCAAAAATCAAGCAGGCGGCAGCCGCCAGTCCTCCACCCAAGGCCCACTTGCCCCGGCTTGAAGAGAAAAAGCCAACAGGCCCTTGCAGTTCGCTCTCAATTCTCTGCTGATGCTTCTGGGACAGACCGGGGGAAGGCTCTCTTTGCAGCTCTTCGGTCATCAGGGCAGCGGTTTGGCGAATCTGAGTCACTATTTGGGTCAGCTCTTCAGAACCATCCACGGTTTTTTTGATTTCAACACGCTCATCCTCGTTCTCGAGCTCACCTAAGGCATAGGCTGTCAATCTCGGATCTTTAGGATCGATATTCATTTGATCCTCCTCATGGGTGTGGAACTCGAGCGCGACCAGGCGTCGAGTTTCTGGCGGACCGTCTTGAGTCCGGTGTGGAGCAGAAAGCCCACATTGCTGACCGAGAGGCTGGTCACTTCACTCATTTCCCGATAGCTCAAACCGTTTTGAAATTTCAGACGGATCACTTCCTGTTGATTGGGAGGCAGTGTTTCCAGGATATGAAGGACCCGGCTCAGCTCTTCCTTTTGCTCCAAGACGCTGGAAGGCTCTGGTTCCTGTGTTGCCTGAGCCTCCAACTGGGCTTCATCGGTGAAACTCATACAGTTTTCCTTTCTCCGAACATCCAAGGCCCGGTTGCGACATACGGTAAAAAGCCACTGGGCCAGATGATCATCCACCCAGGACCGCTTTTGCGAGCAGAGCCGTAGAAAAGTGTCTTGAACCACATCGCGGGCTCGCTCAATGTCACCCGTAAGATGGGCAGCATAGCGGGTAAGAGGGCCTTCGTATCGAGCCAGTGCTGATCGAATCCATTCGCTTTGACCTGATGAGCTCATAAAACCTCGAAGTCGTTTTTACCGCTCTTACCATATTAGATAACGTTCGGGCTCGGTGTTTATTAGATGAAAGACTCGGTGTTTATTAGATGAAAGAACTGATAGCTGACAACTGACAAAAGAGGAAGTCGGAAGCCGATCGACTGGGGCAGGAGTTTGGGGACAGTCCCAGAATTCTGGCGGAAACGCCTGTATTCAAAGGAGAATACTTGGGGCTGGCACCAAACTCCCTCACCCCGCCTCGTAACGAGAACCTATGCATACTCGTCTTTCCAGAAGAAAGAACTGACAGCTGGCAACGGACAATAGACAATAGACCGCAGACCACAGAGAAGAGAGGACTGAGTGTTGACAACAGACAGGAGACAGAAGATAGGAAGACCTGGAACCTGGAACTTGGAACGCGCGCAAAGCGCGCTCCGACGGGAGTTAGGAGAGTGAGTTTAAAAAATGGGTAAACAATCAAAGTCACCGACTTCAGATTCAAGCCATTTTGGCCCCTACGGGGGCGTATTCGTGCCGGAAACGCTCATGTCCCCTTTGGAAGAGTTGGAAGAGGCTTATGGGGAAGCCCGTTCCGATGAGGAGTTCCAGAGAGAGCTCGAGGAACTTCTGCACCTTTTTGCAGGGCGCCCCAC
>JADFOI010000181.1 GCA_022562935.1 Acidobacteriota bacterium
CCAGGAATCGGCGTGGCCACAAACTCGTCCAGAGAGCGGAGATGGAGTTGTCTAGTGCCCTGGCTTTCAGCGACATAGACAATGCGTCTTCCATTAGATGAGATGGCCACTACACTGAACCTAACTTCTGCCAAAGGTGCTTCCGGTGATGGGCTAACGACCAATTTGTTGAGTTGCGGAGGTGGAGAGGACCGCGTCAGACTCCAGAGAGCCACGCCTATGGCGACGCCTGCTAGGGCAACTATACCTAGGGTGACGGTCCGTCTCCATCGTCCAGGTTGTCCTGCTCTGGTCTGCCCAATCGCCGATGCCGTTGTGGGCTCCACCCATGCCTTCTCGATTTCATCCATCAGCTCTCCCAAATCAGTCCGCACCTCGTGGATGAGCTGGTAACGGCTATCCGGCTCCTTGGCCAGCATCTTTTTGACGGTGTGCTGAAGGAGTACGGGGATGTCCTCCGTGTATCGAGTGAGAGGAGGCACAGTTTCACTGAGGATGGCAGTAGCCGTGTCCATGGCCGATCCTTTTGCGAGGGGATTCACTCCGGTGAGCATCTCATAGAGAACCACACCAAAAGAGAAGATGTCGGATCGAGTATCCACCTCCTGGCCACGGACTTGCTCTGGGGACATGTAGGGGACGGTGCCCAAGGTAGCACCTTGCTCAGTCAGTGCTGTCGTGATGTCTTGCTCCTGACCTTCTGCTGTGGTGACCCTCTTGGCCAGGCCAAAGTCCATCACTTTCACATGACCCTGCGGGGTCAGCATGATATTGGAAGGCTTCAGATCGCGATGGACAATGCCCTGTTTATGGGCCTCTTCCAGAGCCTCGGCAACCTCCGTGGCTTTTTCGAGTGCATCGTTCAAGGGCAGAGGCCCTTCAGCTAACTTGTCCTTGAGGGTCTGTCCCTGGATGTACTCCATGGAGATGAAGGATTGGCCTTCCGCCTCCCCCACCTCATGGATATGGCAGATAAAGGGGTGATCTAGGGCAGCCGCCAACTTCGCTTCCCGCAGGAACCGCTTTCGACCAGTGGAGTCTTGCTGCAGCTCCTCAGGCAGGAACTTCAGCGCAACCTTACGGTCCAGTGTGGTGTCCTGAGCAAGATACACCTCTCCCATGCCTCCTTCACCGATCTTTTCTAGAACCTTGTAATGGCTGATCGTCTGGCCGACCATAGGACTCCCCCTCGATGCAGTTGCCCAATGTTACGCGGGGAAGGGGTTAAAGGCAACGGAAAAGCCCTTTGCCTCGGGGGAACGACTTAACTAGCTATCTGTGTCCTAAGTCTTTGGTGTTCACATTGCCAAGTGTTCCTCTATCACCCTGTGTTAACGTTTGCCCTTCTGCTTGGGTCTTCCCCCTAACATATGAAACTGCTAGTGTTGGCAAGAGCGTTTATCTGATGAATCAGGAAAGACGGGAAGACACACGGCTTGAAGTACGGTTGGAAGGGAAGGGCACTGTTTACACCGAGGGGAAAGACTCCCAAATAGAAGTGATCGCTCAGAATATCAGTGCATGGGGTGCCTATTGTGTTACGGATGCCAGTGTCAGCGTGGGTGAATCGTCAGATAGGGTCGCAACTTCTTGATGGTTTCAGTGTCTACCACTTCGGCCAGCTGCTCGATGTCTGATAGGGGTCCTTTTTCTTCTCGAAATTGCATGATGCGCTGCCCATCTTCGTGGGAAAGGAAGGAAAGTCGAGCTAACGCCTCCCTGGAGACAGTATTGATGTCCATAGGAATCTCTTTGATGGGGTTCTTTGGACCTGCATGCTTCTCCAGGTAGCTGCTGATCACTTCGACCTCCTCCTCGCTAATTGGGGCATGATATTCAAAGACCATTTTGTCAATGGTGTTGACCCACTGTTCCTGATTACGAGATCCGACCAGGGTGTTTTTCAGGCTATGACACATGGAGCAGTAGGCAGCCACCAGTATTTTCCCCTCCTCGTCAGGCAGGAGGAGGGATAGATCCTGCTCCGCTTCTCCCTCCTGTGCCTGGAGACGGATCACAGCCTGTACGGATATGAGTCCCAAAAAGAGGACAGAAATGAGCAGTGTTGGTACTCGCACCTTCATTCCCCCTCCCACCGAATGCTCTTCATTCTGGCCCGCAGTCTCTCTTCTTCTTCCCAGGTCACCGGCCCCGGGTAGTTGGCCACATCCCAGCCCGTCACCAGCTCCCGGGTGTTGGGATTGGAAATCTGGTGCGGATCCTGGGTGGTCGGCACCCCCCGGGCATCCTTAGGCACCCGGTTCTCAGGAAAGTTCTGGTAGTAAACCGTCAGGATTCTCAGCCTCAGCATCTTGTAGGCGCTCTGCAGCTTCAGCAGCGTCGCTTTATCCACAAACGACTCCCCGCCGATAATGGCCTTCAGGTACCTCTCCCGCTCCTTTTCCTCCAGCTCCACCAGGCTTTTTCCGTCAAAGAGCCCCTGGCTGCTCCGGTTCAAGGCCCCCAGCAGATCATCGCTCAGAGCCTGCAGGCCCTTGAGCACCTCCTGGCTGATCCCGTAGGCCTCCAGATCCTTGTAGCCCGGGTCCCCCGGTGCCGAGGGAATCAGCGCATCCCCCATGGCCGAGACGATGGCCAGCCGCTGGACGGTCGGCTCCGCCAGAGAGCCCACCCTAGGCGGAACCCAGTAGAACGCGCTGGCCGCACCCGTCTGCTTGACGAACTCGCGGCGCGACAGTCCGCTCTCACTCTGAGCACTTCGCTTCTTTTTCGATTCACTCCTGATCTCTTTCTCCTCCATCATCAGCCTCCCCGACTGAAATGATTCGCCACCATCCGCCGCCAGGTGTAGGCCGCCACCACGCAGACCGGAATGTGGGCCAAGGACAGGTTGCCACAGGGAATGACGGCGGCGCTGCTGACGAAAAGATTCTCCACGTCGTGCGACTCAAAATCGGAGCTCACCACTGAATTCGCGCGGCTCTCGCCGGCCCGGCAGCTGCTGGTCTGGTGTCCGATAGCGAACCGCTTGGGGGGGATCGGATCGACTTTGATGGGGCGAACCGCCATCTTGTTGTACAGCTCAACGATGAACTCAGTCCCCTCCTTCAAGCTCTTCAGGATTCCCGGATGGCGGCGGTTGTAAACGTGTGTGCCGGTGGGTGTGACCACTCCCTTGTCCCAGATTGGGGCGCCGACCCTCGCAACGATCGATCCAAGGCGCCTGCAGACCGTTTCCATGTACTTCTTGTGCTCCCAGCCAAGTTCGGGGGCAAATTCGTGAAGGGCCAGGACGTGTGGATAGGCTTCGTCTATCGCCGCCATCTTGGAGTCACGGATTCCCAGAGTGTGATAGCCGAGCTCTGCCTGGGAAACTCTGAAATTGTAGCGTTCTACTCCGCCGTATGAGCCTTTGATGTCGATGTCGAACAGGGCGTGAACACTGTGACCGATGTCGCCGTCCAGGTGTCTTCCCACATTGCTGTTTTCCACCACCAACCGGTCTCCTAACACCTCTCTGGGCCCGTATCCGGAGCGCATGAGCA
>JADFOI010000079.1 GCA_022562935.1 Acidobacteriota bacterium
ATATTTCGTCGGTGCTGGGAGTTGACTGCCTGGAGAAGATACGTTTTTCCATACGCTGTGAGCTTTCCGTTTCCGTCGGTGAGCTTTAAGAACTCGAACGCAGAGGGAAGGTCACGGAACTTTTTGACCTGTATTGACTTTGATCTCTCCTGTCCCTTCGGGCCACCTGTGACCTTAATTGTTAAGGTTTCAAAACTCATTGTCTTTACCTCCTTTTTATGGATATGGTTGTTTGTCATGATGTTTGACTTGGGTCTCATGACATGACCCTCCCACGTTGTTTCTTAGTGGGATTCAGACTTCTCATCGCACAAACGTTTTTTCTTGTTACAAGATGTGATCATCAGACCTGCTCTCTTCAGCTACACGGTTTGTATCGATCCAACTATCCAAATCTCGAATGTCAAGCATCACACGACGGTCGGTGCGGATATGGGCCAGTTTTCCATTCCATACGAGTTCTCGGACTGCAGTCTCGGTACGCCCGATGTATTCTGCGGCTTCTCTTACAGTTAGCAGACGCGGAGATATCTTCTTGAGGAATTGTTTTCTCATAAACTTTGTCTCCTTTTTGATTGATTTAGCTAATCCGCAACGAGCTGATTTGTGCGGACTTGAACTCTACTATAAGGGAAAGAAGGTCGAAGAAATCGGACTTAATGGGGGATATTAGGAGGGGTTTTGTCCGGTTTTTGATTCCAGTCTTCTGTCAATACGTCTGATCGTTCTTTCCAAACTTTCTTGCTCCATCCACCGGAACCCGGCCGCTTTGACGATCTCAAAGACGTACTTGTAGTGATTCTTCCCTGTCGTAGCTTTAAAGGTAGTCCAGACCATATAGGGCAGAAGGTTTAAGATACCTTCACTTGGTCGGCCTGGACCTTTCTTGGGCTGAGTGGGAATGGAACGCCCCAGCTTTGCAAGGTACTCTGCAACCTGCGGCCAGGACAAACTGTGATCCTCCGGTAGCCCTTGATAGGGATCTATTTTCCCCAACAGCCATAGGGCATCCAATCCCCTTGACGCTTTAAACAATGGATCTTGAAGTTCCTTCAGGTTCACGTCCCCAAAATGCTGCAATTGAAGCTCGCTCAACTTGCACAACACGACGATATCGAAAATCTCCTTTAGTATGGCGAGGGAATCATCTCTTTCCTTGAGCGCCCCCCGCCTCATCTTGCGAAGGGTCTTAGCAATCACGTCCTTCCGACTCTCAAACCACAACCCTAGCGGCTCCTGTACCTCAGGGACCACTTTCTGTGACGCTAAGTGTGGTTCGAGCCACTCCTCTAATTTCTTGAGACTCATAGTCATGACTGTGCCCAGAATTGTGCCCACCAGGAGCAAGAATCAACTAATAATAGCTGACTCCAGCTTATAGTTGACTTCCACTCTAAATTCAACTAATTTAGCTATTTAGATGAAATTAAAGGGCTTACGGAGGGCCTAAAAAGTGGGTTTCATCCGATGTAAGATCCAGCGGGAATCAACCGATGTCCAAGAAAAACTTGAGCAGCAAGGTGGTGATCGTCACGGGCGCCGGTGGGGGCCTGGGAAGGGCCATGATTCTCGGTCTCGCCGAGAAAGGCGCGCGGTTGGCCCTCGTCGATATCGATCAAGCAGCGCTTGAACCCATCGCCAAACAGGCGGTCGAACTCAACGGAAAAGGCTCGGTGCTGTCGATCATCGCCGATGTCGGGCGGGCCGAGGACTCCGAGCGGATCTTCGAGCAAACTCTTGCCGAGTTCGGTGCCCTCCACGTTCTGGTCAACAACGCCGGCATCGGCATGAGGACGCTTCGCCACAACCACATGAGCCAGCCCCTGCGTTTTTGGGAGGCCGACGTCGAACGCTGGCAGCGCTTGATGGACGTCAACTTTAAGGGTGCCTTCATGCTGGCACGCCAAGCGACACCTCACATGATCGAGCAGGGCTGGGGACGGATCGTCAACGTGACCACCAGTCTCGATACCATGCTTCGGCGTCATTACACCCCCTACGGACCGTCCAAGGCGGCGCTGGAAGCCGCCAGTTGTGCCTGGGCCCAAGAACTGGAATCCACCGGGGTCAGCGTGAACGTTCTGGTGCCGGGCGGCCTCGCCAACACGGGTCTCATTGCAGAGGATGCGCCGGTGGACCGCTCCGCGCTGGTGCAGCCGGAGGTGATGACGGCACCCATCTGCTGGCTGGCCTCAGACGACTCCGATGGCGTGACCAATTGTCGTTTCGTGGGCCGCCACTGGGACAACAGCCTGCCCCCTTCACAAGCGGCAGCAAAGTCGAAAGCTCCTGCAGCCTGGCAGGGCTTCGGCACCCAGGCGGTCCAGCCCGAGTTTAAGTAGTCTTAAGTAGTTGGGATGTTCTCTTTGGGCCGGCTCAAAATTCCATAGAGCTCGGGATAGCGATTCCTGATGAGGTCGGTGTGGACCGCTATGGTCTTTTGGCGGGGGCCATTCATATCGATATCAGTGAGAATATGAAATTCAACCCCTGGGGGCGCCTCCTCAACCCCAGGATAGCGCACCTTCCAGTGAGGCTGAGTGGGATAGGGATGAACGGTCGTGATCATGCTGCCTCTTTTTGCCGGCGAATCGGGCCGGTTGGCCGAGACGATGTGGATATGATTTTCGGCGGCGCGGATCCTCACCGTGAGCGAGGGGTCGTCCTCCAGCTCCCAGGTACAAGGATGCAGAATCAGGCTGGCTCCCATACAGGTCAGGACCCGGGCAATTTCGGGGAATAAGGCCTCGTAACCCACCATGATCCCTACCGTTCCATAGGGAGTGGAGAAAACCTGCAGGGCATCGCCCGGCTGGGCCCATTCTTTTTCTGATCCCCACAGGTGGGTCTTGCGGTATGTGCCACAGTCCCCATGCCCATCGATCAGGAAAGTCGAGTGATAAAACTTTTCTCCTTCCTTCTCCACCAAACTCAAAGTGACATAGGCGGAATGCGCCTCGGCCAGCTTTTTGAACTGATCCAGGGCCTCTCGAGACTCCTTCACCGCGACATCCAACCTCTCACCCAGAGAGGCCTTTTCAAACAGGAACAACTCCGGAAGCACCAGGATTTTGGCCCCCTTGGAAGCGGTATCCTCGGCAATTTCCAGGGCCCTTTCCAGGGCGTGAGCAGGATCGGGCTGCCAATCCACCTGCACGGCGGCCACTTTGACGAGCTTGCTCTCTTCCCCGGCTTGTTGAGCATCCTGAAACAGGGGTAATTTTTCTGTCTTCTCGGACAAGAGGCGATAGAGATCCGGTCTTCTATCGACAAACAGGTCGTTTTGTTCCCCACAGCTCTTATCGTCGGCCTCCTCCGGAGAAATGGTCCCGTAGACAATGTCTTCATGAACCTCACTCGCCTTGGCGATCACCTCTCCCTTAGGACTCAAGATCAGGCCGCCCCCTACCCGGGGTCTCAACTCTCCCGGCTGACCCACCTGGTTGGCCGAGATGACAAAGGTCCGATTCTCACTCGATCGGGCGGGAACATGGAGCCACGATTCATCAGGCCCTTTGGAGGCCAGCATGTTCACCAGCACCTGGGCTCGGTTCAAGGCGAGACAGCGGGTGGTCTCAGGGATCAAACCATCGGCGCACACGTACATCCCGATTCGGCCCAGTTCCGTCTCAAAAACAGGAAACCCTGCCCGATCGGGGACAAAATGGTCGTACTCATCGCCCCACAACAGGTGTTTCCTGTATTTACCCAAGATCTCCCCGGCCGATGAAATGAGGATGGTGGTGTGAAAGACCCGCGGAGACTCTGACTTTTCGTTCAGATTGATGGCCACATGAACGCCGTGAGCGGCGGCTTTTGTGCAGAATTCATCGGTAAATTTCCCGGGAATGGTCAATGCCCTGTCAAAGGCCTCTTGCCGGGTGTCGTAGGGCCCGCTGCTATTCACAGATTCGGGAAAGACGATCAACTTGGCGCCGTTGGCGGCAGCCTCATCCAGCTTTTCCAGACATCTCTTGAGGTTCTCCTCCTCGCTCTTGCCCACCCACATCTGGATACTTGCAGCAAGATAGCTCTTCATACCCCATCACTCCGATCAGTCGAAAAAGAAGTATCCCCAATCGCTCACATTCCCAAGTGCTCAACCCGGACTATGCATAATCCGGGCTGGGCGATTGCATTTATCTTAGGCTTACTTACCTAAAAGTAAAGCCTTAGGATGAAGTGGAAAAACAGTCAGAGCCGCAGGCTTTAGAGGGTGTCGTAAAAGTCGGCTGACCCAGGTGTCTTGTATGAGGCGCACGCCTTGCGCCCTATAAGCCATTGATAAAAAAGGGTTTGTTGGCGCACAGCCGTGCGCCCCTACAGGCCTTAATCAAAATCAAGTGGGCTTTTGCGACACCCTCTTTAGCCTGGGGGCCATTCCCCGCCACTCCGAGTGATTGTCTTCTCAGATCGGGTAGGTTGGCTAGTTGAATCTTTTCCTGAATGCTGTTCCCACTACGAGACCAAAGCCAAGAAGGAGAAGAGTGGAAGGTTCGGGGACAGCGGTCGGACCATTACCGTCCCCGTTAACACCGGGGGCATAAGCCCAACCACTCGTGTACCCCCCGGCTCCGCCGAGGGCATTCCCATAGTAAAGTTCCCAGGAGGTGTTAGCAGAAGAGAGCACCAGAAATGAAAATATGAAGTGCTCACCAGTGTCGACTGAGGGGAGTATGACAACACTCATGTCCCCCTCAAAGTCTACGTTAAAAAAGAGAGTGCCAGCTCCACCGGGACTATGTAAACCTTCAGCCTGCTGCGCAGAAGAAAAGTCTCCCCCCAGATTTAGTGCAAAAACACCGTCCACAGTAGGCACTACATCAAAAACAAATGTGTAATCTCCAGCAGTATTTTCATAGACGCTAGAGTGAACCGACATCTCGAAACTTCCCGTCCAGGTACTGGAGTGATCCGCTACAATGGTCCAATTATCTACGTATGTGTCGTGCAAAAGAGTGGCCACGTCCTCAACATCCCCAAAAGCGGGAATCGTTAGAAAGCCAAGAATAAGAAACAGAACACTCTTTCTCATAACCTAATCGAAAAATGGACCTTTCCCTAGGCTGTATAGTTTGCCAACTTTGGCAAGAAAATACAAGATTCTCTTGCCATAACTCCCTTAATTGCAATTACTTACACAAAAGTTGCAAAGTCTTTCATAGTCCCAAATATCGGTGTAACAGCTTTGAAATCAAATAGTTGGATGGAATCTGTGGGACTAAGCCCTATTCCCGTCAGAAGGAGGTAGACTAGGTGTGGTCGTTTTGGTCGTTTCAACACGAGCGATGGTACGCAGGTCCTGAAAAAGGGCTTGAGACTCCTGGCAAGTTGAAAATTTTTTCAAATTCTTCAGGTGGGGTGCAACAAAGCACGCCATCCTCCACTCAAGCGAAGGCAATACCCTTTCAGATAGATTTTTACGTGAGGCAACAGGGCTCATTCCGTCATGGAATCGGGCTAAGATTGCCTTCGGCTGCCTCCAGGCATATCCTTTGCGATGATTAGGAGGTCCGACCATGACACGCGTGTTGAGTGCCCTCACCTTCACTTTCACAGACACTCCATGGAGAACTAGAGGCCTGTGGGTAGCAGGTATCACCCTCCTTTTGATCGCCTGGCCGGCCCTGAATGCCCAGGAGATCCGTATTGACAACGACGACCTGGCCGGCCTGGTCACCAGCAGCCAGGGACCGGAAGCCGGTGTCTGGGTGATCGCAGAAACGACCGACTTGCCCACCCGGTTTATCAAGATCGTGGTCACCGACGAACAGGGGCGCTATCTGATCCCCGACCTCCCCCCGGCACAATATCGCGTCTGGGTACGCGGCTACGGGCTGGTCGATTCTCCGCAGGTTCGAACCCAACCGGGCAAGATCCTGAACCTGGAAGCGGTGCTGGCCCCCAGTGCGGCGGCAGCGGCGGAGTATTATCCGCCTCTCTATTGGCTTTCCATGCTTTCCGTTCCGGAGGAGAGTGAGTTTCCGGGCACCGGGCCCGATGGCAACGGTGTGAGCGAGAATTTCAAACACCGAGGCCAGTGGCTCAGAGATGTCAAGAGTGACGGCTGCATCATGTGTCACCAACTGGGCAATAAGGCGACGAGAGAAATTCCCAAAGAGTTGGGGGATTTCGACTCCTCGGTAGAGGCATGGCAGCGGCGTATCGAATCAGGACAAGCGATGAGATATATGGTCAGGAACATCAACCGTATGGGCCGCGCGCGTTCCCTCGAATTGTTTGCCGATTGGACCGATCGGATCGCCGCCGGTGAACTGCCAGCCTCCAAGCCGAAGCGGCCGCAAGGTGTGGAACGCAACGTGGTGGTCACCCAGTGGGACTGGTCCAGCCCCAAGGTCTACCTCCACGACTCGATCGCCACCGACAAGCGAAACCCCACGGTCAACGCCAACGGCCCCATTTATGGGTCTCCTGAAGACAGTACCGATTTCGTGCCCATCCTGGACCCGGTCCAACATCGGGCCAGCCAGGTGAAGGTGCCTGTCCGCGATCCGGAGACTCCCTCTTCGAAGTCTTCCCTCCCCATGGCGGCACCATCGCCCTACTGGGGAGACGAACGCATCTGGGATAGTCAAACCAGCGTTCACAACCCGATGCTGGATGAAAAGGGGCGAGTCTGGTTCACCTCCAGAATCCGGCCGCGGGCCACTCAGCCGTTTTGTCGGGAAGGGTCGGACCATCCCTCGGCCAAGCTGTTCCCTATCGAAAACTCCGGCCGCCAGCTCTCCATGTACGATCCCAAAACCAAGGAATTCACCCTCGTCGACACTTGCTTTTCCACCCACCATTTGCAGTTCGCCGAGGATGCCAATCACACACTGTGGACCAGTGGCGGCGTGGCCGGCAGCGACGTGGTGGGCTGGCTGAACCGGAAGATGTTCGACGAGACCGGCGACGAGCAGAAGTCGCAGGGTTGGACCGCGCTCATTCTCGACACCAACGGCAACGGCAAGCGGGACGATTATGTGGAGCCCGACCAGCCACTCGATTCCACAAAGGATAAGCGAATCCGAGCAACCTATTATGGTGTGGCCGTGAGTCCGGTTGACGGTTCCGTGTGGGGATCGGTGATGGGCTTCCCCGGCTCCCTGGTTCGGCTGACTCCCGGAGACAACCCGCCCGCCACGGCTCTGGCGGAAATCTTCGAACCACCCTGGAATCACCCCAGTGCGCCCGTTCACGGCTACTCCCCACATGGCATAGACGTTGACCGAAGCGGCGTCGTCTGGGCACCGCTGGCCAGCGGACACCTGGCCAGTTTCGACCGGCGCAAATGCAAAGGGCCCCTCAACGGGCCCAAGGCGACGGGGCAGCACTGTCCGGAAGGATGGACGCTCTATCCCTTCCCGGGACCGCAGCTCAAGAACGTCACCGACTCGGGCAGCGCCGAGTCCGCTTATTACACCTGGGTGGATCAATTCGACACCTTCGGACTGGGCACAGACGTGCCCTTTGCCACCGGTAATCTGAATGAGTCGCTGCTGGCCTTCGTGGATGGGAAATTCCTCAATTTGCGCGTTCCCTATCCGATGGGCTTTTACATCAAAGGACTGGATGGCCGGATCGATGATCCCAATGGCGGCTGGAAAGGCAAGGGGCTGTGGACCACCTGGGGAACCCGAACCCCCTTTCACGGTGAAGGGGGCAAAGGGACCCTGGCCAAGGTCGTCAAGTTCCAGCTTCGACCTGACCCGCTGGCGCGGTGACTTTCTGAACCCAAAAGGGAGGAGTCAAAGACTATGGCTGAGTCCAGGTACGACGTGGCCATCATCGGGGCCGGTTTTTCCGGGCCCATTCTGGCCGCCAATATCGCCCAGAAGGGCGTCAACCCAACAACGAGAGAGCCACTGAAAGTGGCGCTGATTGAGGCAGGGCCCTACCTCAAAGGCACCCCCCAGCCAGGCTACGGATCTGAACTGAGACGCCTCAGGTTTACCAACCTGGGAGGCAGCGATCCCGCCTTTCACTGGCAGGATCGGGGGGCGCGGATCGTAGGAGGAAGTTCACTGCACTGGCAGGCTTCGGCGCTGCTCCCCTTCTCCATCGACTACCTTCACTGGCAAAAGGAAACCGGGGTGGACTGGACCGAGGAGAATTTCCGCGAGGCGGTGGAAGAAATCCGCCGGGAATTCAACATCCACGAGTATCCCGAGGAAGTGAACACCCGCGGCAACAAGCTTTTCTATGAGGTAGCCAAGCAGATGGGGTACGACCCCCGCCGACAGATCGGGGCGCGGCGCAACTGCATCTACTGCGGAAACTGCCGCACATTCGTGATGTGCAAGTACGACTCACGCTCCAGCACGCTGGCATCGTATATCCCTAAGGCAGAAAAGTACGGGGTGGACATCATAGCCGACACGGTGGTGGAGAAGATCCTGATCGATGCCCAGGGGGAGCGTGGGATAGCCCGCGGCTTGATCTGTCGCGGCAAGACCTCCACCTACGAAATGACGGCTGACCACATTATCGTCTCTTGCGGATCCAGGAAAACGCCGCTGCTTTTGATGCGCTCGGGCTACGGGCCGCCGGAATGGGCTGCCAACCCGATTACGGTGGTCAATTCGAACATCGGAAAACACATCGATGGCCATCCCAGAATCCCGGGCATGAGTGCCCTTTTCGACGAGCCCCTGGGTGACGGCGAGCTCCGTAGCATCCGAGGATATTTCATGATCGACGATGTGCGGGCCGATGGCGAAGGACGCCTCTTGTTTCGCTCGGAGCTTGGAGATGGAAAGGTTCCCCAAGCTGCAGCCCTGGACGTCTTTGCTCCGGAGTTCGGTCGGGAGCACAAAAAGTTCATGCAAGAGAAGGGCATATTCCGAACGGGATCACTGAATCCCAATGTGGCCAAGCCCTCGGGGCGCTGGTCCATGGACCCCAGTGGAAAGATGGTCTACGGAGGCGATCACAGCCTGACCCTTCGCCGGGCCAAAGAGGGGTTGGTTATGGCCCATGAGATTTTGACAAAAATGGGGGCCCGGAAGATCACTCCGATCGATATCCCGGTGACCCTCAACAGTCGGACCACAGGCTCACGCCTGGTGGGGGCCTGTCGGGCGGGGATCGACCCCAAAACCTCTGTGGTCAACCCCTATTTCGAGTCCCATGATGTGGACCATCTGTTTGTCTGTGATAATAGCGTGATTCCTCGGGTGACCACCGGCCCCACCGGCGTCCCCCTGTCAACTGTGGCCGTCTTTGCTGCAGGGCGTATTGTGGAACGTCATTTCAAAGGGTAGACCGCAAGGAACATCGCTTCTTGATTGCCCTTTTTCCCCTCCCGCTTTATCCTTTGAACCATGCCGGAAATCAACGGAGTCTTGGAAACACAGCTTTGGGTGGAAGATCTGGAGCGTTCGCTTCGCTTTTACCAGGAGGTCTTCGGATATCAGCAGATTGACGGGGGTCCGGATCGCCTGATCGCGCTTAGCATTGAAGATCGCCAGGTTCTCCTGTTGGCCAAGAAAGGTGCTTCCACCCAACCCGCGGTCCTTCCAGGTGGCACCATTCCTCCTATTGATGGGGAGGGACCGTCGCATCTCGCCTTCTCCATCTCGCCGGATCAGCTGGCTACCTGGGAAGAGTGGCTGAGCAAGAAAGATATTGAAATCGAGAGCAAGGTTTCCTGGATGAGAGGCGGAACGAGCCTGTATTTTCGAGACCCTGATGGGAACCTCCTGGAACTGGGAACGCCAGGCATATGGGCCATCTATTAGCTGTATAAAGATTCTGGAGTACACCTATGTCACTTGTGAGATTGAGAGTGCTGTTCCTAGCTACCCTGATCATCATCGCAGCCGCTGTCAGCCCAGTGGGTGCACAGCAATCGGACTTTGTTCCGGTCACCGACGCTGTCCTTCGAAATCCCGATCCAGGCGACTGGTTGAGGTGGCGTCGCGATCACAGCGCCAGCGGATACAGCCCACTGGAGCAGGTGAATCGCCAGAATGTTGGAAAGCTGGGTTTGGCGTGGGCGTGGCCGATGGAGGATGGGCAGCAGGAACAGGAACCGATCGTCTACAAGGGAGTGATGTACCTTCCCCATTCCAATGGTCTGGTGCAAGCCCTCGATGCACGTACGGGCGAGCTGATCTGGGAGTACCGTCGAGAGCTGCCGGAAGACGCCGGAAGCAGAGGCACCCGAAATATCGCCATCTATCAGGATAAGATTTTTCTGGGAACAGCGGATGCTTATCTGGTTGCGCTGTCAGCGAAAACGGGAAGCGTTGTGTGGGAAACCAAAGTGGCCGACTATCAGCAGCGCAACCGTTACACGGCCGGGCCGATCGCGGCAGATGGCAAAGTCTTTGCCGGTCTCTCCTGCAATGTGGGTACCCTCATACCCTGCTTCATGACTGCCCATGATGCGGCAACAGGAAAACAGCTGTGGCGAAGGGAGTCAATCGCCGGACCCGGAGACCCGGAAGAGCACAACGCGACCTGGGGTGGTGTGCCTTATGAGGAACGCAAGAAGGGCTCCTTCTGGCTGACCGGAAGCTACGACCCCGATTTGAAGCTGGTCTACTGGACCACCGGCAGTTCCTATCCCTATCCGGAGATTCTCAAGGGAACCGGCGACGGCGCTGTGCTCTACACCAACTCCCTCCTGGCCCTGGAGGCCGAGACAGGCGCTATCAAGTGGTTCTTCCAGATGCAGCCCCGCGACAACTTCGACATGGACCATCAGGATAATCCCATCCTGGCCGATGTGGAGATTGACGGAATTCAGCGAAAGCTGGTTTTCACCCTGGGTAAGACCGGCATCCTGTGGGCTCTGGATCGGGAGACGGGAGAGCATCTCTGGAACCGGCAGCTGGTGGCCCACCAGAACATCTTTCAGTACATTGATTCCGAGACGGGTGCCATTATCATGAACGAAAAGATCATTCCCCGGGAAGTCAGAACCTCACACCTGGTCTGCCCGGGAATGCGCGGGGGAAAACTGTTTCAGACCGACGCCTATAACCCCAGGACCCACACGATCTACAGCCCGGTCAGCAATGAATGCATCATCTTTGAGATCCTGCCCACAGAGGTCAGCGCCTCAGGACTCAATTTCGGTCAAATCGAGCATATGGAAGGTGCCGGCGGTAATGTGGGGAGGCTGACTGCGGTTTCGGCTTCCACGGGCCAGCTCCTGTGGAAGTATGATCAACGCGCGGCCATCGGCTCTGTGTTGACCACAGCGGGTGGATTGGTCTTTGCGGGTGATTTCCATCGATACTTCAGGGCCTTTGACGCCCAGACCGGCGAGGTGCTTTGGGAGGTTCCGCTCAGCGGTCCTGTGACCGGCTATCCGATAAGCTATGCCGTCGATGGGAAACAATATGTGGCCATTGGTGCGGGAGAAGGTACGGGTGGGCAGCGCCACATAGGCCGATTGTACCCGGAGCTGAAAGCTCCTGAAGGAAGCAACATTTTGATGGTATTCGCGCTGGGTGAGTGATGACCAGGCAGAAAAGAGGAAAATCGTGAATTCCCAGAAAAAAAAGAAAAAAGGAATCAGCCGCCGAGAGTTTGTCCGGGGGGCAGGGGCCGGAACTATGGCATTAGCCGGCGCAGGCGCCCTGCCCAGCCTGAAGGCCCAGACAAGTGGACCTTCCACCATTCCCGAGCAGTGGGATCTCGAGGCCGACGTTGTGGTGATCGGCTCCGGGGCCGCCGGACTCCCCGCAGCCATCCGGGCAGCCAACGAAGGGGCCACTGTGATCGTGGTTGACGCCAATTACGACATCGGCGGCCATGCCATACTGAGCGGAGGAAACGTCGCTCTGGGTGGTGGAACCCCTGCTCAGAAGAAATACGGGATCAAGGACTCGCCGGACATTCTCTTTCGGGATCTGACCGACTGGTCCATCGTGGAATCCAACGGGATGCCGGATTACCGATACAACGACCGAGGCATCCAGCGGGCTCTTGCCGACAACGAGGCCGCCACCTACGAATTTCTGGTGGAGAATGGCGTGGTATTCGAGGATAAGGTCCCGGACACCAGGGGCGGGCACGCCCTGGGCATTTCCGCACCCCGGGAGAATCACACCCTCAGGAATCAGGCACCCGGCCTCGAGTCTCCCTCGGGCTCAGGCGGCACCAACCTCATGAGGCCGCTGGAGGCCAGTGCCCGAGAAAAAGGCGTCAAGTTCCTGCTCAACTACCACATGGACGTTATTTTCCGCGAGACTCCCACCTCGGGACGGATCTTGGGCATTGAGGCGAGCTACACACCCACTATCCTGCCCGGTACCACTACTCCTCTGGGGAGCTTCCGCTCCCAAGGCAATATCGAAAGGAACGCAAGCACCGTTACCGTCAAGGCCATAAAAGCGATCATGATCGCCACCGGCGGACACACGGGCAACGTCCATTTTCGCAGGATGCTCGACCCCAGAGTGACTGAGGAAATCCAATATGGCGGTGCTCCCTACTCCCCTCAGGACGCCAGCGGAGAACTGGCCGGCATGGCCATCGGGGCCTCATTTTGGGGCACGGCCAACCAGACCTTTGAGAGAAACGGCTTCATCAGAAAACGGAACCTGATTGGAGCTCAGTATCTTTACGTCACCTGGAGACCCGGTAGCCCCATATTCCCCCTGGCCCGAGCCACGGGTTTGCGGGTTCGCGATTGGCAAAACCTGATCCTGGTCAACCAGGTGGGCAAGAGGTTCTACGATGAGACCAAGGGAAACTGGCCGGGAGGGAGCGTGGCCGGCTTCCTGGACCCCTATATCCCGGGGGACTGGAGAAACGCCAGAAGAGTCAAGCACGGTTCCTCCAACTACATGGACGCCGCCCTGGCCATGAACGAGGGATCAACCGCTCCCGACTACGCACCGGGACCGACCTGGGCCATCTTCGACGCCGAGGCCGTGCAGCGGGAAAAATGGGATCCCAAGCCACCCAACACCGATCCCCTCTACTTCTTCAGTGCCGACACGCTGGCGGAACTAACAGCCAGGCTAAAGAAGAACCCCTATCAGAAAGTCGAAATGCCGGCTGGAAACCTGAAAGCGACGGTGGCCCGCTACAACTCCATTGTGGATTTTGGCCACGACCCGGACTTCGAAAAACCCTCCCCTCAGTACAAGATCAAGACCCCGCCGTTTTACGCTGCCTGGGCCGGGCCTGTGGTACACGATAGCTATGCGGGCCTCAGGATCAACATGAAGTGCCAGGTGATCGACGTGAAGGGTGAGGTCATCCCGGGCCTTTACTGCGGAGGAGAGTCGGCCGGTGGGTGCAGTCAGCATGGCACAGGCCGATGCACGACCCTGGGGTACATCGCCGGTAAGGAAGCTGCCGCCGAACCCGACTGGCCAAGGGCCAGAAATTCAAAATCCCAAATTCAAAATTCAAAACAAATTTCAAATTCAAAATTCAAAACCTGACCTGGACCCTGGAACATGAGGAGGCACGGATATGAAAAAAGCCAGCGACTTTGATCCAAAAGTTCTCAACCTCTTTGACCGCTACGTTCACGGCCTGATCAACCGCCGTGAGTTCCTGGAGGGTGCCTCCAAATTCGCGGTGGGCGGCCTGTCGGCCGCCGCCATATTGGAAAGTCTCAACCCTAAGTATGTTGAAGCGCAGCAAATTCCAGAAGACGATCCGCAACTCAAGACCGAGACCATCGAATACCCTTCCCCGCAGGGATCCGGAACCATCCGGGCCTACCTGGCACGGCCTGCCAATTCAAGCGGCAACTTGCCCGGGGTTGTGGTGATCCATGAAAACCGGGGCCTCAATCCCCATATCAAGGACGTGGCACGACGCACCGGCCTGGCCGGTTTTTTGGCTCTTGCCCCAGACGCCCTCACCCCTTTAGGGGGCTACCCGGGCAATGACGATGAGGGCCGGACCCTGCAGAGGCAGCTCGATCGGGGGAACATGACCGAGGATTTCGTGGCCGCTGCACTCCACCTGAAATCACATCCCGAATGCAGCGGGCGAATCGGTGTTGTGGGCTTCTGCTTCGGGGGAGGCATGGTCAACACGCTTGCCGTACGACTCCCCGATCTTGCTGCGGCGGTTCCCTTCTATGGCGGGCAGCCCGCTGCCGAGGACGTCCCCAAAATCAAGGCCCCTCTTTTACTGCACTATGCAGGGCTGGATACGCGAGTCAACAAGGGATGGCCGGATTATGAGGCAGCCCTCAAAGCAAACGGCGTGACCTACACGGCCCATATCTATGAGGGTGCCAATCACGGCTTCCACAACGATACCACGCCCCGTTATGATCAGGCCGCAGCCACCCTGGCCTGGCAACGGACCATCGATTTCTTCAACCAGACGTTGCGTTAACCGGAATTGGGGACAGTCCCCGAATTCTGGGAGAATTCTTGGGACAGTCCCCAATTCCGTCAGAAATCCAACAGATAAGTCAGTTTGGCAATGAGGGCCCGCTCGATGACCTCACCGCCGGCAGCCCGCCTCTCGTTGTAGACCAGAAAAAAGTCACTTAAGGGTTTGTAAATGAAATTGAAGCGGATGTTGCTGGAAATCTCATCAAGGGTGCTGTTGTATTGAATGAGGGCGTTTAGGAACATGCGAGGGCTAAACGAATAGTCGATGCTTGTGTTCACCAGATCGGTGGAGAAAGCGCCCGAGGGCAGATCCACATCGTCATGCTCCCAGGAAACATCGGTCGCAAACCGGGCACCGAGCTGAAAACGGAGGCCGGCCTCGTAGGAATCCTGATGGCCGTCAAAAAACTCCCCGACTCTCAGGTCGATGTTGCCGCTGAACATACGACTTCTGTCGGTGGAAAAATGGGTGCTGATCGACCCAAACACGTAGTCTCCGACGGGGATCGCCTGATCGGGTTGTATGAAGAAGGGCTCATCCAGTCGTTCAAACTCAACCCGGTGGGTGAACTGGAATAAGCCGCCATTCTGTAGTTCCACCTCGAGCGTCTGGTCGAAGTTTTTGCTCTGCACCAGGTTGGCCTGATTGGTGATGTACTCGATTCCGGTGGAGGGCCTGAATTCCCTCATCCAGGGGATTCCCTCCCCGGGTCGGAGTTTGAGGTTAAACTCCCCGCGGCTCTTGCGGATTCCCTTGCGAGGGACGAACCCCACTTCCGGATTGAAATTGTCTTCAATCGAGAGATACTCGGCCTGAATGTCGTAACGAGGGTCGGCCCACCCCACAAAAGCGCTGGTTGAAGTGTCTTCCCCGAGCAGTCCCGGAGTGTCCGTTTTCAGAAAGAAGGAAGCGATTTCCAGGTGTTGGAAGAACTGCAGATGGCTGTCCACGCCATAGGTGCGATTGTACTGGCCGCCGCCCTGTTTGTTGATGAAAATGCCGCCCACATCGGAGTTCCGGAGGATGTCTCTCTGGACCCGTGCCACCGTAAAATTAGTGGAAGGGAGCTCTTCAAAGTCACTGGACTGAATGGAGAGAAATCCCAGGCCATAGGGGCCCACCCGACCCGTGAAGCGGGCTCCACCCAGGATGGGGACCACGCGACCCTGGGAGAGGCCAATGCGACGAGTGAAAAAGGCAATCAGATCACGGCTGCTGTTCCTGAAGCCCCGGCCCACCCTTCTGACCTGAAACAGGGATGCATTTTCCAGAAAGAACTCCCTCTTCTCGGGGAAAAAGAGAGGGAAGCGGGTCAGGTTGATCTGCTGCCGGTCCGCCTCCACCTGGGAGAAGTCGGTGTTGACCGTGACATCCAGGGCCGATTCCGATGTGACCCCGTATTTCACATCAAAGCCCACATCGGGAATGAAATCCACGTCATCGCCAGCGCGACGAACCACAGGAGCCAAAAGGTACGGTTTGAAGTAAAGGTTCCGGCCCTGGCGAATTCCGGACAGACCGTTGAGCTCCCCCGCCAGGGAAGTCCGGCTGGTTCGGTAAGGCCGGGGTACGGGTGACCAGTGGATGTACTCGTTCTTGCGGCGAATTCTGCGGCTGAAATTCACCCCCCACACCTGCTCTTCGACATCGCGAAAACGAAGAGCTTGGAAGGGGATCGCTATTTCAGCCTGCCAGCCCTGCTCGGTGATCTTGGTCTTAACGTGCCAAACCGTGTCCCAGTCATAGTTTCTCCTCTCACTGTCCCCGGCCGTCTGACCGTCTCGCTTGGCTCCTCCCGGGTTGGTGCCAAAGATGAAGCCGTTTCGCTTGTCGTTAAAGGTGTCAAAGACCATGGTGAAGGTATCCGATTCCCGGGGCACGTAGTCTCTGGAGATATCGGTCACCGTGATCCCCTCCGGGCCCGCAGAGTCAAAACAGTACACACCCAGGTACAGGTTCTCGTCATCGTAGAGGAATCGCACTTCGGTGAGCTCGGTGCTGGGTTCACCCATGAGCGGTTCCTGTTGAATGAAACCGGTGGCAGGCTGGGCCAGGCTCCATTCCGGTTCGTCCAGGTTTCCGTCGATGACAATGGGAGACTGAATGTGAACCGCGGTGACCTTTTTCTCCGTGTCCTGAGCCAGGGAGACGGGGGTCAAGCA
>JADFOI010000182.1 GCA_022562935.1 Acidobacteriota bacterium
TTGGCTACTTCTCCAATGGTAAACGCCATTTTTGTGACTCCAATACGTTATGATGCACCCTGTACCTTAGTACGGGGTCAAGAACTTTTTATTTTTTTTTATGATTCCGTGAAGGAAGTTAGTAAAGCAATACCTTTAGAAGGAGAAGGAATACCTACAAAGGAGTTTGCCACGACCTGATGCGGTGACTCAATTTGGCGTCTTGACCCGGCTTTTCTACCACATTTCTACCACAGAACTCCCCGAACAACAGGAAACACCAGGAAACAAGAAGGACGTAAATGATTGAGCAGGAAAGACGAGACAATACGCGTGTAGGCTCATAACCCAACGACCCAGGTTATACTAATGGAGATGAAAGAAAGGGTGTCAGAAAAACCCTAACTCAGCACAGCCTCTAGAACCTGCATGAAACCAGTGTGATAATCCTGGCTTTCGGTGTCAGAAAACATTCTGTTTTACGGACACACTCGATGTTTGCAGGAAGTTGAGAAAGGCGGTGTACACATCACTGTCTGATTCCCATGCTGTCTGATTCCCATTGCCTTTAAACCCCTCCACGCGTAACATTAGGCACAACTGCATTGCGCGGTGAAGGGGAGTCCCATGGTCGGTAAGACACTTTCCCATTACGAAATTTTGGAGAAGATAGGCCAGGGCGGTATGGGAGAGGTGTACCGCGCTGAGGACACCAACCTGAGCCGTGAAGTTGCCATCAAGGTGCTGCCTGAGCAGTTCACCCAAGACCCCCAGCGGCTGGCTCGTTTTGAACGGGAAGCCAAACTCCTGGCCTCACTCAACCACCCCAACATCGCAGCCATTCACAGCTTCGAGCACGCCGATGAGATTCATTTCCTTGTGGGGTACAGAATAGGGTGCAGATCCCGAGGGGAAATTTCTTACTGAACTTGGAACTTCCGTCACACCAACCTGGAAGCAGGATTCTTTCCAAGTGGTTTCCTAAATTCTTGACCCATGTACTCAGTTGGGCTAAGCTTCTACAAGCTGTAGAATAGACATCATGAAATTTGTATTCCGACCCTCGAAAAAGGGCGTTCCCCAGGTCCTGGGAGAACTCGAAAGCAAGGTGATGAAAGAGGTGTGGAGAAATCCTAACTGCTCTGCCAGGGAGGTGCTGGATCGCCTCAGAATGGAACGTACAATCGCCCAGACAACGGTATCGACGATACTCTCTCGGCTATGCAAGAAAGGGCTACTGACTCGCCGCCGCGAAGAGAAGGTCTACCTCTACAGTTCCGTGGTTGACCAGCAGCAGTTCAACGAAATGGTGACGAGAGATGTTCTGGAGGGACTTTTGAAAGGGAACTCCCGACCCATCCTGAGCACCTTTGTCGATCTGGTGTCGACGGATGAGGAATTACTCGAGGAACTCGACGACTTAGTGAGGCGTAAACGAGGCTGATGATCGATTCACTCTTTTATCTGCTCATCTCTTCCCTACTGGTCGGATTTGCTGCATGCACAGGAATGGCTGTGCTCCAGTACCCGTTTGTCAGATGGATGAGCCGAACCGGTTCAATTGGCCTTTCCAGTGACTTTTGGCTTGCTTGGGGAATACTTCCGATTCTAATGGGGGCCTTTCTGGGTGGGTTTGCTCTGGCCTTCGATTGGGTGGGTTCCACCGGGTGGTTGTCCAATCCTCACACTCAGTCTTCTCCACAGGGGAGTGTATTCTTTTGGGGAGTTGCTCTAGGGTGCTTTGCTGTCGTCGTGATCGGTGCGGTTCGTTCCTACCGCAGGTATCTTCCGACCTATCGATTGCTGGGTGGCGTTTTTCCTGAAAAGACTGCCAACGGTCAATCTGTTTCTTGTAGCTTGTTACCGAGCAGATTTCCGGTAGCTTTCACGGCAGGCTTGCTCTATCCCCGTGTTTATCTCACCCAGGCGGCGGTTGAGTTACTGACTGTACAAGAGCAGGATATTGTCTTGTCGCACGAGAAAGAGCACATTAGGAAAAAAGACCCGCTTCGATTCTTGTTTCTCACCTTTTGCGAATACTGGTTACCCGGAGCTCGATACATACGCCGGCAATGGCAAAGGAGGGTAGAAATTGAATGCGATCAGGCATCCATGAAACTTGGATTTGCTGCAGATCGAGTGGCCTCGACGATTCTCAAGTTTGAAAGAGCAAAAACGACAGGATGTCCTCCAGCCATGGCTCTAACCTATGCACCGGACAACCACAGGGATCTGAAACTGCGGATTGAATCGTTGTTCGACAGCCCACCCGGAGCGCTAGGAAGAACTCCAGTCCTTTTGGGTTGTGCGGCTCTGTGCCTTCTTCTTACCGTGAACTTTATGGAGGTTCACCGCGGAGTTAAAACCTTTTTAAGATGGATCAATTGATCAGAAGAGTTTTTTGGGCTTGTCTTCTGAAAAGCGCAGTCCTGTTTCTTGCCCCGCAGGCTTATGCTCAAGCCTCTCCCTCTCAGACTCAAGAGACCCCTGTGATGAACGCTAAAAGGGTGGAGGAAGCTCCCGTCATCGACGGTCGGCTGGATGATCCCGTGTGGCAGTATGTTACTGGAGCTTCGGAATTCTATCAGAGGGAGCCTGTGGAGGGAGAGGCAGCGACCGAACGAACTTCAGTCTACATTCTGTATGATCAAACTCACCTTTATATAGGCGTCGAACTTCTGGACAGCGAACCGCTCCAGATCCGGGCCACCGAGTTGCAGAGGGACAGCACTCTTGAAAACGATGACAGCTTCACGGTCGTTATCGATTCATTCCATGATCACCGCGATGCTTTTGTCTTCCGGCTGAACCCACTCGGGACCCGCTATGATGCAGTGATTCGAGAGGAAGCGCCTGAGTTGAACCACGCCTGGGACGAGCAGTGGACTGCGGCGGCGGTGATGACCGATCAGGGCTGGAGCGCCGAATATTCCATCCCCTTCAAGATACTCCGGTTTTCGGGAGCAGAGGAACAGATTTGGGGCATCAATTTCGAGCGGATCATCAAGAGAAAAAACGAGTCCGTTTACTGGTCAGGTTGGGAACGCGACTTTGGCTTTAATCACATTTCGCAGGCGGGACATCTGGAGGGACTCATCGATATCAAGCAAGCGGAACGCCTGCGTATACGTCCTTACCTTCTGGGGGGAGTGGAGAACTTCGCCGCCACTTCCTCTCCCCTCGGGACAGAGGGAGTTGGGGATGTGGGCATCGATGATCTCAAGATTGCCGTGACCTCAAATCTCACCGCTGACCTGGCTTTCAATCCCGATTTTGGACAAGTCGAGGTGGATGCACAGCAGGTCAATCTGACTCGATTCAGTCTTTTCTTCAGGGAAAAGCGCCCGTTTTTTATCGAGGGCGCCCAATCATTGCGCATGGGGTTGGGTCTGCTGCATTTCGGTCCGCCTCCCGTGGAACTGTTTCACAGCCGGAGGATCGGCCTGTCCGACGCGGGGGAGCCGATCCCGATTATGGC
>JADFOI010000080.1 GCA_022562935.1 Acidobacteriota bacterium
TCCCAAGCAGCTGATGAAGGAGTTGGATTTCATGCTCCTGATCGGCAAGCCCCCTTTTCGTCCCGATGATTATGTGGACATCTACGTGGAAGATCAGCAGGTCTATGTCGAGTTTGACCAAATGCTGAATCGTCCCTTGCGCCTGACTCGTCCCGAAGCCATGGCCCTATTGATGTCCTTGAAACTTCTGGATCCGGAAGTAGACCCAAAAACGGTGCGATCTCTACAGGATACGATCGAGAAGGCGATTTCCAATTCAATTGATCTAGAGGCCCGCCCGGAAGACCGTATTGTTCTTGAACAACCCTCGCGGCCTGTCTCTCGTTATTTCAGTCTCTTGCGCCAGGGGATTGATCAACACCGGAAAGCGGAAATCGACTATTACTCCTTAACACGCGACACCACGACTCAGCGGGTGATTCATCCCTATT
This sequence comes from Acidobacteriota bacterium, assembly GCA_022562935.1. GTDB lineage: Bacteria > Acidobacteriota > UBA6911 > RPQK01 > JADFOI01 > JADFOI01. The sequence goes on from JADFOI010000080.1 coordinate 432, forward strand.
TTCTTACCAAGAAGATGGGTTACTGGTACCTCACAGGTTATTGCGAACTGCGGGAGGGTCTGAGAACCTTCAAATTCGACCGCATTCTGTCTGTGAAACTTCATCGGGAAAAGTTCTCCCCCCCAGAAGAAGTGGAAACTAACAAATATAAACACAATTTTTTGAAGTCGATGGGATCTCTCCGAATTGAGATTTATTTCGACTCCAGAGTAGCCCCGTGGATCAAAGAACGATGGGGTTCTTCCGTGACCAAGGCCGAAAATGGTGGAGTCGTGCTGAATCTGGTCAGTGAAACACTGGAATACCCTTCACGGCTGGTGCTCAGCTTTGCCCCTTTTGCTAAACCCCTGAACCCGCCTGAACTCATTGAGAAGGTAAAAAAGGACTCTCAGGAAATTGCCCAACTGTACAGAAGCAAGGTGATGAAGTAGCCAGGTAGAGATTAGGGACAGGCCCCCCGGGGCCTGTCCCTAATCTCTACTAAGGCAGTGGGGGTGCCTTCAGTTCTACAGACTCGTCCAGTGAGCTTAGGAATTCCAGTAAATCTTCTCTTTCCGCGTCTGACAGATCGACTTTCTTAAGATTCTCGCGATCCAGGGAGGGGTTGTCCTGTCCACCATCCAGCATGAAATCTACTGCTTCCTCCAAAGTGGCAACGCTGCCATTGTGAAAATAAGGACCCGACTGACTGACATCCCGCAGGGTCGGAGTCTTGAAGGCCCCGCGATCGCGGTCCTCTTCCGTGACCCGATAACGCCCCACGTCCGGTTCCTCTGCCTCCATTCCGATTCCGGTGTTGTGATATTGAAAATCGGTAAAAAGGACACCATCGTGACAATTGTTGCACTCCGCGTTTTGGAAGACCTCATAACCGCGCTTGGCTGCGTCGCTCACTGCCGATTCATCTCCAGCCTGCCAGCGATCCCACGGGGTATTGCTGCTGATAATCGTCCGCATATAGGCGGCCAACGCTTTGGAAACGTTCTCGGGAGTGGCATCCTCATTGAAAATGGCTTGAAACTGATCTTGGTAACCCTCGATGCCATTGAGCTCGGTGACCACTTCATCGGGATCTGCGCCCATATTACCGCCTCTCCAGGCGGCCAGGGCCTGAGAGGCCAGCGGCTTAGAGCGGCCATCCCAGTAATACTCCGCATGATATCCAATATTCCACAGCGTAGGAGAGTTGCGAGTCAGAACTTTATCGAAGGCACCCAAGGCTGTGGGCCTTCCATCCGACAAACCTTTCTCATTCACATGACATCCATAACAAGAGCGTTCGCCATCTCCGCTCAGTCGCTGGTCAAAGAACAACTGCCGCCCCAGAGCGGCCTTCTCGGCAGTCATGGGATTGTCTGCTGGAATATCCATGGCCGCATAACTCGATATGGGAGCATAGTCAGAGGGATCTGCCGGAAGCGGCAAGACCTCCGGCTGAAATCCCGCCGACGGCTCAGGTGCTGTCGTGCAAGCAGCTGCCAAGAAAACAGCCGAACATAGAAGTACGAACAACCTTGAATTGTTGCTGGATATTTTCATACTCTCCTCCCAAAAGTGTGTATGCCTCGGCATATTAGCACAGGGCTGGACGGGAACCAAGTTCAGCCCGATGACCTAAAAAAGGCACGGCTCCTTGTTTGCAATCCTGGGAAGATCAGTTTGCAGTCGCCCGAAATGCCCCTATAATGAGATCCTGAACAGGCCTAAGGAGGGTTACAGATGGACAGGAAGGCAGTCTCTTTAATCATTTTGCTGTTGAGTGTAGGTTTTCTTGCCTATTGTGCCTCAACACCCGAGGAAACACCGGAAACCGTAGAAACACCCCCACCACCCCAAGTCATGGCTACGGCCTTTGTCGACTTGTTTCCCACCGAGGGAAGCGAAGCCAGCGGAAGCGTCACTTTTGAGGAAACGAACGGAAGGGTCAAGATTACTGCTGAGATGAGTGGTTTGGCGCCCGGCAAACATGGGTTTCATATCCACGAAATAGGGGATTGCAGCTCACCGGATGCAAGCAGTGCCAAAGGCCACTTGAATCCCGGCAATACCCAACATGGAGCTCCGGATTCTCCCACCCATCACGCCGGCGATTTAGGAAACATTGAGGCCGATGCGGAAGGCAATGCCAGCTTTCAGATGACTGTGGATTTCATCTCCCTTACGGAGGGACCCAATTCCGTCCTCGGTAAGGCGGTCGTCGTCAAAGCGGACGAAGATAATTTCGACCTCTCCAGAAGTGATGGCGTTCGCCTGGCCTGTGGGGTGATTGAGATGTGAGGATTTGTGCTGTGGTGCTGTGGTGCTGTCGTAAAGACATGATGGCACCACGACCACACACCCATTGAAGAAAGAGGTTAACTTTTTACCGGTAGTTCCATCTATAATAGAAAAAGGCCCATGAGCATAACGAAAGGCTTTTTCCTATTCTTCTTTGCCACTCTGGCCTTCTCCGTCCCGCTGCGAGGGGATCATTTTTTTCTTCGCATTCCCCAGAATCATTTCTTCCTCCCTTCCCGTACCCTGTTTTTCTTCCGGCCTGATCTGTACGTCCAGAGTCACCTTCACTCGACTCCCTTGATTTATGCCCCTCCCCTTCATTCCGGGAGATACCGCAAGTCAGTGACTGACGCCCACTGGGCAGCAAGCCCCAAAATATACCTTCTGGCTGTTGTTGGCCCTATCGATACAGAGATTGTACGAGCCAATACGAGCGACTTGATTTTCCAGGTCCACCCGGCAAAGGCTCTTGTTTTCATCGACGGAATGCTCATTGGAAGTGCCCGCGACTTCGCTACCCAGAGGGACCGCTATACCATTCTCGACGGTCAACATGATCTTCGGATTGAAGCGCCTGGATATGAGCCTTACCAGACCGAGATGACCATCATGGCCAACCGCACCCTTCACCTGGATATTGAGCTGGAGCCGCTGGAAGAGTGATCGGAGCGCGCTTCGAGGTGGGAGGCACCTTAGCGGTGCTTAGCCGAGGAGATCATCCAGGGCTTTGCTTAACTCTGAAAAACGAAACCGATAGCCGCCCTTTTCCAACTTGCGGGGTACCACACGCTGTCCGCTAAGAAGTAAAGTCTCCGCCATCTCACCAAACATCAATCGCAGGACAAAGCCAGGAACACGGAAAAAAGCCGGGCGTCTCAAGACTAGTGCCAATGCACTGGTAAAGTCTGCATTGGTGACGGGATTGGGAGCCGTCAAGTTCAGCGGGCCTTCAATTTCCTCCTTTTCAATAGCGTACTGAATGGCTTCGACTTCGTCTTTGATATGAATCCAGGACATCCACTGTTTTCCGCTGGCCAAAGGGCCACCCACACACATTTTGAAGGGCGGGAGCATACGGGGAAGAGCTCCACCCTCGGTGGATAAAATGAACCCGCTACGCACCAGCACCACACGGACTCCAGAGTCCGCCGCCCGCTTGGCTTCGCTCTCCCACTGCTGGCACAGCTCGGCCAGGAAATCCTGCCCAGGGGGACTCGTCTCCTCAAACACCTGATCCTCACTACTTCCGTAGTAACCGATCGCTGAAGCATTGACGAGAACCTTGGGAGGATTCTGGCACTGGGAAAGGGCCTCCACCAAGTTCCTGGTACCCGCCACCCGACTTTCAACCATCATCTTCTTCCGCCGAGAAGTCCAGCGACCTGCGGCTAAGGGTTCTCCGGCCAGATGGACCACTGCGTCCAATCCCTCCAGAGCTTGCACGGGAGAGGGACCCGAAGTGGCATCCCAGACCACCGCTTCCACTTGAGGAATTTGTCCTCGCGCTTTTTCAGGGTTTCGAGCCAGAACCACCACCTGGTGACCGGCTTGGATGAGGTGTCGACAAAGGGCGCCCCCGACCAGTCCGGTTGCCCCTGTCACGGCCACTTTCATCGTGAGTTTGTGCTCTCCTGAATTCGTGTCCGATTGGCTGGGGGACAGGGATTCGAACCCCGATTCCATGGTCCAGAGCCATGTGTGTTGCCCTTACACCATCCCCCAACATGCTTCCAACCTGATCATAGCGCAAAGAAAGCATTTTAGGGTAGAGGAGAGCCACCGAACTCAACGGATTCGGCACCTGAGGTGCCTCCCACATTCCAGACGTGCCCTCCGTTGGAGCTCAAAATTAGAAATTCCAAGTTCAATCCTGGAACTTGGAACCTGGAACCTAGAACGCGCGCGAAGCGCGCTCCGAACTCACGAAGCGGTGCTTTGTTCGGCCAGATCCAGCCTGATCTGTGCCTCACGAAGATCGAGCAGGGCCTTAGCGTAGTCCGTATCCGGATCATCGGAACGCAACAGCTGTTCGGCCTGCATCTGATGGGCTCTCGCTTGCTCCACATTGATCTGATCAGGAAATTCAGCTGCTTCCGCTAATATGGAGACACGATCGGGAAGCACTTCTACAAAACCCCGATTGCAGAAAACCTTAGTTTCCTGAGAGTCCTGGCGATAGGAAATAACTCCGATCTGGAGTTCCGACAACAAAGGCGCATGTCCGGGTAAGATCCCCAGATACCCTTCGGAACCGGGCACAACGACTTCCTCAACTTTCCCGCTGAAAAGCAACTGCTCAGGTGTGACAATCTCCAGCTCAATCTTCTCAGCCAAAATCCCTCTCTCTCTTTTTCTTCTCTCTTCTTTCTTCTCTTTTCTCTATTCTCTTTTCTCTATCCTCTTTTCTCTATTTTCTAGGCGCGAAGCGGGCTACTCTTACTCCATCTTCTCCGCCTTTTCCAGCACTTCCTCAATCCCGCCCACCATGTAGAAAGCCTGTTCAGGAATTTCATCGTACTTGCCTTCAGCGACCTCCCTAAAACTACGGATGGTCTCTTGAATAGGGACGTATTTCCCAGCTATTCCCGTAAATTGCTCGGCAACAAAGAAGGGTTGAGAGAGAAATCTGTGAATCTTGCGGGCTCGGCTGACCGTCACCTTATCCTCCTCAGAGAGTTCATCAATGCCCAGAATAGCGATAATGTCCTGAAGGTCCTTGTACCGCTGCAGAATCCCCTGTACCTGCCGCGCCACACTGTAGTGATCCTCGCCGATGACGCGGGGATCCAGAATACGACTGGTGGAAGCCAGCGGATCCACAGCCGGATAGATGCCCTGTTCGGCAATAGACCGTTCCAGGTTGGTGGTGGCATCCAGGTGAGCAAAGACGGTCGCAGGAGCAGGATCCGTGTAGTCGTCCGCGGGCACGTAAATGGCCTGAATCGAGGTAATGGACCCCTTCTTAGTGGTGGTGATCCTCTCCTGAAGCTCACCCATCTCGGTGGCTAAATTGGGTTGATATCCTACCGCCGAAGGCATACGGCCCAACAAAGCAGACACTTCCGAACCTGCCTGAGTAAAGCGGAAAATATTGTCGATGAAGAGCAAGACATCCTGCCCCTCTTCATCTCGGAAATACTCAGCCGCTGTCAGTCCGGTCAAGCCGACGCGCAGCCGAGCTCCAGGTGGTTCCGTCATCTGGCCGAAGATGAGAGCCGTCTTATCGAGGACACCCGATTCCTTCATTTCTAACCAGAGGTCGTTGCCCTCACGAGTGCGCTCACCCACACCGGCGAAAACGGAAAAGCCTCCGTGTTGAGTGGCAATTCGGTGGATGAGCTCCATGATAATGACGGTTTTTCCAACTCCAGCCCCTCCAAACAAACCAATTTTTCCGCCTCGAGAAAAGGGTTGGACCAGGTCAATCACCTTGATGCCCGTCTCCAGCATTTCCGTTTCCGTGCTCTGCTCTTCCAGTGTTGGAGCAGGCCGATGAATCGGGTAGGTCTTCTTGGCTTTGACCTCCCCTCCCTGATCGACCGGCTCTCCCAGCACATTGAGCACACGTCCCAGGATTTCGCGTCCGACCGGGACAGTGATAGGGGCACCGGTGTCGATGGCTTTCATGCCCCGAACCATCCCATCGGTGGGCTGCATGGCGATGCACTTCACCATATTGCCTCCCAGGTGTAGGGCCACTTCAAGGATGTTGTCGATGGGAATCGGTGAATCAAAACCCTCGGAGGTCACTCGGATGGCATTGTAAATCGCCGGCACATGTCCGCCCTCGAACTGGACGTCGATGACCGGCCCCATGACTTGGACCACTTTTCCAACTATTTCGGCCATATTCTGAACTCCTGTCTGTTGCTTTCGTTCGTCCTCACTACTTGTCCTCCACCAGTGCTTCCGCGCCACCAATGATTTCGATGATTTCGGTCGTAATCGAGGTCTGACGCATACGATTCATTCGTAGTGTCAAGCTTTCAATCATATCCTTTGCGTTGCGGGTAGCCGCATCCATGGCCGTCATCCTGGACCCATGCTCAGCGGCTTCGGACTCCAGCATGGCTCTAAACACCTGTGTTTCCACATGCCGTTCAAGCAGATGATCGAATAAAACCGACGGGGTTTGCTCGTAGATGTGATCCAGAAGAACTTCCTCTTGATCGTCGAAGTCCAGGCGTTGTATGGGCAGCAGTTTTTCGATGACCACCTTCTGCTGGACCACCGACTTGAACTCGTTGTACACCAGGTAAATCGCATCCAGCTCCCCGGCCAGATAGTAATCGATGATGCTTCGGGAAATTTCCTGGGCGTACTTGAGATCAACGCGGCTCATGATGTTGACGTATTCATGCCGGACGGGCCAGGGACGGTGTCGAAACCAGTCGGCTCCCTTTCGACCTACCAGCGTCAGGCTGATGGTTTCATTGATGTTTTCTTCCCGGATGTAGCGAGTAGCCGCCTTGATGATGTTCGAGCTGAAAGCACCACACAGTCCTCGATCGGATGTAACCACCACCAGCATCACCTTGTCGCCCTCGTGTTGTACCAACAAAGGGTGGAGTTCCGGTTTGGCACGAGCGGCCAGGGACTTCAACACCTCCAGCATCCGATTTGCGTAGGGACGGGCGGAAAACATCCGGTCTTGAGCCCGCCTCAACTTGGATGCTGCCACAAATTTCATGGCTCGAGTAATTTGCTGGATATTCTGAACCGACCGCACTCGTCGTCGAACGTCGCGAACATTCCCACCCGACATGGCTAATGTGAACTCCCTGTGTGTTATTGATTAAGAACTGCTAGGCCGCTCTTTCGTCTTCAAAGCGAGTCTTAAATTCTGTAATCGCTTCGTGTAGTCTCTTCCGCAAGTCTTCATCCAGCGCCTTCTTGTCCAGGATTTCCTTTAAGAGGTCTGACCTGCTCAGGTTCATAAACTCGGAGAGACCCTTTTCAAATTCTGCGAGCTGGGAGACTTCAATACTGTCCAGAAGCCCTTCGGTTGCCGCCAGGATCAGCACAATCTGCTGATCCACACCGATGGGCTCATATTGACTCTGCTTGAGAATTTCAGTCAGTCTTTCGCCTCGGGCCAACTGGTGTTGGGTCGCCTTGTCCAGATCGGAGCCAAACTGGGCAAAGGCGGCCAGGGCACGATATTGAGCCAATTCAAGCCTCAGGGTCCCTGCCACCTGCTTCATCGCCTTGATTTGGGCATTACCACCCACCCGGCTGACCGAGTTCCCCACATGTATTGCAGGTCGGATGCCCGAGTAGAACAGATCGGACTCCAGAAAAATCTGGCCATCGGTGATGGAAATCACGTTGGTGGGGATGTAGGCGGCAATGTCGCCTGCCTGGGTTTCGATCACCGGCAAAGCGGTCAGACTGCCCCCTCCCCGTTCGTCGCTCATCTTGGCGGCCCGCTCCAGAAGCCTACTGTGAAGATAAAAGACATCACCCGGATAGGCCTCCCGGCCGGGCGGCCTTCTCATCAGGAGGGATATTTCTCGATAGGCGGCGGCATGCTTGGACAGGTCGTCATAGACAATCAGCGCATGACGCTTGGTGTCGCGGAAGTACTCCCCCATGGAGCAACCGGCATAAGGTGCCAAATACTGCATCGTGGCCGGATCAGAAGAAGCCGCCACCACCACAATGGTCTTCTCCATGACGCCATAGTCGGCGAGGGTCTTCACCACTCGCGCAACGGTAGAGCGCTTCTGGCCGATGGCCACATAAATGCACACCATGTCGGTGTCCTTTTGATTGATAATCGCGTCGAGGGCGATAGCACTTTTGCCCGTCTGGCGATCACCAATAATGAGCTCGCGCTGTCCTCTACCGATGGGAATCATGGAGTCGATGGCTTTGAGACCGGTCTGGACGGGCTCGCGAACCGGCTGACGATCCACCACCCCCGGGGCCAGCCTTTCCACGGGAATGTACTCTTCTGTCTCCACCGGCCCTTTACCGTCAAGCGGTCGACCCAGGGCGTCTACGACACGCCCCAACAAAGCCTCCCCCACCGGCACTTGCATGATGCGCTTGGTACGTTTGACCAGATCTCCTTCTTTGATCATATGAAACTCACCGAAGAGAACCGTTCCTACGTTGTCTTCCTCAAGATTAAAGGCAAGACCATAGACGTCGTGAGGAAACTCCAGAAGCTCCAACGACATGACCTTTTCCAACCCATGCACTCGAGCAATGCCGTCACCGGCTGAGAGGACGGTGCCCACCTCGCTGACCACGACTCCAGTATCGAAATCTTTGATTTGTTCCTTGATGATCTTGCTGATTTGGTCTGTATTCAATGTCATGATTTAGTTGAACTCATTACCTCTTTCTACTTGCCGGCTAAACGACGTCGAAACTCCTCCAGCTGAGTGCCAATCGAACCATCGTAAATGGTTGACCCAATTTGTAATTTCAATCCTCCAATCAACGACTCATCCACGTGATACTTGATTTCGACCTCCTTGCCCGTCAAAGTCGAAACCACTTTTCGAAGACGTTGATCCACGGCCTTGTCCACCTTCTCACAGGCAAAGACGTCGGCACGCACAATGCCATGAAGGTCGTCCAATACACTCGCGTAAGCTTCGAGCACCTCTTGAAATTGAGGTAGACGAGCGCGCTCGATCAAAACCAGAATAAAATTCGCCACCGTCTGGGTCAGAGGAATCTCTTTAGCCAATTCTTGGACGATGTTCCGCTTCGCTGAAAATGGAATGGCCGGATGGGTGAGCGTTTCCATCAGTTCCTTGTGCGAGCCCAGTAATGCAGAAACACTCGACAGCTCTTCCAGCACCTGATCTTCCTGCTTTAATTCCACGGCTACATCAGCCAGTGCCTGCGCAAACTTCAAAGGGACTAAGGAAACCATCTTCTAACCTCGGCCAATCTTTCTAGCACGCTGTTAACACCGAGGTCAAGGCGGGGCCTTGATCCATTAAGCGCGCCCCGGTGGCTCGTCCGAACCGTCAGTATTGCAAAGACCCTAGCCACAATGGTACATATATGCTGGTCTTACGGCTCGGGTCAGCCACCGGCTGACCCCTACAGAGAAAAGGGAGAACAACGATGTCTGGAAAAGAAGCTACCAATTCGTTAGATCGTGATCCTGGTGTGACCGATGAGATACCCATTGTCCCCTACCGTGTTATTCATGCCGAGATCCCCTTTTACTCGGATCCGGAATGTACTCAGGAGGTGCCAGAGGCAAAAATTGCCATCCTTGAGATGCTGGATCCCGACGACACCGTAGGGGAACTGGACGTGGTACCCTCCCGAAAGAAGTATGAGCCCGGACAACTTGTACGATGGTCCCTCAACAACAAGACAGGATGGGAAGAAAGCTGGTACCGGCACCCTGAAAAAACAGAAATTGAGCGGGCCTGGGTTTATCACGTCGAATTCATCGGGAAGTTGCTTAAAGATCAGGGCACCTAGCATCCTCCGGGCTAGGTCCTAGGGCATTGAGCGCCCACTTCGCATGCCGGCGAATCATGGGATCGTCATGCTGGAGGAGATTTTCCAATTCTGGGATCATCTCCGGATCCCCACTATTCCCCATCGCCACCACTACATTGCGCAAAAAGCCCCGCCATTTAGCGCGCTTGATGGGGCTGCCCCGATAGCGCTTCTGAAATTCCTCAGGCGAGAGACGGGCCAACTCGAGTAGTTGGGGTGCCCGATTTTCCTCTCTGGGTTTGAATTCCTCCACTGAAGAAACAGGAGCTTTTCTATTCCAGGGACAGACATCCTGGCAAATGTCGCAGCCAAAAATCAGATTTCCCATCGGTTCTCGAAACTCCTCGGGGATATCCTCACGCAGTTCGATGGTGAGATAGGAGATGCAGCGACGGCTATCGAGCAAATAGGGTTCGACAATGGCATCGGTTGGACAGGCATCGATGCAGCGGGTACAGGAGCCACAGAAATCCGCACCCGGCGCATCATATTCCAGTTCCAGATTCAGCAGAATTTCCCCAAGAAAGAACCAGGAACCCAAATCGCGAGACAGCACGTTGGTGTGTTTTCCCAGCCAGCCCACTCCTGAATGGACAGCCCAGTACTTGTCCATGACAGGCCCGGTATCCACGTAGATTTTCGCCTCCACCTCAGGTTCAAATCCACGTACATAGTCAAGAAGTTGCTCCAGCCTTTTGCCCAGAACTTCATGATAGTTCTCTCCCGCGGCGTAGCGAGAAATGGTCCCTCGTTCAGGACGTTCGTAGGGAAGATCGTAGTCATGAAAATAGTTCAGAGAAAGAGAAACCACAGAGCGGGCATTGGACAACACTTTCCTGGGATCGATCCGCCTCTCGGATGTCCGCTCCATGTAGGCCATGGTTCCATGATATTGGCGGGCCAGCCAGGCCTCCAGAGCCTCTCCCGGCAGCGCCGATAGGGGCGCAATCCCCACAGCCTCAAAACCTAAGGCACGAGCCTGATCCTTGATCCTCCGAGTCCGTTCCCTCTTGTCCATTGTCGGAAGGTTTCTGCTACCCTTTCTGCCTGCAGTATAACACCGGGTATGGGCAAGCCTTGTCATGAGAAAATTTGAGTTAGCGGACATTTTGGGTTTGGTGGTGGTCCTGCTCTGGGCTGCCAATTTACCCCTGGCCAAGGATGCCTTGCGGGAGTTCTCTCCCATGAGTTTCAATGCGGTGCGTATCCCCCTGTCGGCCTTACTGTTGTGGATTCCGATGCTGCTTTTGAAACGGCGAATTCATCTTCAGCCTAGAGATATCTGGAAGATCCTGGTACTGGGCATCATCGGCAATGTCTTCTATCTCACGCTGTTCATCCATGGACTTGAACTGACCAAGGCCGGCAATGTTGGACTGCTGATGTCAGTCGGGACTGTTTTCACCGCTTTCTTGAGCCGTCTCTTGGGGCATGAGTACCTGGGCCGCACGGTCTGGGGGGGCATCTTCTTGTCCTTTGGCGGCGTAGCGGTGATCCTGATTGAAAGTGCGGAGTTTGCCGTTGGCACAGGGACACTGGTTGGAGACCTGATCACACTGGCTGCCGCCTGCTGTTGGTCCGTGTACACGGTTTTCAGTAAAACCCTGATGAAAAGCTATTCACCTCTCACTTTCACTACTCTCACCCTGAGTGTCGGCGCCTGTGCCCTCTTTTTCATCTCACTCCCTGATCTGGTGGACCAAAACTGGGGACAGATCTCCACGAAGAGTTATCTCGAACTGGGCTATTCTTGCATCTTCTCTCTGGCTGTTGCCTACTCCATATGGTTTTACTGTGTGGACCGCCTGGGAAGTACGAAAACCGCCATCTATGCCAACCTGGTCCCTTTTTGGACACTCCTTTTCGCTTGGTTCTTTATTGGGGAGGAAATCACCCTACTTCAAATCCTGGGAGGAATCCTGATTTTGAGCGGAATTTATCTGACCAAGCTAAAGAAGGCGGCAGGAGACCCACGGATCACCCGGATGTAAGTGGATTCACACAGAGTTTCTGTCTGCGGTCTAAGCGCGCTTCGCGCGCAGAAAATAGAAAATAGAAAAAAGGAATTCGTTTTGAATTTAGAATTCGAGAATTTGAATTTGTTTGGGATTTGGGATTTGGGATTTTGAATTTCAGCCGGTCTGCCGGCTGTGGTCTGCGATCTTATTCAGTCATTCCGAACTGTCGAAGCATATACTGATAGAAGGGATCGTTCGTATACTCCCGAACCCAGTGGATCGAAAGCACACAACGCTCGTACTTGTCAGCCAGTTTCCTGAACACCACCGTCGATTCGGTGTCCGGCTCCAGTTCGCTGGCCACCCTATAACTGCGGCGCCCTGTGTCGACATAGTAGGAATGAGACAGGGTCCGTCTTCCGTAGGTCAGGCTCTCGGGAAACATTCCCAGGATAAACAGCGTGTGGTCCCCGATCTGTTGGTAGCATTCCTTTTTTCTTGACCGAGGAGCTTCCAGGGCTACCTCAATCATGTCCGCCAGGTACCCTAAGCGCTCACCGTTTTCATCCTTCAACTTATAGAGATTATCCACGTACATGAAGTGGGTGAGCATATCACTGAGATAAAGCAGAAGATCCTTATCGGGTATGCTTGCCTGGGTCAGGGCCCGATCGGCCACAGTTCGGAAATGCCTTTTAACCGGATGATTGCTAGGAATGCTCTGACCTTCGTACGTCACTCTTTTCCCGCTTTCTCGCGCCGGTAGTCCCTATAGGAAAGTGTACCCTATCCTGTGCCCCCTTCGTGCAAACTTCATCCTACAATACCCCTCTGAAGTTACGGGTTATCCGGGCTAAAAGCCCGGCCTGATACGGGTTTCCTGTCGGAGATGAGGAGTGCTAACCCAGGCGCTGGTCTCGACGGCGAAGGGCCGCCTCGTAGCGCTGTTTCTCTTGATCCGTTTCTGGAATCAGAGACGGCACCTGTGTCGGCCTGCCCTTCTGATCCAGAGCAACATAGGTCACAAAGGCGGTGCTGGTTTTCAGACGCTTACCGCTGACCGGATCTTCTGAAAAGACCTGAATCTCCACTTCCATCGAGGTGGTGAAGACCCGGGTAACAAACGCCTCCAGCAGCACCAACTGACCGACTTTAATAGGGTGGAGAAAAGAAACGGAGTCAACGGAGACCGTCACCACCGGCAACCTGGCATGGCGAAAGGCGGCAATGGCTCCAGCCACATCGAGCAGGTGCAGTACCTTGCCTCCGAGAATATTGCCATGGATATTGGCGTCGTTGGGAAGAACCATTTCCGTCATGCTCGTTCGGGATTGCGACACCGATTTTCCTTTCATGGCTTGTATTTCTGCAATAAGACACACCACGACACAGGATTCTGTGATATTTTCATTACGGTATGACGATACAGAATCTGCAGTTAGTCAATGTCCTTGTTCTCATTATGGCAGGGCTCATCATCGTGGAGACCATTATACTCGTGGTGACCACCTTGAGTTTGAGCAAGCAGATTCAAGATCTGGATCAAAACCTGCGCGTTCTTTCCCAACGATCCGCTCAGGGACTGGCCTTTGCTCGGCGGGTGATCACCGCCATAGAGGAGGGCATCCCTGAACTCGCCAAGGTTGAAGACACGGTGGAAAAACAACTCTCCACATTGGTGGAAAATACCAAGACGGCCGATCAGGCGTTGGGACGCGGCCTTGATTTGTTGCGTTTTGAAACGGGAGAAGCCCGGGGCCAAGTGGATACGGTTTTGAGCCGGTTCTCACAGCAAACCTTCAGGCTTCATCGGTTGCTGATCCATCCTGCTATGCGGGCTTCTGAAATCGTTCACGCCGGCGTCAAAGTCCTCAAACAGGCTCTTTCCAGAGAGGCCAAATCACCGGCCTCACTCGGGCCTGACAAGGAAACCTTCATCTAGCCTCCAGAATCACGGTCGTCTCGATCAGTTCGCCGTCCCGAAGAACAGCAACGTCCACCTCATCACCCGGATTCCTGGTTCCCAAAGCACGGATAAACTGGCGAAGACTGCGAATGGTCCGACCATCGAAGCGTACCAACACGTCCCCATCATTCAGACCGGCTCTTGCTGCCGGGGTCTCCCCCAGAATCCGCTCAAAACGAACTCCTCCCAGGCTCCACCCCGTGTCGGGGAGCGATCCAAACCAAGTGCGGCCTCTCCTTCCCCCACGCCTCCTTGCCCGCTCCGCTCCACGATCCACCTCCACATACTGGAAGGACTGATTCAGCTCGAGCAGTCGATGCACGGTGCTTCGCACCACTTCCAGGATCTGTTTAATAGTCTGGACGTTGATCCGCTCCCAATCATCTGAAGGCCTATGGTAATCACTGTGCAAACCCGAGAAGAAAAACAGCACCGGGATTTTCTTGCTGGAGAAAGAGAGATGATCACTGGATCCACGCGAACTACCGGAATAAGAAAAATGCAGAGGTGAGGTCTTCTGCACCTCATCCAGAATCCCCCTGAACTCTGCCGTGGTACCTACTCCACCGATCAAGAGATTTCCTTGACTCCGCCCAACCATGTCCATATTGATCATAGCCAAGGTGTTCCCCAGCGGCATGGTGGGGTGCTCCGTATAGTATCGCGACCCCAGCAGACCCAGCTCTTCCCCGGCAAAGGCGATGAAAAGCAAGCCCTGCTGCAGTGCAGAACCTCTACTGAAGTCCTGAGCAAGCTGCAGCAATGCCGCCGTTCCTGAGGCATTATCATCCGCTCCATTGTGAATCTGATCGATGAATTCGGGAGCCAGAGAACCCGGGGTCCCCAAACCCAGATGGTCATAGTGAGCACCGATGATGATGATCTTGTCTGTTTGCCCAGGTAGGAAACCCAATACGTTTTTCACCGTGTGTTGAACCTTGACAACATCCAGCGAAACAGTGGCAGTAACGCCAAGATCGAAGGAGACAGGAGTCAAATGACTGTTGATTTCCTCAACGATTTCAACAGAGTTACGGCCGCCTTTCTCAAGCAGGCGCTCACTCCACTCCGGAGTGAGTCTGATGGAATGGATCCCTATGCCTTCCACCCGAGGCCGACGGGAACGGGGCTCCTCACCAGGCGGGTGGTTCAAGCCGTCGGAGAGGAGAATCACACCCACAGCCCCTCTCTTTTTAGCGTTCATCACCTTATGCAGCACGGTTGCGTAAGGCGTGAGTTCTCTCCCCGCGAACCGACTCTTTTCCGATTGCTCCTGGGGTTCATGCTCAAAGATCAGCACGATCTTCCCGCCCACATCGAGATCTCTGTAGTCGTCATACTCCAGTTCGGGCGCCGAAATGCCGAAGCCGGCGAACACCAACGGTCCCTGAACGACCGTATCCGGACCCGAGGTCAACGGCACGTAATCCCTCAACACCTCCAACCGAATCTGTTCCGTTCCCGTTTCCAAAGTCACCTGATTTTCCGGGCCCAGGGATCGTCCCATGCTGACATCGAATTCCTGAAAATAGGTTTGCTGATTTCCAGCCGGCCGAAGGCCATATTCCCGAAAGAGCTCCGCAATATAGTGGGCTGCCTGCTCAAGCTCCGGAGTGCCATTGCCACGTCCTTTCAACTCATCCGAAGCCAGGTAACGCAAATGCTCCATGAGTTTGTCTTCTGTGCTGGGATGGGCCAGAGCCAGCGCGCTGAGCAGGAAGACAATTATGCTGCCGAGACAAGTCCTCCGGGACAGCCTTGTGCTAAAGAATCTCCTCACCGACAACTCCTCTGATTTGAAAAACAATGAAATTTCGCACTTGAAACGTGATGCCCCATTATAATGAGTTCCTCCTATGAAGGAAGTGCTCAAAGCGATCCAATTCAAGAATCTCGACGAAGCGCAGAGAATCCTGGGCAAAAGTATGGATGGGACAATCCAAATCTTCGACGACGCAGGTGAGGAACCTCAGGGTCTGCTTAGCGTCATACCCGAGGATCGCCTCCCCGAAAATGAGTTTCACCGTCTGCTGGACGCCAAAAACGGAACCCTGGTCGAGGTGGAGAAAGTCTCCTATTCAGGCTATGGACCCCCTGCCGAAGTGCAGGATTACATGGGATTTGTCAGCGAGAAAGTCGCCTATGTTCTGAAAGGGTGCTGCTTGCCTGTTGAAATCGAGA
>JADFOI010000081.1 GCA_022562935.1 Acidobacteriota bacterium
GACCGGAAGCCTGAAGGCGGTGGTTCCATCCACCGGTCCGGTCCTCTATACCGAGAGCATCCTGGCCCACGATCTGGATAGTGGAGAGCTTCTCTGGTACCACCAGGCTCGTCCCTCCGATCCCTTTGATCTGGACTTTGGCTGCCACCCCATGATCGTCGACGCGGTGGCCCCGGCCGGATATAGAGGGCGGGCGGTGCGCCAGTGTGTCATCGCAGGCAACAAGGCCGGGATCTTCTCCTTCAATCGCTATACCGGCGAGCTCTATTGGAAGGTCATGCTCACCAAGGCGGCGCCCCGGGGAGGACCGCTCCTGAACAGCACGGCCATAGCCTACAACCGGATCTATCTGGTCAACAATGCCATCAATCCGAAAGGGGATATCTCCGTCAGTGCCGCCCTGAACGCCTACAACGGGGACATTGAGTGGTGGACTCCCAATGAGGCGGTCACCTGGGGGCCGGTGGCGGTAGCCAACGGCGTCTTCTACCAGGGCTTGGCAGACAATAGCTTGGAAGCTTTGGATGCCGAAGAGGGTAGATCTCTTTGGAAGTATCAGCTGCCCACCCTTCACCGGGGAGGAATCGCCATCGCCAATGGCGCGCTTTACACAAGCAATGGTGCCCCCATGACGGGCTGGACGCCGGAGCAGGTGAGATCTCACGACTATCTGGTTCACGCCTTTACTGTGGACGGCGTGTAAGGCAGAGCCGAAAGGGGCGACAAAGTTGAAAAATGAAACCAATCGACGTGATTTTCTAAGAGTATGCGGTATGGCTGTGGCAGTCGAAGGCGCCTGCACGGCCCTGGTTCGAGGCCAGTCTTCCGACGTTCTGGAGATCGCCATGGTGAGGGCTTACCGGCAGGGACGTTTCTACTATGACCCCATTGGTCTCTATGTGGATCCGGGTCAGACTGTCCGCTGGACCACCCGGCCTCCCAGTTTTTCAGTGGTGGCCTTTCATCCCGACAACGACAATCACGAGCTGCGCATTCCGGAAAGAGCCGAGCCCTTTGATTCGAAAATCCTGGGGCGCTCTCCGACATTCGAATGGACCTTTGAGGTGGAGGGAACCTACGACTATTTCAGCTGGAACCACGAGGCTATTGGGATGATCGGCCGGATAGTTGTGGGGGCGCCTGGAGGTCCGGGAGAGCAGCCCCCGGGCTACGGAGGAAGGGAAGGACGCCGTCCCATGTTGTATGAAGCGCGGCAGACTTTTCAACAGATCAACTCCGAGCAGATCGTTCAAGAGAAGGCGGTGCCCTATCCCATGGACGCCCTGCGCCGTCGATATCCACTGTATTGAGGGCCGTCTTTAGTGAGACCGGAGCTCCGCAAGCCGGGATAGGCCTGGATCTGCCTCAGTCCCTTCAACCAGTGCCCAAACGACTCACCAAAGGTTTCCCTCAAGGCAGGTTCTTTGCGTTTCTTACCGTCAATTCTGAGCCTACCCCGAAAAAGTTCCAGCACTTCACCCACAAGGAAGATCTCTTCTCTGGCTTCCCTTCATTTGGATCCGGGTCTGAAGCGAACTCTGTGGTTTTTAAGATGAAGTGATTCGGATCACTGAACCCTGTGGGCCGAATGTTCCATACCTATAACAGGCCGATGCATGGGCACGTCAAGACCGGGGTCCGGTTCCTTGCTAGCCAGTGTGTGACGCCGGAGACTTTCACCAAGGACTGCTCAAGGGATGTGCAGGGAAGAATCTTTGTCGACTAGTTTTCATTATGAATGATGGATGCATTCAGTCAGCCATGGTGGGCACTCGCTCAATAGGGATTCTCCTCACCACAAGCCTTTTTTTAATTTCAACCCATCCAACGGCGGCAGAACCGCTGGCAGCTCCAAACGAAGTGACAACGTCGGTGGAGAGCATCGATGAATGGGAACTTCCACAACCTCCACCCCTCAAGGGTGTTTATGCCACATTTTACACCTTGGGCCACCAGGGGTTGCTGGGCCGAATCAAACGATTGGTTGAAGAGACGGAAATTAATACCGTCATCATGGACGTTAAAGGGGATCGGGGCTTGATTCCCTATTTCAGCTCAATTCCGCTGGCGACGGAAGTGGGAGCCCAGGAACAGATCAGGGTCAGAGATTGGCCAAAGTTCATGAAGTGGTTCAAGGATCGGTGCGTTTACACGATTGCCCGAATTGTTGTCTTTAAAGACAATCCGCTGGCTACCACGCATCCTGAATTGGCGGTGATCGACCAGCGCACGGGTCAGCCCTGGCGGGACCTGGAGGACCTGGCCTGGACCGATCCGTTTAATGAAGAAGTCTGGGACTACAATATTGCCATTGCCATTGAGGCGGCAACAAAGGGCTTTGACGAGATTCAGTTTGACTACATTCGGTTTCCGTCAGATGGTGAAATACGGGAGGCTCTTTTCTCACAACCGAGTGTAGAGAAGGCCCGGCGGGCGGCGATCACGGGATTCTTAAAACGCGCACGAAGTGCCCTGTCACCGTTTGGGGTCAAGATTGCCGCGGCTGTGTTTGGGTACACGGTTTGGGGAACAGACGACACTGGAATCGGTCAGAACATCGAGGACCTTGCACGGTATGTCGATGTTCTCTCACCCATGCTTTATCCTTCATCCTTTCACCTGGGAATCCCAGGCTATCCCGTTGCGATAGACCATCTCTATGAATTGGCTCATCAAAGTACGAAACGAGCTGTTAAACGCATACAAGGAACAGGTACGGTTATACGTCCGTGGCTTCAGGACTTTCGCGATTATGCCTTTGATCGGCGGAAGTTCTCCCCCCAAGATATACGGGATCAGATGGAGGGCGTTTTGGATGCGGGCGGGAAAGGCTGGATGCTGTGGAATCCTGGCGTTCGCTACACCCGGGAGGCCTTGAAGTCTGAACCTGTGAGACCTTCCGGTGATCTATCGGAGTTGTTGCACTTTACGGCGAAAGTATATCCCCGCTGCCACGCTGGGTCGTCCCATCCGGGGTCGCTCTTTTGCGATGTGGTCCAACCCGTGTTCGTCCAGAATCACAGGCAACCACGGGTAGATGGGCTGCCCCTGTGGGGCGGGCAACTGCGTCTGGGCAATTTAGATCGTCCCCTGAGGCTCTTGCTTCCGTTTCCCGATCGCCAAGTGAACCAGGCAGTCCCTGTCTTTGACATTCCTCGCGGCGACTGTGCCTGAACTGCGCCCGCGATAGGCCCACTCCCCTTCACTTGCAAGTTCCTCCCTATCGGTCCCAACAAACGCTCCCAGAGCCCTTTTTAACGAACGACGCCGCTGTGGAATCTTGAGCCTTGAGCAGTCGACGAGAACGATGGCGAAGGTATCGTCCTTGCCTCTCCTTGGCGGGCAAGGCACAATACCTATCATTATTCGAGGTACGATGCCCAGAGGAGGGGGCCTTACCATGAAACAACACATGATTCTTGCCGCCGCTGCGGCCATCGCTCTGGGCTCGGTCCCGGTACTGGCCCAGGCCCAGGAACCAAAACCGCCCTTGGGCTTTTTTGTCACCAGCACGATGCATAGCGGCAATCTGGGTGGTCTTGCCGGCGCCGACGCGGAGTGCCAAAGTTTGGCCGCAGCCGCGGGGGCGGGCGAACGCACTTGGCGTGCTTATTTAAGCACCCACGGCAGCCGTACCCAGGCGGCCGTCAATGCGCGCGACCGCATCGGAAACGGGCCCTGGCACAACGCCAATGGCGTGATGATTGCCGGTAGCGTCGCGGATTTGCACGGCGACATTCAGCGCGGCAGCAATCTCATCAATCAGGACACGGCGGTGACGGAAAAAGGCGAGCCGGTGAACGGCCGCGTGCGTCCCGAAGGCACCAGAAACGAACACGACATACTCACCGGATCGGACTCGCATGGCCGCCCCTTCCCCCCGGGCCTGTCTTCTCGAGGGGACCTCACCTGCAGCAACTGGACCTCGGACAGCTCCGACGCCCGCGCGATGATCGGCCATCACGACCGCCTGAGCGGATGGAATGTTTCGTGGAACTCGTCGCATGGGACAGCGGGATGTTCGCTGGATGACTTCAAATCGACCGGTGGCGCCGGACGGTTCTACTGCTTCGCTGCCGAATGATGCATGCAGTGTCTCGGGACAGAGATCAGGGACAGGCCCCAGGGGGCCTGTCCCTGATCTCTGTCCCTGATCTCTGTCCCCCTCGCTTCCACTGACCTGCTACTGCTGATGAATCCGGGCTAGCATCAATTCCCTAAAACGGGTGGCCAGATCTGCACCCCATTTACGGGTTCACTGAGGAGTCGGTTCCCAGTTTGTCCAGCCAGGATTCTGGTTCGTAAATTTTCCGCCACAACCGTTCGTAGGTCTCGCTATCCATCGGTTGCTTGAGCTGGAACTGGAAGTTCCTGACACTCCCTGAGTGAGAGTGCTCCCATGCAGTAATGCGGATATGAGATCCGGACATGCGACCCAGGCTCTCAATGTTTTCCATGGGCCAGAAACGACTGTGGTTCGAACTGGAGGTACTGTAATAGATACCCTCTTCGCTAAATACCAGTTGACCCTCGCATCCTCGACCGAGGGCATGCTGGTGTTTGACCGGAACCCTGTAGGCCGCGTCATCAGGAGGCGTGAAAACGGCAGACACCAGAGCACCGGGAAGCCGTTCACGCAAAAAATTCACGACTTCGGCGCCCATCTCTCCTTCGACCAACTCAAACTTCAATTCCCGATCGCGATTGAGTTTCCACCAGACATCTTCGTAAGTGCGAATGTGTATTTTGTTCCGTGACTCGATCTTCACTTCCTGGATATCAGCGAAAGACCAGCGAGCCCTGTGCTTATTGTCCTTCTCTGCGTTGTAGGCAATGCCTTCCTGGTCAATGGTCAAGGTCCCAGAGCCTGTTCGGAAGAAGTGGTCGTGCTTGACGGAAAACTGAAAAACAGTATTGTCGCTGGCCATGACGGACCAGCAGGACAACAGAAATAAAGCCAGAACTGAATGAAGGACGGTTTTCATACTCTTGTTCTCCATGCTGGGGTCATTTGCTCTTATTTCACAAAGACGAAGCCCAACAGCTCCTCCAGTCGGACCAGGTTCTGAAAATAATCGCTGGTTTCTTCGTGGTATCGAAGTTCATAGTTCAGGACAGTGAGCGCGTTGTCGATCAAGTTGAGAAAGTCGATGTTGCCCACCTCATAGGCGGATAGTGCGGAATCCAGGGATGCAGTAGCTTGAGGAATGATTCCCTGTCGATACAGTCGTATCAGGCTCTGTGCGCTGCGAGCTCCAATATAAGCGTCCTTGATGTTGAAGGTGACCTGCTGAAGCTTACTCTGGTAGCTATGCTTGGATCTCTCGATCTCTTCTACATTTTCCTCTACCCCAAGGCGTTCCTTTCTCCAGAAATAGAGGGGTATCTCCAGACCCAAACGATATTCATACATATTGTCGAAGGGACCACCGCGCAGCATATAACTTGTTGAAAGGTTCAAATCTGGAAAAAACTTTTTCCTGGACAGGTCGAGCTGCAGGGAAGCTTTCTGAATCTCTAATCTTTCCGCCTCGATTTCAGGATTCTGTTCTCTGGCTGTGAGGTAGAGCCTTTCCAAAGAAAAGGGCAACTCAACGGAAGTGTCTTCAATCGGTACCAGCTGGGGAAGAACAAGGTCTGGAGATCGATTGAGTAGAGTGTTGATTCGAGCTTGAGCCCTTTCCCGTCGCCGATCCAACAATTCAAGCCGTTCCACGATCAGTGAAATTTCCACTTGAGACCTGAGCACATCAGCCTGAAGACCCTCTCCCACGATGTACTTCGCTTCGGCGATCCGGGAAAGCCTTTGCAAAAGATCTCGATATCGATTCAGGATGCTTGTCGCCTGGTCGAAGTAAGTCAACTCAAAATAAGCTGTCTTCAATTGACGAATGATTTGAAAAGTCGCCGCTTGGTAGACTTGCGCCTTCTGAGCTGCCTCGGTTTCCGCGATATCCCCCTTCAGACTCAACTTACCGGGCCAGGGAATTTTCTGCTTGAACATGAAGGAAGCCCAGGAAAGAGGGCCGCTGCCAATCGTCGAGTAAGGCAAGAGATTTCCCGAACTCATCGAACCGAAACTGAGCTCCGGGTTGGGAAGTGAGGCGACCTGCGAGGGCCTTTTGGTAGAGGCTTCCCACCTTTTTTGAGCTGCCTGGATGGAAGGGTTAGAGCGTAAGGCTTCTTCGACCAGGTTGTTGAGAAATTCGAACGATTGCTCGGGCTGCTCTGCAGGGAGCAAATCTTGAGCGCCCAGAGCCAAAGATGTCCCAAAGAAGCTTCCCGTGAGAATCAATAGCCATAGATGAGCCTTCCGACAGGTTCTTTTGTTCATAATACAAACCTCACTGTATGCGAACTCTAATTGGGGCGTTTGGGCCGATTTCTGAAGGGAATCAAGTCGCGCAGGGTAGCGGACAGTCCTTCCATTTCGTAACGTTTCCAGACAAAGAAGACCGCGGGATAAATGGTGAGCCCCAGAATAAAGGAGGTTGTCAATCCCCCCACCATGGGAGCGGCCATGCGTTTCATCACGTCGGCCCCTGTTTCGTAGCTCGATGCCCACATGATGGGAAGCAGGCCCACAAATGTTGTCAACACGGTCATGAGCTTGGGACGCAGCCGCTGGACCGCGCCGTAGTGAATAGCCTCTTTGAGATCAGCCACATGTCGCATCCTCCCCTCGCTCTTCCATTTCTGGTGGGCGAGTTGCAGGTACAGCAGGAAGACCACTCCCATCTCGGCCTCCAGGCCCGCCAGAGCAATAATCCCCACCCAAACCGCGATACTCAGGTTGTAATCCAAGAAGTACAGGAACCAGAATGTTCCAATGAGCGAAAAGGGAACCGCCAGGAACACGATGAGGGGTTCCTTCCAGGACCCGAAGTTCAGGTAGAGCAGGACGAAGATGATGAAGAGTGTAATGGGAATAATGTAGGTCAGCCGCTGCTTCATGCGCACCAAGTACTTGTACTGTCCCGACCATTCGAGACGATAACCAGGTGGTAGGTCCACCTGATTTGCCACCATTTGTTGAGCTTGCTCGACGTAGCCCTGGTAGTCCTCGTGGGTGACATCGATAAACACGTATCCCACCAACTGTCCATCTTCGCTCCGAATCATCGGTGGTCCCTGCGTATATTCCATATCAGCCAGTAGCGAAATGGGGATTTGGGCACCGGAGGGGGTGGGAACCAGTACTCTTGCTAGCCCCTCAATATCGTTGCGAAGCTCCCGTGGATAGCGTACGTTGATCGGGTAACGCTCTCTGCCTTCGATGGTATAGCCAATGTTCTTGCCCCCGATAGCCGTCTCTATAATCTCCTGCACATCTCCGACGGTCAGACCATAACGGGCTGCTTCCTCCCGGTTAATCTTGAAATCAAAATAGTAGCCTCCCATCACTCGTTCTGCGAAAGCACTGCGCGTACCGGGTACGTCCTGGAGGACATTCTCAATCTGAACGGCAATCTCCTCGATCTTCTCCAGATCGGGGCCGAAGACCTTGACTCCGAGATTACTGCGCATGCCGGTGGACAGCATCTCGGTCCGAGTTTGAATGGGCATCCACCAGATGTTGGCCATCCCTGGAAATTTCAATTGGGCATCCATCTCCTGAACCAACTCCTCCCACGACTTGGGGCGCTCCTCGGGCCAAATGGCTCTGAATATGGGTTGGACCCGGTCTGGCATCCAACTGGAGTACCAGCGTTCTTGATGCACTCGTTCCCAGTCTTCCTGAGGCTTCAAAAGCACAATGGTTTCAACCATGCTCAAAGGAGCGGGATCGGTGGAGGTATCGGCTCTTCCGATCTTTCCAAAAACCCTCTCCACTTCGGGGAATTGGCGAAGAAGCTTGTCCTGTGTCTGAAGGATCCTGGTGGCTTCGGTGATCGGCATTCCGGGGACCGCAGTGGGCATAAAAAGCAGAGACCCTTCATTTAAAGGAGGCATAAACTCCGATCCCAGCTGCCTGAATGCCGGGACCGTGGACAGTACGAGCAAGAAGCTCACAAACATGAAGCTCTTCGGGAAGCGCAGAATGAAAGTCAGTATCGGGGTATAAATCGCCTGCAGGATCCGGCTGATCGGATGCTTCTCTTCGGGTCGGATTTTTCCCTTGATCAGCAGGGCTCCCAGAGCGGGCACCAGGGTGATGGCCAGCAGAGCCGCAAAGAACATTGAGAAAGTTTTGGTATAGGCCAGCGGTTTGAAGAGTCGGCCTTCCTGGGCTTGTAGAGTGAATACCGGGAGAAAGGAAACCGTGATCACGAGCAGGGAGACAAAGATGGAAGGTCCCACTTCGCAAAATGACTTGATCAGAACGTCTCTTCTGTTCCCAGATTTCCCCTGAGATGTCCATTCCTCCAGCTTTTTGTGGGCGTTTTCGATCAGGACAATGGAAGCATCCACCATAGCCCCGATGGCGATAGCGATTCCTCCCAGAGACATGATATTGGCGGTGACCTTCATGTAATACATGGGGATAAACGCCATGATGATGGCCAGGGGTAAAGCCAGGATGGGAATGAAGGAGCTGCGCAAATGAAGCAAGAAGACAATAATGACGACACTGACGACAATCATTTCCTCAGTCAGCTTTTCCTGTAACGTTTCAACGGCTCTCAAGATCAGGTCGGAACGATCGTAGGTGACGACCAGTTTGACGCCCTCGGGCAGGGAGCCTTCCACTTCCTGCAACCTGGTTTTAACTCGATCGATGACAGTCAGGGCGTTTTCCCCATAGCGCATTATCACAATGGCGCCGACCACCTCCCCTTTACCATCCAGTTCTGCAACGCCCCGGCGCATATCCGGTCCGAATTGAACCGTTCCCAGATCTCGGACGTAAACCGGAGTGCCCTTTCCATCGGTCATCACAGGAATGGACTCGATATCTTGGAGCGATTGGATGTACCCGCGTCCTCGCACCATGTACTCGGTGCTTGCGACTTCAATCACCCGACCTCCGACATCGTTGTTACTGTCACGGATGGCATGGATGACTTTCTCTAATGGGATGTTGTAGGCCAGGAGCTTGTTGGGATCGAGTTCCACCTGATATTGCTTGACGAAGCCTCCCACACTGGCCACTTCGGCTACACCAGGTACCGACTCCAACCAGTAACGCAGATACCAATCCTGAAAGGAGCGAAGTTGAGCCAGGTTGTAGCGCCCGGTTTCGTCAACCAGTGCGTATTCAAAGACCCATCCCACTCCGGTAGCATCGGGGCCCAGTATGGGAGTCGTTCCTTCGGGTAATTGCCCGGTGATCTTTTGCAGATACTCCAAAATTCGGCTTCTGGCCCAGTACATCTCGGTTCCATCTTCAAAGATGATGTAGACGTAGGAATAACCGAATTGGGAGATGCCACGGACGAGCTGGACGTTGGGTGCGGAGAGCATGGCCGCCACGATCGGATAGGTGATTTGGTCCTCCACCAGGTCAGGACTTCGCCCTGGCCATTCTGTAAACACAATCACCTGGACATCGGAAAGATCCGGGATCGCGTCCAGCGTGATGCTCGAGAGGGCCCACAGCCCCCAGGCTGCGGCAAATGTCATGACCAGAAAGACCAGGAACCGATTTTTTGCGCTGAATCGAATGATTGTTTCGATCATTTGTTTCCACTCACACCTAGCGCGGTTTGGGCCTCTCCCAGCTTGCCTCCACTCCCTGTACCTTGCTTTCCGCATCAATCAGAAAGTTGGCTGCCGAGACCACCCTTTCGCCCGTTTGTAGGCCCTTCAAAATCTCGTAGTAGCCGCCCGCCTTGGCGCCGACCTGCACCTGCCGTAACTGCATTGTTCCTGACCCCAGGTCCACAAAGACCAGGTCTCGCTTGCCGGTTCTCAAGACAGCACTTTCCGGAACGGCCAGCTTTGCCCCAAGAGGCACCTGGATTTCGACGTTGGAATACATTCCCGGCTTTAGCTTCAAGTCTGGATTAGGAAACTCCAGACGCACCCGCATGGTGCGTGTTTTTTCATTGAGGTGTGGATACACATAAGTAATATTTCCGCCGAAAACTTCTCCTGGATAAGCAGTAGTGCTCATCGCGACCCTCTGACCTTCGTGGACGTAAGAAATCTCATTTTCGTAAATCTTGACGTAGGCCCAGATTCTCGTGTGGTCGGCAATGGTATAGATCCTGGTTTCGGGAGTGACATACATGTTGGGAAAAGCGTTCTTCTCCATGACATACCCGCTAGCAGGGGAATAGA
Organism: Acidobacteriota bacterium; assembly: GCA_022562935.1. Taxonomy (GTDB): domain Bacteria; phylum Acidobacteriota; class UBA6911; order RPQK01; family JADFOI01; genus JADFOI01. Next base: position 10,225 of record JADFOI010000081.1, read on the forward strand.
CCATCAAGTATTTCTGTACTTGTCCGCTCTTCTCGAGTTGTTCTATTTGCTCGTCAGTGATGTCGAAGAGCTCCAGTCTGCGGCGAGTTGCTTGAAACAATGATCGAGCTCCACTGGAGACGTGTTCAAAAGGACTGTCTGCCAGGTTCTCAGCAGTCTTTAAAGCCAGTAAATATTCCTCTTGAGTCGAAACCAGTTCCGGGCTGTAAATCGAAAAAAGAGGATCCCCCTCATTCACGTGCTGAAGTGTGAAGTCCACGAATACCTTGTCGATCCAACCTTGAATCTTGGGGTGAACGTATTCGATCCTGGTCTCGTCCAGCTCCAGCGTTGCCACTGTCCGAATGACTTTCTCCAGAGAACGAACTTCGACTTCAGTGGTCTGAACATTGATCAGCTGCTGTCGGCGAGGATCGACCGTGAAAGTGGATTTATCCCTTGCTAGCTGCTGGGCGGAGTTCGTGGACCCATTGGCCAAAGCTGCGGGCGACCTCTTTAGAACAGGTACCAGGTCCATAGCACAGATGGGACACGTCCCCGGATCCTTCATCCTCACCGAAGGGTGCATGGTACAGGTCCAGTACTCAATCTCCCCGTCCTCGCCTGTGACGGGAACAAGCTGATGCTCACCCGAAAATGTTTCCTGTAACCACGATGCGGGTGCCTGGTTCCAGAAGAAGATCAGGGCACTAGCCAGGACGATACTGACAAGGATTAGACTGACGGATAACTTCTTACTCATATTCCTCACTAAACCTTTCTCACGATTGAACTGGCTCAAGGAAGGTGAGCATAAGCCCACTGACCACTTCGGCAGTCCTCAAATCAGTTCAAACAATTTGGAGAACAGCTTCCCTGAGACGGGAAGGGAGTCAAAAACAGGAAAGAGACTAAATCAGAAGAGAGCTGTTTAGGAGATACACTTCTCCTCTAGGGAGTGGGTTGTGAACTTCGAATCCCGGAGTCTTAGGAATCCAATGAAGATGAGGACTGAGTGGTGGCACTAAAGGCAGGACTAAAACGGCAATGACATCGGAAGAGACTTTCGGCTGTGCCTTTTCAAGAACCGCGGGTGATTCGTCTTGTCCCAACTGGCACATCTTTTTGCAATGATCCATGTCCTGAGAAGTTCCAGCCATTTGATCCATGCAATCAGGCTCCATAAAGCTGCGACACACAGAAAGGCCGACACCAAGCAGGCTGACGGTCATCAAAAGGGTTAGGGCAAGAACACCAACCTTATGCATTTGTCCCCATTGTAGAACGAGAGTGTCTTCTTCTTCAAGCTTGTTGACAGTTTTTCCCCAGAGGTAGAGGACGCTGTAGTCGAGGCCGAAGTTCAGTCAAGTCTTTTCTCTCAGGCTTTCTGTGAAGTCGAAGCGATCGATCGTTGAAGGTCGAAATCGACTGCAGTCCTGGTGTGAACCGCATTCAAGTGCGGTGAACCAGGCTGATGGTTGAAACGAGCTGGTGTTCTCTCTATGCCTCTCACGACCTTCCTGACTTGGATCACATCTGATCTCCTACCGTTCGCTGCCTAAGGCGACTTAGACTTCTGGTAAGCTGGACAGTTTACAATCTCTTCACGGGCCGATTAAGTTGGGCTCACTACAGGAGCAAGGACGGGCCATTTCTGGCGGCAAGGGGGACCTAACGATGCAAAGAAGCACTCAAGGATTTGGTAGTCTAGTCAGTCGATTCCACCGCGCTGGGCATTTGCTACTCACAGTGACTCTTGCCTCTAGCATCATGGCTTTTTCCCAGGATGTCATCGTCCTGAAGAATGGGGACCGAATCACCGGGGAAGTCAAAAAACTGGAAAACGGAAATGTGCATATCGATGCTGACTACGGAGGGAACATTTTCATTATCGATTGGGAAGAAGTGGAACGCATTGAAATCCCGACAGCATCGCCGGCACACTTTTCCGTGGTGACCTCGAGCGGGGACCGCTTGAGTGGATCCATTCGAACGGACCCTGACGCCCCGACGCGGGTTTTGGTTGAGGAGCAAGGCAGCACGGTGTCCTTTGAGCAGTCCGAGTTGGTATCCTTTACGCCTATCGATGCGGGTTTCTGGGGACGGTTCGAAACATCCGTCGATTTCGGGCTGAGCCTCACCAAGGCCAACGAAACCAAACAGTTCAACACCAGGGCCAGGGCTTCCTATCTGACCGATGACTGGTCTCTGGAGGGGAACCTCGAGTCTTTGCTCAACGCCCGTCAGGATGTCCCAGACACAAAACGAAACGAGTTTGGAACCAACTTTCGCTATTTCATAACCAATCGCTGGTTCTCTGAGACTTTTGGGAACTTCCTCCAGAGTAACAAATTGCAACTGGACCTGCGCTCCAGCATCGGAGGCGCGATGGGGCGTTACCTGGTTCAAAACGACCGTTGGCTGTTAAGTATCAACGGAGGTGGTGCCTGGACCAATGAGAATTTCGAGGATCCCTTGGTGAGCAACCAGAACAGCGGTGAGGTACTTGGCACCCTTGAGTTCAACGCTTTCAATATCGGTGACCTGAATATCCTGGCCCAATTATCCGTGTTTCCAAGCCTTAGCGACCTAGGCCGAGTTCGGATTAATTTCAGGAACGACTTCAAGTGGGATCTCCCCCAGGATCTCTACTTCAGGGTTGGCTTCACCAATAACTTTGATAGCTCACCCCTGACCGATACGCCCAGGAACGACTATATTTTTAGTACCTCGGTCGGTTGGTCGCACTGAAGTCATCCAGGAGTGTATTCCGGGTAAAGAATGGGTAATGGAATACTTCAGCCACTATTCCGATCACATGAATGAAGATTAATGACGAAGAAGACATATGTAATTCGCTCTCTTCTCTTGAGAATCGCAATATCTATACCAGATTTTTGTTCAAGACTCTGTTCCTCTTGGCCGAAAAAGATGGGAGAAGGATAGGCGCAAAGACCTAGGGGGACTTCACGAAGTCAACTGCTTGCCGGGCCGTCCGGCGCGCTGTTTCGATGCAATCGGGAATGCCTACACCGCCGAAATAAGCTCCCGTGAAGAAGAGTCCGGGGCGCCCTTTCAGGGCTCGGCTGATTTGATCCATTCTCTGGGCATGACCGAGGGTGAGTTGCGGCAATGCTTTTCGAGCGTGCAGGACCCGAGTGAAGACGGGCTGGCAGGTAATCCCCAAAATTCGCTGCAGCTCGTTGTGAACCTTCCGGACAACTTCTTGATCCGGAATCTCGACTCGTTTGTGCCGGCCATCCTGGATGGAACATCGAAGAAGCACGGTGTCGGGTGGGCAACGGCCTTCGAACTTACTGCTGACCCAGGTGCAAGCATCGATAACGGTGGCCTCCTTTCGGGGCACGACGAAGCCATGCCCGTTTAAAGGGTGTGCGAATTCCCCTCGCTTGTAGGCCAGGTACACGATGACCGTCGAGAAATAGGGGATTTGCCTCAAAACCTGGGCTGCTTCAGAGCTCACCGGATCCACGATTTCAGCAGCTGCGGCAGCAGGCGTCGACAGCACGAGCGAGTCGAATGCATCTTCGAACGAGGAGCTCTTGACGCGGTAGCGGGAGGACTCCCACTGGACCTGGATGCCCACCACCTTTCGGTGAATCGAAATCTCAGAGAGTTGCTCGGTCAACCCGTTGATGAGAGAGGACATCCCGGGCCGCAGGGTTAAAAAGGAAGGTTGAGGAGGAGCAGAGCGCTGCCGTGAAGTTTTGCGCAGTCCTTTCCACAGGCTCCCAAACTTTTGTTCGATCTGGTAAACGCGAGAAAGAGCACTGGCTGTGCTGAGCTTTCGGATGTCCCCTCCGTAAATGGCTGAAACGAGCGGCTCGGCGACCTTTTCTGTCAGCTCGCGTCCCAGACGACGGGTGAGAAAAGACTCTACACTCATGTCCCCGCTACTGGGGCTGATCAGGGGTTCCAGAAAGGCTCGGAGCTTGCCTTGGGTACTGATTAAGGAGGAGGACCAAAAAGGCCGAATACGAACGGGGGAGAGAAACTCCATACCCTGGGGAAGGGGTTGGAGCCTGGAGTCCTGGAGGACAAAGGTTTGACGCAGCTGGTCATTGGATCCCATGACCTCATCGCCAAGTCCCAGTTCCTTGATCAGTTCAAGGGTTTGGGGCTTGAGGGCCACAAAGTTCTGGGGTCCACCCTCAAGCAAAAACCCCTCCGTCTTCTCGCTCCAAATAACGCCGCCCAAACGATCGGATCGTTCCAGAATTGTCACCTCGATCTCAAGATTCTGGTGGAGACTTTCCTGGAGGAGATAATAAGCGGTGGCTAACCCCGAGATGCCTGCTCCGATGATTCCGATCTTTGCTGTATGTGCCATAACGACCGTCAGGACAATGGATCATACCTGGATACGCGTAAAGGGTATCATTCGAAGGGCATGCTTTTCTGGGTGCGCTGAAATTCTCTGGACCTGGATGCTTGCGGGGAAGCTAGTCGGTGAACGGGAAGATCCGTTCGAATTTGAATTTTCTCACTTCAATCCCTCCTCTGCCTTCTTGCCTTTCTCACTTCCTCCAGCAGTTGGCTAACTCCAGGTCGATCGGCCGGACCACGGCTGTGATGTGCAAAGTAGAGCCTTCCTTCGCGATCGATCAAGAGATCCCCGCCGGACTGAAAGTAATCATCCCGACCGTAGCGCTCGATTTTCCTGCCGCGCCAGAGTAAATGAGCGTACACCTTTACCGTTGCCCACGAGAAGACACGATACCAAGTAAGGAGCTTGAAGCCGAAGTGAGAGTAGGCCTCACGCTGCGGATCCGCGAGAAGAGTAAATGGCCAGGCGTGAACGCGCTGGTAGTGGCTGAGCCGCTCCGGATCCGCGAAGGAGACGACGACAATGCTCACCCCTTGCTCTTCAAACTCCTTTAGAGCTGACTGCACCTCACCGAGGTGCTCCTGGCAGGCCAGTCAGGCGAGATGGCGAAGAAAGATCAGCAAGGACAAGTCGGGCACGTGATCTTTCAGAGACGATTCTTGCCCGTTCAGGTCAAGAAGACGAATACGATCCAATGGGATCTTTGAGGTGGTCGAAATCTTCATCAGAGTGGGCGCCCTTTAGGTTTCCATGGTACACAACAAACTCAGCTCACAGCCTGACGGTCGGAGAAAGTCAGACTATTGCAAGGCAATGGACTCAGGGAACGACCGTCATGGTCATAGACATATCCTGGTGTATTTCACCACAAAAGACCATGCATTCAACCCGGTACTTCCCCGGTTGGGAGGGCGCAGTCAGCATAAACTCATGGGTCCCCTCTTTTAAAATCAGATGCCAGCCCTGACCGATCAATTCCTTTATGGTAAAGGTGTGCACGACTCCGTCTTTTCTCCGGGCCTCCCCTTGCTCAACCGTAATTCTCAGTCGAACGACCGAGTTGGCTTTGACGGTGATCTCAGGCTTCTTTTTGCCGGGAACCTTGAATCCATCTTCGCCGGCAATAATTTCAATCACCGGCTCATCCCCTAGTAACGTGTCGGCAGGCGATAGGACTAAGATGCCCAGAGTGAACAGAACAATTAGAAGGGCTCGATTTCTTTTTATCATTGCTATACCTCCACTTCAATTAACGAACAGATTAACTTCCTCTACTCAGTAAGGAACCTGAGGATGCCCTTGGCCTCCTCCTCTGTGAGGTTAGCCCGTACCCGCATGTGTCTCATAATTGTGGCCATCTTACGTTCGGGAAACCTCCGTGGGGCAAGATGACAACGAGTGCAGTTCGACTTGTAGGCGTCGTCAAAATAGAAGGCCGGGGTTTCTTTCTTGGTGAGGGTCGCTTGAGCTTGCTCATGAGAGGCGGCTGGAACAAGGACGGTTTCCGTCACTTGCGTCTTATCCGATACCTCTTCCACTTTAGCGACCTTGTTCGGTTGCTGGGCTACACCGACGGCAACCCAAACGGTCAGCATAGTCAACAGGACAAGGATTCGGTTTTTCATAGTTCCTCCTTTTAAAACAAGAACCGA
>JADFOI010000082.1 GCA_022562935.1 Acidobacteriota bacterium
ATCCGCCATAATATGGATCTAATCACGCGCGTGTCATTTGGAGTTACTCTCCAACAAGGGATCAGGCTCCGGTACAGCCATCCGCGCCTGAGCAGCCGATCAAGAAATTTGCCATTACCCCTTCACTAGATGTAGGTATGGCGAACACCCCTTCAAACGAGTTAGCAATTTCACCGGACGGGAGGCACTTCGTCTATGGGGCTCGTAGCGCGGCCGGCAATCAACTCTACCTCAGGTCCCTGGACGATTTTGTGGATAAGCCAATACCTGGGACGGAGGGTGCTGTGTTAGGTAGTCCCTTCTTCTCACCCGATAGCGACTCTGTGGCGTTTTTTGACGCCAACAGTTTGAAAAAGGTTTCGCTCTCAGGGGGAGCACCCATAACCCTTTGCGATGCACCTACTGCAACTCTCAGGACCGGAAGTTGGGGTTCTGAGGGGACCATTGTGTTCTCGGCTGGCTTAGGGGGTGGTGGGGTTGGACTGTACCGAGTATCGTCCGTAGGAGGTGAGCCCGAGCTTTTAGCCAAACCGAACCCTGATCAAGGAGAGGATCGGTATTTCGCGCCACACATTCTACCCGATGGAGAAAATGTGCTCTTTAGCATTCGTGCTCCCCAACCTATCGTTGCCTACCAGATCGCGGTGCTCTCACTCGAAACGAAAGAGCAGAAGACCTTGCTGGCGGACGGCAGGCAGGCTCATTACTTGCCTACGGGACATTTAGTTTACGAGTTTAACGCTACAGGAAACTTGATGGCCGTGCCATTTGATTTGGCGAGGTTGGAGGTGACCGGCGAACCTGTCCCCATCGTAGAGGGAGTCAGGCAAAATAGTGGCGCATCTGTGGACTACGCCGTGTCTGAGGAGGGAACGCTCGTGTACCTCCCCGGTCAGGCAGAAGCAGAGCGCAGTCTGGTCTGGATGGATCGGGAGGGACTGGAAACTCCAGTGACGGAAGAGCACCGGCGGTTCGGAACTCCTCGCCTCTCACCCGATGGAAAACAGCTAATGCTCTCCATGCGCCAAGACGCAATAGCCGGTCATCTGTGGACCTACGATCTGGAAGATCATTCGTTCAGCCGTTTGACGTTTGGGGGAGAGAGGAACGGATCGGCCGTTTGGTCCCCGGACGGCAAGTGGATCATCTTCCAATCCCGCAATCAGGATGGGAGTAGTCTTTACCGACAGCTGGCCGACCGTAGTAGTCCGCCCGAGCAGCTCACCGAAAAATATCCAACAGCGCAGCAGACTACCTCGTGGTTGCCCGACGGAAGTGCAGTAACTTTCTTCAGGGCAGCGGAGGGGGATATTTGGATTCTTCCCATGGACGGTGACAGAGAACCTCAGCCACTCATCCATTCCCCCGATGCTTTTGAGTGCTGCGGGGTGTTCTCACCTGACGGCAAGTGGCTTGCCTATGTTTCGGATGAGACAGGTCAAAACCAGGTGTATGTAACCCCCTACCCGGAGGCTCAGGTCAAATGGTTGGTCTCGGGTGAGGAGGGTGGCGGTGAGCCGGTTTGGTCGCCGGATGGCGCGGAACTTTTTTATCGCAGTGGGAACCAGTTGAGGGTTGTCTCAGTTGAGTTGCAACCCAACTTCAAAGCGGGCAACTCCAGAGTCTTGTTTGAAGGATCGTATGCGAGGGCCACAGTTGCCGGATTTCAATACTACGACATCACTCCTGACGGCCAACGATTCTTGATGATCAAGGAAGACCAGACGGCAGGAGGCCAAATCAACGTCGTCCTCAACTGGTTTGAAGAAATCAAACGCCTGGTGCCGACCAACTGAGTAGTCTGAAAGTAGCTAACAAAAAGCTAACGTACTCCCCAACATTAGACGATACTAGGCGACACAAGAGAAGGAAAAAAGAGAGTGAAACCTAGACAGGACAGCACTTCCCGGCAATAGACGATATTAGCCGATACTCGCCTTGCATAATCTCCCCTCCGGCACCAGTTCTTTTCTCGTGCGGTTGTGCTGTCGTGCAGTCGTGCTATCGAGCGCAGGAATTGTGCCCCCTCCGACCGGGCCCGTGGGCTGAACGGGCGCGCCCGAAGCCCACGGCTCTGTTTTTTCCTCATCACTCCGTCAGAGCCGCAGGCTTTAGAGGGTGTCGCAAAAGTCGGCTTTTGAAAGGTGTGGGTAAGAGTCGGAGTGGGTTGCTAAAAAGGGGGTGATGAAAAAAGAAATTAAAAGGCAAGTGATTGGGATCGACTCGAGCGGTCAATTGGGGCTGTTTCGTGGGATGGGCGAGAGGAAGGGCAAGGGAAGGGGCCAGAGAGACAAGGGAGAGGCCCAGAGGCATTTTGAGGATCCTTCGCCAAGAGGGATTCTCATTGGCAATGAAAGTCTGGGGGAGTATCTGATTCGAGCGGGTCAGAGGCGGGTCTTTGAGATTCGGCAAATGCTGCGGAGTTTGGAATGGGGAGGTTTTGAGGCGAAGTATCGAGGGGGAGGACGTCGACCCTACCATCCGGCTGCCCTGCTGGGATTGATCTTGTTTGGAATCATGGAGGGGAAAAGTTCGCTGAGACAACTGGAGACGATGGCCCGAACGGATGTGCGGAGCTGGTGGTTGACGGGAGGGATCGCGCCGGATCACTCGGTGATCGGGCGCTTTTTGAATGACCATGCCGAGAGGTTGAGCGAGGAGTTCTTTGAATCACTTACCCGGGAAGTGCTGAAAGTGACCGGGAGTTCGACGCAGAGTCTGGCAGGCGATGGAACGGTGGTGCAGGCGGCCGCTTCTCGGTATCGTGGGGTCAAACAAGAGGCCGCCGAAGAAGCCGCCAAGGAAAGTCGTCGCCGAGCGGAAGCTGACCCGGAGGATAAGAAATTAGGGCGGCAAGCCGAACAGGCGGAAGGTGTGGCAGAAGCGGTCCGAGAGCGTGTGGCAACACGGAAAAGGCAGCGCAGCAAGAAGGCTAAGGATGCCAAGGTCAGTCCCAGCGAGCCGGAAGCCGTCTTCCAGCCTTTAAAAGACAGTTCGATAGCTCCCAGCTACAAACCCACGCTGCTGGCCAACCAAGAGCGAATCATTGTGGGGCAACAGGTACAGGCCTCCTCGGAGACGCGTGGTTTTGGGGCCTTGCTCAGGCAAGCGAAAAGGATCAACGGGGGAGTGAAGCAACTGTTACTGGATGCGGGGTTTTTTGTAGGGAAAGTGATGGAAACGGCCTTAGAGGAAGGAGTGGAAGATCTGTTGTGCCCGGAGGGAGCGACTCGGGGAGGGAGTAGGAAAAAGAAATCGAGCAAGGGCTTTGCCAAGAGTGCCTTTCACTATGATGAGCAGAGCGATAGTTATGAGTGCCCGGCGGGTGAAAAGTTGGTTCCCGTGGGGCAAAGTCACGACGACGGGAAAAGATTTACGCGTTACGGAGGGGCACCGTGTGAGCACTGCGAATTAAGAGACCAGTGCACGAGCAACCCTCGAGGCCGAACCGTCAAACGCTACCAGGATGATGAGATCAAGGATGCGCTTCGGGAAGTGATGCGCCATCCGGCCGCCCGAAGGGAGTATTCTCGACGCAAGGGCATGGTGGAGCCGGTGTTTTCCGAGCTCAAGGGAATACAAGGATTGCAGCGCTTCAGGCGACGGGGTTTGGACAAGGTCCGTCTGAAGTTTGCGCTTCATGCCACAGCCCACAATCTGCGCCGTCTGGTGGCCTTGACGCAGGCCTCTGAAAAGGCCCTGGAGAGGATATCAGGCGCCTTTTGGCAGCTTCTACAACTGCCCAATCGAACTTTTCCAAGGCCTGCGGTTGCTCTCTTCGCGTTTTTCTGGAGAACACCATGAAAACACGTCACCACACCTATTCCGTGTGGCTTCGTGAACTTTTGCGACACCCTCTTGTGCCTGCGGGCCCACAGGGATCCAAGGGGGCTGTGTCTCGACATCTCTTCTGAGTTCAACTGGAGAGGAACTCCAGAATGGGCTCTATCGGTTGAAGGCTTTCGACGGCAGCGTCGGGTTTGTAGGACTTCAGATCGTCCAGTGAGTAGTTGCCGCTGGCTACGGCAAGGGTATCTGCTCCCGCCTCCTTGCCGTGGACAATGTCTCGGGGCGTGTCTCCAACCACAAAGCTCTTTTCAGGCTGGGAATGGCCATTCTTTTGACGGCCGCGTTCGATGGCGATTCTAATGAGATCCGTCCTGTCCTCAGCATCGGAACCGAAGCCGCCGAAAGAGAAAAAGGATTCAAGACCTCCACGTTCCAGCTTGAGTCGAGCCCCGTCCTCGATGTTACCGGTGGCCAAACCCAGCAGGAAGTCTTCCCTGCGGTCCAGGGTGCGGACCAGCTCGTGGGCTCCGGGCAGGACCTGGAAATCACCACCCTCTGTCAGCTCTTTTCTTAAATAAGAAAGATAAAGGGAAAATAAGGAAGACACCTTCTCATCGGTGAACCGATCTTCTTGTCCGTGATAGGAGAGGATTTCACGCACAATTCGAGGGTCGGTCTTCCCGTCGTAACGGACACCATCGCTGCCCGCTGGAAGAGCGTAGACTTTGAGCAGGGCACTTCTAAGAGCTCGACCTCCAGCTCCACCTCTTACCAGGGTACCGTCAATATCGAAAAGCACTAAACGCATGGCCATGATTATAACTAAAGTTGGCTCCAGGTTCTGAAATGGGAGGAGTACATAAGGATAAAATTTATTTATTGGAAGCTATTTAACGTGTATATATTAATGTTATTTAAAAAGTTTAGTGGAGTCTTGAAGAGCCTACTTCTGCTTCACCGCCGGGGCCCAGACCAGATCTTCCAGGATGGCCGCATCCAGGCGCATCTTTTCAAAGTTGTCGATCAGCTGCTGGGGTGACTCCACGATCGGCTCGCCTTCGGAGTTGAGTGAGGTGTTGATCAGGAAGGGCAAGTTAGTTTTCTCCCGAAAAGTGAGCAGCAATTGGTGAAGGAGAGGATTTTCCGGACCCACCGTTTGATAGCGGCAGTAGTTGTTCAAGAGAACCGTTTCGAACTCGCGGCGGTACTTCCCTCGGATCAGCCCCATGAAGGACATGAAAGGCGAGTGGTGGGCATGGTGAAAATACTTCCCCGCGCTCTCCTCGAGGATGGAGATGCCGAAGGGCTTGAGATAATCCCGCTGTTTAATCTTTTGTGGATCCAGGGTTTGAGGATTCATCAGGATGCAGCGGTTTCCCAGACTGCGGGGACCAAACTCCATCCGTCCTTGAAACCAACCCAGGCTGTTTCCCGCCACCAGCAGGTCCACCGCCTCAGACACCGGATCGGGCACCTTCTTGAAGTGCACCTTCTGGTCTTTAAGCACTCGAGCTACCTGGGCCGAGGAATATTGGGAGCCCCAAAAAGCATGAGTCATCTCCGAGCGGGGAGCTGCCTCACCTAAAAAGGCCAGTGCTGAGCCCAAACACAGGCCGCTGTTGCCCGGTGCGGGTGGGACATAGACCCCTTCGATGGCTGTTTCAGCAGAGATTCGGCCATTGAGAAGGGAGTTGTAAGCCAGTCCTCCGGTAAAGACCACATTGGGAATGAGATATTCGGTGTGAAGCTCATCAATGATGGAAAATAGGATCTCTTCGGTCAGCTGCTGCATGGAAGAGGCGATATTTTGATGTTGAGTGGTGATCTCTTCTTTTGAATCACGGCGCGACCCCAGCAGATGCTCCAGGTTCTCGTTGTAAAGTGTAGTGATGTCGGGAGTCGCCTCTGACCAAGTGGTGCCCACTCCCGTTTCCTCAGTGAAGTATTTGAGGTTCAAGCGGAGTTGTCCCTCTTCGCGGGAAATAATGGTGCGAAGGCGGTCGGTGTATTCCGGATAACCGAAAGTCGAAAGCCCCATCACCTTGCTTTCGTCTCCGTAGTTGGAGAACCCCAGAAACTGGGTGACCATGGTGTAGAAGAGTCCCACTGAGTGGGGAAATTCAATCTGATTGAGAAGTTCGATTTGGTGTCCGCGTCCGATCCCTGTCTTTAAAGAAACAAAGTCTCCAAAACAATCGCAGGAGATGACGATGGCCTCATCAAACGGGGAGTAAAGAAATCCTGAAAGCATGTGGGAGAGGTGGTGATCCTGTTCCTGAAGTTTGAACACCAGACTCTCGACCGGAACCTGGAAATGCTGGGCCAGAGTTTCCTTGAAATTGATCAACTTCAAATTGATGCGGTAGCGATCGTAAAGAGAGGTGATCTTGTAGATGCGATCCTGAAAGTGGACCTGGTCCTTTCCCACCACTCGGGTATTGGTGGAACGGGCGTAGGTGATGATGTCGATATCCTTGAATTCCAGATTGGCCTGCTGGAGGCAAAAAGCAATGGCGGAAAGGGGAATGCCAGCGGAGAACTTGACCCGGTTATAGCGCTCCTCTTCGGCCGCGGCCACCAATTCTCCCTCGGCAAAGAGAGCCGCTGCGGCGTTGGGATGGAAGAAGTTAAGACCGAGGATGTTCATCCAGCGAAAGTTCCGATCCAATAAGTTATCATGACCATGAAGACGAAGTAGCAGCCTAAAATAACATAGGCGGGTTTCCAGTTCTTTTTGCTGGAGGTTTCCGGCAAACCCTGGACAAGAGTCAGATCGTCCGGGGCAGGCTCAAGCTCTCCCTTCTGGAGCAGGGAGCTGATTCCATAGCCAAAGCCGAAGGTGACGGCAAATCCAATCACATTCCACCACAGCCAGCTCACCTGGGGCAAGGCCAGCCAAAAAATGAGATTGGTGCCCACTCCCAGAAGAACACCCCATTTCACCGCGGAAGCCACCGCCGTTCGGGTCATGATACCCAGAAGGAAAGTGGCCAGAATAGGTCCATAGAAAGCCGATCCGATTTTGTTGATGGCTTCAATGACCGTTCCCGAGATACTCCCCACTAAAAAGGCAAATCCGGTGCAGAAGATCCCCCAGAAAACGGTCAGGATTTTGGATACTTTCAGCGCGTCGTGCGAGTTTTGAGGCTGGAAATACCGTTCGTAAATGTCCTTGTAGCTGGCGGCACTGAGCGAGTTGAGCGCTGAATCGAGTGAGGACATGGCGGCTGCAAAGATGGCAACGGCCAGCATTCCGATGATCCCATGGGGAAGATAGCGCATAATGAAGATGGGAACCAGATAATCTGGCGCGCTTTGCGAGACTTCAGCGGCAAAGGCGGAGTCTTGAAGCAGCAGGGATCCGATGAGCAGGCCCATCAAACAGTAGCCCAGAACCACGGGGAAGCGGAAGATGCCGTTGAAGAACAGGGATTTTTTCAGGTCGTCCTCGTTTCGAGCCGACAGTTCCCTTTGAACCTGGCTCTGGTCACAGCCGTAGTAGGAAACGTATAAGAAGAAGCCTCCTACCAGCAGAGGCCAAAACCCGAAGTCGGCGCCATCTCCAAAGCCATGCCCCCAGTCGATGCTTTGCCACCTCTGGGCCGGAACGGCCGCCAGCGCTTCACCCCAGCCTCCCACGTAGTAAAGGGCATAGCCGGAGCAGACCAGGATGCCGATCAGCAGAATGCCCATCTGCACGACATCGGTGTAGATTACCGCCTTGATTCCTCCCAAAGTGTCATAGATCATGGCCACAACGCCGATGATCAAAATAGTGACCCAGAGATTCATTCCCACCGTGACCGAAAAGACAATGGCGATGGCGTAGACCCCAACCCCTGTGGCCAGGGCGCGGCTGATTTGAAAGATCAGGCTGATGAGGGTGCGTGTTCCCAGGTCAAAGCGGTGTTCCAGGTATTCATAAATACTGACAATGTGATTGCGGTGTAGGAAGGGAAGGATGACGATCATGACAAAGATCATGGCCAGGGGAACCGCGAACTCGTATCCCAGCCAGATCAAGCCTCCTCCCGGCCGGACAGCCACGAAGGCGGGAGCGGAAATGAAACTGATGGCGCTTAACTGGGTGGCCATGGTGGAAATGGCGATGGCCCCCCAGGGCAGATTCCGGCTTCCCAGGAAATAGTCTTCCGTATCTTTCTGCCCCCGGCTAAGAAAAATACTGAAGACGATCAGGCCGACTATGTAGAGTGCGATGATCGCCCAGTCGAGCAGATTCATGGTGGGTCTGCAGCAACGAAATCATCCGGCGTGCTGCACCGCCGACCCGCAAGCGGGTGTCCCCGTACCCGTAGGGGTCAGCCGGTGGCTCGCCCCTACGTCGCTTCGTGACAAGAACCTATGCATAATCCGGGCTAACGAACTTTCGCGGATTCTCTGAATTCTTCCGCCTTTTCCTTCATCCCCATCTCCAGGGCCATCTGCTCGTCGAGGCCCTTTTGGAGGGCGTAATCCCGGACCTCCTGGGTGATCTGCATGGAACAAAAGTGGGGTCCACACATGGAACAAAAATGAGCTACCTTCGCTCCTTCAGCGGGAAGGGTCTCGTCGTGAAAGGCCTGAGCCGTTTCCGGATCCAGAGAGAGATTGAACTGATCCTTCCACCGAAACTCGAAACGTGCTTGAGAGAGGGCATTGTCCCGGGCCTGAGCGCCCGGATGTCCTTTGGCCAGGTCGGCGGCGTGAGCGGCAATCTTATAGGTAATGACTCCGTCCTTGACGTCTTTTTTGTCGGGCAGGCCCAGATGCTCTTTGGGAGTCACGTAACAGAGCATGGCGCAGCCGAACCACCCGATCATGGCCGCACCAATGGCGGAGGTCACGTGATCATAGCCTGGAGCGACGTCGGTGGTGAGTGGACCCAGGGTGTAAAAAGGTGCTTCAAAGCATTCTTTCAACTCTTTTTCCATATTGACCTTGATCAGATGCATGGGCACGTGACCCGGGCCCTCGATCATGACTTGCACGTCGTGTTGCCAGGCGATTTCGGTGAGTTCTCCCAGGGTTTTCAGTTCCGCGAATTGGGCTTCGTCGTTGGCATCGGCGATGGAACCGGGTCTTAAGCCATCCCCCAGGCTGAAGGAGATATTGTAGGCCTCCATGATCTGGCAGATGTCCTCAAAGTGGGTGTACAAGAAATTTTCCTGATGATGAGACAGACACCACTTGGCCAGAATCGAGCCTCCCCGGGAAACGATGCCGGTGACGCGATTGGCCGTCATGGGAACGTAGCGGAGCAGGACGCCTGCATGAATGGTGAAGTAATCCACCCCCTGTTCGGCCTGTTCGATCAGCGTGTCCCTGAAAATCTCCCAAGTCAGTTCTTCAGGTTTTCCGTTCACTTTCTCCAGGGCCTGATAGATGGGAACGGTTCCGATGGGTACCGGCGAGTTGCGGATGATCCACTCCCGGGTCTCATGAATATTCTCACCCGTGGAGAGGTCCATGACCGTGTCGGCACCCCAGTGAGTCGACCAGATCATCTTCTCCACCTCTTCCTCAATCGAGGAGGAAACGGCCGAGTTGCCGATGTTGGCGTTGATCTTGACCAGGAAATTACGCCCGATGATCATCGGTTCTACTTCAGCATGGTTGATATTGGTCGGAATAATGGCTCTCCCACGGGCCACCTCTTCACGCACGAACTCGGGTGTAATCACGCTAGGAATACCTGCTCCCCAGGAGTTCCCTGGATGTTGACTCCAGAGACGGTTGTCTGAATCTCCATTGGCAGCCGCCAAGTCACGAGCCTGGGTTTCCCGAATGGCCACATACTCCATCTCGGGCGTGATCATTCCTTTGCGGGCGTAGTGCATCTGGCTCACGTTTCGACCGGGCTTGGCACGCAGTACCTTTCGCATACTGTGAGGAAAGCGTTTGCCGTTGAGGCCGTGTCCGGGAGCCCGTTGGCGGCTGAACTCGCTGGTGAAATCGTCCAGGACGTCCACATCTCCGCGATCAAAAAGCCAGGAAGAACGAACGGAAGGCAACCCCTTGCGAATGTCGATCTGAACCTCCGGGTCGGTATAGGGGCCGGAGGTATCATAGACGAGAAAAGTCTTCTGTTTGGAGTCGCTGCCGTTTGAGGAAGATGCCGTGAGCGCGATTTCACGCATGGGAACACGGACCCCTTTATGTGTGCCCTCAATGTAGATCTTGCGTGATGCGGGAAAGGGGGTCGTGGTTAAAACAGGCGGTTCAACCCCTGTGTTTTTATTCGCGACTTTCTTCATGGATGACTCCTTTTAATGAGCATTATAGCCCTTGGATTTCAGGCTCTTCAAGGGGTACTGCCTATTTGAAACGGTATACCAGACGCCCTCGGGTCAAGTCATAAGGGGAGAGTTCGACGATGACCTTGTCCCCCCTGAGGATGCGGATCCGAAAACGGCGCATTTTCCCGGAAATGTAGGCCAGAACAATACTCCCATTTTCCAGTTCCACCCGGAACTGGGTATTGGGCAGCGGCTCGATGACCGTCCCTGACATCTCCAGGGCATCCGTCGGTTTGCGCTCAGTCGTCTCGGTGGTGGGGGCGTTCTTATTCCTCTTCTTCTTTTTTTTCCTCGGCCATCTTCGCCTGACAGGTCTTCGAGCCATATGGCTGTCCAGTCTAGAGAGGTAATGCCTCAGGAGCAAGAGAATCTTTGTTGATGGCCGGGATATATGCATAGGTTCTCGTCACGAAGCGGGTTGGGGCGAGCCGATGGCTTGCCACGCGTGGTTTGCCGGGACTGTCAGGATTCCAAAGACTCCCGAATTCCGGAGGTTCCTGCCACTCGTGGTAAACAACGCAGGCGGTGCAGCACGCCGGATGATCGCGTCGGTGCAGTAGAGAATTTATGAATAATACCGGCTTACACATGAGAAGAAGCATCAGAAGGGCCAGAGCATGGGGATCACCAGGACGCAAATCAAGCCGATGAGCAGGGTCAAAGGGAGTCCCACCCGAGTGTAGTCGGTGAATTTGTATCCGCCCGGGCCCCACACCAGGATGTTGGCTTTGTGAGCGACCGGTGAGAGGAAGGCACAAGAGGCCGCCACGGCGGTCAGCATCAAGAAGGGTAGGGGACTCAGCCCCAGGTTCGCTGCCAGATCGATGGCGATGGGAGCCATCACCACGGTTACGGTGGGATTGTTCAGGACGCTGGTAAGAGCGCTGATGAGCAGGTAGAGCAACCCCAGGATGAGGTAGGGGTTGGTGCTGCCGATGAGTTCGATCAATGAGTTGGCCACCCAGGTGGCGGTTCCCGTAGTCACCATGGCCGTTCCCAAGGGGATCATTCCCGCCATCAGAATGATGATCGGCCACTCGATGGCGGTATAAAGTTCCCGGGCCGTAATACATCGGGTGAGGACCATGAGAAAAGCTCCCAGGGTGAAGGCCATGGAGACGTGCAGGTGCCCGGTGGAGGCCAGCAGGATCGCTCCCAAAAAGATCCCCAGCACACGGAAGGGATGGACGGCCGCTTTCAGGGAAATCTCCCGATCGGCCAGGGGGAGGCAGCCGATTTCCGGTAAGGTGGTATCGATCCTTTGGCGGTCTCCCTGGATGAGCAGGACGTCACCCTCTCGAAGTCGGACCTGGGCGAGTCGTTTGAGCACGGGTTCTCCCTGCCGCGAGATGGCCATCACCGTCAACTCATAGCGGCGCCGGAAGCGTATTTGCTTCAAGCTTCTCCCCGCCAGTCGGGAATCAGGCATGACCGCGGCTTCCACCACTTCAATGTCTTCGGAACTGATGTCCGCTTCGCCCGGCTCCACGTCGGGCACAATCTCCAACCCCGCCTGGCTGCTCAGCCTGGCCAGGTCTTGTGGGTGTACCTCCACCAGCAGGAGGTCACCCTCTTTCAGCTGTTCCTGGGGCAGGGGGATCAGCATCTTCTTCTTGTCGCGAATAATCCCCAGGATGTTCAACTCAATCTCTGGCCCCACATCGATCTCATCCAGACGCTTCCCGGCCAGGGGCGACTTGGGGGTGATCACCAGTTCGGTCAGGTAATCTTGAATCTTGAACCGATCCATCAGGCTGGACTCTCCCCGGCGCTGGGGCAGCAGACGCTGGCCAAGGAATGTCATGTAAAGAATGCCGGCTATAACGATGATGATCCCGATGGGAGTAAAGTCGAACATTTTGAAGGGCTCAATCCCGCGCTCTGCCATGATCAAGGACACCAGGATATTGGGCGGGGTCCCGATCAGGGTTAAGGTTCCCCCCAGCAGACAGCCATAGGAAAGGGGGATCAGGAGCTTGGAAGGAGGGAGATCCATCCTGCGAGCTACCATCATCACCAGGGGCAGAAACAGTGCTGCCGTGCCGATGTCATTGATGAACCCGGAGATGGCGCCAACGGCTAGCATAAGGATCAAGGTCAGGCGCACCGGGGTCTTGCCCCACTCAATCATCTTCACGCCTACGATCTGGACCACACCCGAGTTTTGCACCGCCTGGCTCATGACCAAGACGGCGGCTACGGTGATGACGGCGGGATTACTGAAGCCGGAGAAGGTCTCCTCCAGGGTAAGAATGCCGCTGAGGTTCAAGGAGACCAGGACCAGGAGTGCGACCACATCGTATCGAATCCATTCGGTCACAAACAGAAGGAGGGCAACCAGTAACAGCCCCAGCGTCAACCCGATTTCAGGCATGGTTTTCCCGTTGCTTCGATGAGGCGGATCGCAAACACCGGTGACACCCCTTGGATCCGACTAGACTTATATAACTGATTGATGTGACGAAGCTTATATCCCAAGACTTAGAGTCCTGTGTAAACCGGGGAAATCATGTGTCCACTGAAGTGGACGCCTGGGAGAAGTGCGAGAATTCTATCTCTCCGGATCTTCTCTCTGGAAATGACCATAATTATTTGATTCAATGAGTAGTTACCATACTTACGTTTTTTCATCGGGCCAGCAACCGTATGAGTGGCATCGTATTTGCTTCTATAGGACTCTTGTAGTCGTGTTTCTAAATGAGGTGTGCACTCATTTTGCTGCTTGCAGGGACGAAGTTCAAAGGGAGCCGGTCATCCTGACTGTTTATTTTCGATTCAAGCTCATCCATCTGAATGAGGGTCCGCTGGCCACTTTTCTCAGGTCAGAGGGGCATCTGTGGTCTGTTCCTGGCCGCCGCGGATTCGGCGACAACCTCGGCTTTACGCTGCTGGAAATCCTGATCGTCATGGCCATCATGATCACCCTTGCCGCCATGGGGATCCCGGCTTTCGGAGATGCCTTGGAAAGCGCCTACGTGGGTCGGGCCATCGGAGACATTCGAACGCTGCAAACCGAAATTACCCGCTATGAGGTCCAGCTGGGAAAACTGCCCGACGTTCTTCAGGAGGTGGGACTTACCGAATTGCTCGACCCCTGGGGCAACCCTTATCAATATCTCAACTTCGACAATGTCCAGGGACAAGGGCAAAAGAAAAAGGACAAGTTTCTGGTTCCCCTGAACTCGACCTATGACCTCTACAGCATGGGCAAAGACGGAGTCACTTCCGCAGCCCTCACAGCCAATGCCAGTAAAGACGATATCGTACGGGCCAATGATGGGGCTTACGTGGGTCTGGGCTCACAATATTAGGCCCGCATGATGCATCATCCGGGCTAGTCAGCTACCAAGACCATGAAAATTGAGCCTAGATTTCTGCGCAGCAAGGTGGGACGGCGAATCGTTTTGCTGTTTGTCCTGTGTGCCCTCCTGCCCATTGGAGGGTTGGCCATCATCTCCTTTACCCAAGTCACCAATCAACTCAACGAGCAGAGCAGGCAGCGACTGCGAGAAGCGAGCAAGTCCAAGGGGATGGACATCCTTGAACGACTGACACTACTTGAACTCGCTCTCAGGATGATGGCCGCCAACCTGAATACTGGCTCCACCATTCCTTCCCAATTGTACTCGCAGGGACCGGATGAAGATCTGACCCAGCGGTTTAAGAGGATGTCCGTGATCACCGATAGCGGGAAACCAACGGCTCTGTTAGGCGGTACCCTGGATCTTAGCAGGAACCTGAGTGAGGAGGAGAGGCGGCACCTGGGCGCCGGCCAAAGTCTGCTCATCCTGGAATCTTCTTCCGATCTCCCCTTGGGTGTTCTGATGATCCAGGCACTGGATCCCATGAACTTGTCGCAGGGAAGCCTGGTGGCGGAAATCCACACCGAGTATTTGTGGGGTTTAGAAGGAATGTCGCCTTTGGTGGAACTTTCTGTTTTGGACTCATCGAACCGGGTGCTTTTTTCTTCCACCGGCAGTCCAGATCCTTTCCTTCCCCAGGTGACCGAAGGACTGGAGGGTTCCACCACGGGCCATTTCGAGTGGCAGTACAGAGACACAGACTATATGGCCAGCTACTGGTCCGTGTTCCTAAAGGCTCGGTTTTTTGCTTCCCCTTGGACGGTGGTGATGAGTGAATCCAGAGCCGACGTCCTTGCCCCGCTGGCGGACTTCCAAAGAATGTTCCCACTGGTCATTCTCATGTCCTTCTGGGTGGTCCTGCTTCTGAGTCTCATCCAGATCCGCAGGAGTCTGGTTCCGCTGGAGAAACTTCAGGAGGGGACTCGACGTATCGCCCAAAGGGATTTTGACAGCCGAGTTCACGTTACCAGCGGCGATGAATTTCAAGAACTGGCTACCTCCTTCAATACCATGGCGACCCGACTCGGTCAGCAGTTCAATACCCTAAGTATGGTCAACGAAATCGACCGGGCGATCCTCTCAGCTCTGGATACCGAGCAAGTCGCGGCCACACTGCTTTCCCGCATGCATGAGATTCTTCCCTGCGACTCGGTGAGCGTCACTTTTCTCAATGTCAACGGAGCTCAAGCGGCCCGTACCTACGTCGCCAAGGCCCTGGGTGTCAAACAGGTGGTGACCAGCGAACTCACCCCCGAGGAGATCCAGGTTCTTCACAACCATCCGGACAGTGTGATCATCCCTGTGGATAGCCATCTTCCCCAGTACCTGTCCCCTCTGGCCGAGCAGGGGATGAAATCGATTTCAGTTCTGCCTATTTTCGTCAAAGATCAGTTATCGGGAATCATCAGCCTGGGTCACTTGGTTGCGTCGGCCCACAGCGAAGAAGATTTAAGCTACGGCCGTCAAGTCGCTGATCAGGTGGCCGTGGCGCTCACCAATGCGGGCTTGGTCCATGAGCAGAGAGAATTGATCAGTTTGTTCGAGCGCTACGTTTCTCCTGAAGTGGCTGCCGAAATCATCAACAGGCAAGGGGAGATCATCCTTGCCGGACAGGAGATGGAAGCCACCGTGGTGTTTACGGATATCCGGAATTTTACCGCGATGACGGCGGGAAAGCCTTCCGCTGAGGTGCTGTCCTGGCTCAACAATTACTTCACGGCCATGAGTCGGATCATCTTGAAAAATGGAGGCTTCTTGAACAAATTCATGGGCGATGGGTTGCTGGTACTTTTCGGTGTGCCCCTGGGAGAGACCTCCGCCAAGAGTGCCTGTAAGGCCGTGCAGGCGGCACTGGAGATGCTCAATCGGGTTCAGGAAATGACCTGGGAACACGCACCGGGGCAGCCCGAACTTCGGATCGGCATTGGCCTCCACACTGGCACACTGACCGCCGGTAACCTGGGAGCCCGGGAACGCATGGAATACTCGGTCATCGGCGAAACCGTGAATTTGGCCTCCCGTTTGGAGGAGCTCACCAAGAAGTTCAAAACGGGCATGGTGATGAGTTCTGAGACCTACCAGCTCATTCGAGATCATTTTTCTGCAACCTCCCTGGGAGAGGTCTCTATTCGTGGCTTCCCGGGCAAGAGCCACGTCTATACGGTGGAAGCCGAACCCGAGAGAGTGGCCATTGAGAGTTAAGCAAATCTTCATAGCCGTTGCCTTGTGTGCCACTTTTTTGGGATGTTCCCACAGGGTGGAGAGTATGCCCGAGGATCTGATCGGAGTGTGGAGGACGGCCGATAAGAGATATGCGGATCGCTATTTCGAGCTCAATGCGGACCGAGTTATTTTTTCAACTGGGGGATGGGGAGTCACCGCCCACCCCATTGATAGGATCGAAGAGCATAGTGAAAACGGGAAAGTCCTGTACATCATCTATTATCCGACTGAAGAAGGAGACGCGTCCCAGTTTTCCTTCTACTATGATCCCACCCGGAGCGTGATTCGATTCAAGAATCAAGAACAATTCGAATGGGTCAAATGGGTGGAAGGAGCTCTGGGCGGCCAAGTATCAGAGGGTGATCAAGAGGCTCCCAAAACTCCGCTTGATCTTTATTAAGTGCCTGTAGGGGCGCACGGCGGTGCGCCAACAAACTATTATTTATCAATGGCTTATAGGGAGCACAGCCGTGCGCCCCTACACAAGAAACCTGGGTCAGCCGACTTTAGAGA
>JADFOI010000083.1 GCA_022562935.1 Acidobacteriota bacterium
TTACAGCGGGAGGCCACTCTGATGGAGAGCCTGCTGGCGATTCGCCGGGCTGGAGCCGATCTGATTCTCACCTACTTCGCCAAGGAAGCGGCACAGATCCTCAAAAAGGGCGATTTCTAACCGGTCTGGGACAGTAGATTGGGTGTGAGATACGTAGGGCTAGGCCCGCAGGCTAAAGAGGGTGTCGCAAAAGTCGGCTGACCCAGGTTTCTTGTGTAGGAACGCACAGCCGTGCGCCCTATAAGCCGTTGATAAAAAAAGGTTTGTGGGTGCACGACTGTGCGCCCCTTGTATCATACACAGCAATGAAGAAAGCCCTCCATGGGGGAGGGCTTAGAGGCCGATGGGGATTAGACGCTCTGTGCGCCCGAAGGTCTAAATCCTGAGCGGTGTAGATAAGCGCCCCCATCGATGCCGTACCGTATCCAAGGCTTTCAAGCCTCGATTGCAAGGTGGGCACGGGCCTCTGGAAGATAGCTTAACTCATTCATGCGGAGAAAACACCATGAAGGCTGTGACTTGGATCGGCGTGGACATCGCCAAAGACAGTTGTGTGGTCGCCCAGCGTTGCCCCGAGGGCTTCCAGACCGAGGAGTTTCCTATCACTCCCCAAGGCCTGAAGGCCTTGGGGAACTGGTTGCCCCAGCAGCCCCGGCTTCAAATCGTGCTCGAAGCCACCGGACCCTACTGGCGGGCCTTCACCAGTGGGTTCAACTCCGTGGCACCGGAGATCCCGATCGCCGTGGTGAACCCCCGACGGGTGAGAGATTTTGCTAAAGCCTCCCCCCATGCCAGCAAGACCGATCTGCTAGATGCCCAAGTCCTCGTTCACTTTGCCGAGACCTTCCAACCCGGCCTCATGGAAGCTTCCGCTAATCGGGCTGATCGCCAGCTGCGAGCCTTGACTCGACACGCTTTACAACTCACTCAGCAACGGGATCAGGTTCGGGATCAAATGGAAAAAGCTCAGGCCGATCCCGACACTCCCAAGTTCGTGCTTCGCTCCCTGAAACGACACCTCCAGCACCTGGAGAAGGCCCTCAAGCTTTGCTGGTCCCAAGCCCGAGTGAACCTCGACCAGGACCCCCAGTTGACGCAATGCTCTCGTTTGCTGCTCTCTATTCCTGGCATCGGAGAAAAGACCGCTTTGACCCTCATCAGCGAATACGGAGCCGGACTCCTCCAAGTCGGGCCTAAGCAGCTGACCCGCTATGCCGGTCTGGACGTCGTCTTCTTTCAGTCCGGCTCCTCCGTCTACCGACTCCCTCGGATCAGCAAGCAAGGCAACTGGAGGATTCGCCGGGCTCTGTACATGGCCGCCCTTTCCGCCATCCGCCATAACCCCATCGTCCGCTCCTACTACCTCAAACTCGTCGCTAACGGCCGACCTAAGAAAAGTGCTCTGGTCGCCGCCATGCGCAAGCTTTTACACCAGTGCTATGGCGTCTTAAAAAACCAATCTCCGTTTGATCCAGCTTATGCTTAATTATTCTTGATTCTTAAGACCGTATCTACACAAGAAACCTGGGTCCGCCAGGTTCAGATCCCTTTGTCGGCTTTCACCAAAAACTTTCCCGTTCGCTGAAAACACTCGGCTACCTGAAAGAGCAACCGAGGTAATTCATTAAAGGGTGCGCCCACCCGCGCCGTGGCCTGAATGGGGTTGGGCCAGCGGAGACGAAGGGCTTTGAACAATCCCTGGGGATGGCGCAAATGAAAGGCCATGGGCAGGCTGTACATGTAATGCTCCATCTTTCCCCATTGCTCCAAGACGGAGGGAACCAGCCAGTTGGGTAGACATCTATTCTTTAAGGCCGAAGGCGAATTCTCGGGTAAGCGTGCACCCAGAAGCTGGTGGGCCAGACCCAGGGCACAGAGAACCCCATCCGAGTTGCGGTGCTTCCCGCTGAGAAAGTAATCCCAATCGAAGTCGGATGGCAGCGATTCCAGTGCCAGGCCGAGATCACACAGCCAGACAGGACGAAAGACGCCATGGTAGAGCATATGCAGGCACAAGAGTCGAAGCTGGTCCTCCGGCCCCAATACTCGAATCTCTGCCTCCCCCAGCGAAACCAATTGGGAATGAAGGTGGAGTTCCTCCACCGTTCGATCAAGGGGTCGAAACTCTGTGTGCAGATCCAGCCAGCATCCCTGGGCGACCAGGTCGCTTAACCTATCTGTGGCCATCGAGCGCTGTTGTGCACGCACACACAGATCGATATCAGTAGAGGAACGGAGACCCGGGCCAGGGTAGAGTCGGGTGACTGCCCATCCTTTGGCCAGCAGGGGTTCGATCCCTTCCGAGCGCAATAGTTCAAAGGCCTGGACGATTTCTTTCTCCTGAAGCTCCGCCCCCAGGACCTGAGAGATATAGGCATGTTTCAGTTTAAGACCCGCCGACGATGTCCCCACTTCGGCGTGTTGAATCCGCCACCAGGCCAGCCCACCACTTCCCGTCTTAAGAAGAAATGGGGTAATCTCAGCCAGTTCAGCCGCTGAGATGTGGGAAGGAGAGGGCTCACGGCGCCAGGCCTGGGTCAGCACCGTTGCCACCAGTTCACCGCGGACAGCAGTCCTCATCACTCAGTCCTCATTACTCGGTCCTGTGAGCAGTTCGATGACTTTCTCATCCTGGAGGAATCTCAACTCAAAGCAGGGAACCGCCTGGACCACTTCCTCGAAAAAGCCCAGCGTGAAGTCCAGGGCTTCGGGGTTATAGAAAGGAGGAAAGCTGCATGTGAAAAGCTGGCCAACCGCCTGGGCCGGCCGCTGGGGAAGCAGTTTGTTCTCCTTCGCGTGGCGCAGGAAGTAGATTCGGGTCAGAGGGGCTCGAGCCGTGCTGCTGAATCCTGCCTCACCATGCCAGGGGGTGCCATACATCCACAGCTTTTGGTTGGCTTGACGCAGGACGATGCGGTCGTCGCTCAAAATCTGGATCCCCTTTTGGGGCTCCCATAAGCGAGCCATGGTGCTTTTGCCCGCTCCGGATTGACCCACGAACAGATGGCCCTTGCCGTCAGCATCCACGACTCCACAGCCATGGATCTCTACACCTCGGCCCTGACCCAGTAGATTGACCATCCAGAGTTCATCCAGGGGATATTCCAAGGGGTACAATGCCGACTTCGATTCAAAGTAGGGATGATGAAGGTAAACCTCGCCGGCGGTGAAACTGGAATCAAACGAGGCCACCTTGTAAGGGAAGGGACCAAAGACCGAAGAGGTAAAGGCGAAGAGGTAAGATCCGTTGCGTCGGTGCAATTGCCAGAGGGCGCCCGAATCGAAGATTTTTTCCCCCAGGCTCATCCGGCTCAGATCACTCCAGGTGGCCGATGCCTGGGCATCCGGCTGAAGCTCTCCGGACAGAAAGTTTTTCATGACCCCTTGGGTCTCAAACTGTAAGGTTGGATCAGCGCTGCGGATCTTCACCGAGATGTCGGCGACCTCGAGACAGAATTGGCTTGTGTTTTCCATTGTAAGGTGAGATCCACCGACTTTCTGGTCTGCGGTCTGCGATCTCTGGTCAGCTGTCAGCTGTCAGCTGTCAGCTGTTCCTTACGATCCCACTGCGGAGCAGGGGACTGGAGAAGTACAGGTGCCCTGCCCGGGGCCTTGCGCGCCACCAGACATTTTGCAATTCCCCAGCACAGCCTCCTCAGGTCTCAGAGGGACCTGCATCAGCTCGGGCTTTTTGTAAGGTCTCTTTCCTTGTTCCTCTTGCTTTATTTTCATAGCTTACTTCCTCTTTTCTATGAAATCTTCCCAAGTACCTCCTAGCCCCATTAAGAGCAGGAGGGACAGCCACCACTGCTGCAGCCGGAAGAGGCGGTCTGTTCCGTTAAAATGGGAAGAGATGCCGATTGCTCGCTTTTGATGAAAGCCAGTTCTTTGACCACGCTGCCCTCTTGTACAGCAGCCAGCGATTGCATCAGATCCTCATACTTCTCTCCTCCCTCACAATATTCACAGTCCCCATGAGGGGGAACCTGCAAGCCCACGGCGTGGGCTCGGAGATGAGCTACGTGGCAAAGGAAATCCACCGGGGCCTCAGGATCCTTATTTTCCAACTCCCCGTTGGCGGGACACATCCCGCACATCTCCTTCAGCCCGCAGGCTGAACACTTGGTCAGTCGTGTCTTCTTTTTGGACCGCACCTCAGAGAGCAAGCCGTCCCAGCCCTCCTGAAAGCTTCCCTTGCGAAGATCGAAAGTGTCAAAGTGGGACAACACACAGATGCTTATCTTTCCATAGGGATCAATGGCAAAGGACTGGATTCCACCTCCACAGCTGTAAACTTCATCGCTGTCTTTCCAGAGGTGTACTCGATCGATCGAGGCTTGGGTGTGCTTGATCCACTCCGCGGTACGCCGGGGATCCTTCAGGTCCAGGGTCACCACCTCCTCCGGTTTGAGCCGCGTCGCCAGAGGGCTTTGGGAGCAGTCGATTCTGGGGTTCATCATGGCGTCGAAATTGAATTTCAGTCCCAGCTCCTCCTCGACAAACTGCTTCATGTCCCAGATCTCATGTTTATTGATGGACACCGCCACCGTCTTGAGCTTCAACGGTAAGTTTCGTTCCATCAGCAGGCGAATCCCCCGCATACAGCGGTCATAGGAACCGGGAATGCCAGTCAGCTTTTCGTAGGTCTCCCGGGTGTGGCCGTACAGCGTAATCTCGATGGCAAAGGGACGAAACTCGGTGAGGTAATCGGCGATTTTGGGCGTAATGAGAGTCCCATTGGTGAACAAAGTGATGAGCAGCCCTTTTTGTTTGGCGTAGGTGTAGATGTCCAGGAAGTCCTTGCGGGCAAAGATCTCGCCCCCGGTGAAGAGAAGCCAGAAACAGCCGGCTTCGGTGATCTCATCCAGAATACGGCAGTGTTCCTCGTAGCTCAACTCCCCGGCCCGGGCCTCTCGGTCCCCCATGGGGAGATTGTTGTAGCAGTGGGCGCAGGTCAAGGGGCAGCGGAGGGTCATCTCAATGGTCCCATTCAGGGGAACCCGCTGGCCTCCCAGGCCGTGTTGGACACCTTTACTGAAATCAATGTAACGTTGTAACTGCATCACTTGCGAAGACACTCCATCACTTTCTTAACAGCAAGCGGCATGCCATCCAGATCGGACTAGAGAATACTGCCAGGGTGATAAGGATAACTATAAATAAATCAGTAAGTTATGTTCATTAAAATAATCGAGTGAACACTCACAAAGACGGTTTTCACTCCCACAGTGTTAACCTAAGTTTACATTTCACAGCTGTCAGCCCTCCGTGCTTCTCTGTCAGTTGTCTGCTAGTTGTGAGACGATTCTCCCAGCAACGATACGGGCACAGATCATGGATCTATTCTCACTTTTCCGGAGTTCACCTGAAAAGCAGATCGAAAGAGCGCGCAAGAAGGTCAGAGAACCTCATGGGGATCCGGCAACCCGAATGAATGCGGCTCACCGGTTGGTTGAGATGGGTACACCCGAGGCCCTTTTGGCACTGCTCGACCGGTTTACCATCAATGTTTCTCCTTCCGACCAGGATGAGCAGGAGAAGGAGGAAGTGCTCTCCTGGATCGTTCAGATGGGTGAGAAGGCGGTGCCGCCCCTGGTCCAATTCCTGAAAAGAGAAAGACAAGTCTATTGGGTTGCTAGAACTCTGCGAGAGACGGTGAAGGAAGAAGAGTTTGCCGAGAAGATCAACGGAGTTTTGCGAGACCACTGGGAGAATCCTCCTGCCAGCTCCGATCCTACCGCCCAATTGATCCGGTTGCTAGGAGTTCGATCTCCCCAGCTCGTGGATACCGTAGCGCTCTTTTTGAGAGATGAAGCGGACGATGTTCGATTGGCGGCTCTGGATTATCTTTTCGATCAGACTGAAGACCCGGCGCGTGAGTTGTCTTTGGAGTGCTATTTGGATTCCGAGGATCGGCCGCGGGTGCGCAATCACATTCTTGAGCGCTTTGCCGAGGAGGGTTGGAGTGTGAAAGGTTTTCGTCCCAAGGTTGAAGACACGCTTCCTGAGGGATACACACTCACCCGAGATGGAAAAGTCAGGACTGTCGGCAGTGGCCAATGACTGATGGGTTTTCGCGTCTCAGGAACCTGTTAAACTTGCCTCATGTATCTCGATTACTGGGAGTTAAAAGAGCCGCCCTTCGAGAATACTCCTGATCCCCGTTTCTTGTACCCATCCGATCAGCATCGAGAAGCACTCAGACAGCTTCTTCACGCCATTGGTGAAGAGAAGGGGTGTGCCGTGTTGACGGGAGAATATGGTTGCGGAAAGACTCATCTGATTCGAACCATTGTCGACAACTTGCACGAGAGCCAGTATGAGGTGGCGTTAGTGAACTATCCCATCTTTCGGGGGGAGGAGTTTCTGGAGGAGATTCTTCGCCAATTTGGACAAGATGGCGAGGGAGCAGGTCGAGTGGATTACTTTCGAGAGCTGTCACGTTTCTTTTATCAAAACGTGACCAACAACAAGAGAAATATCCTCATCATCGACGAGGCCCAGATTATCGATGACCCCGCGGTCTATGAGGACCTGCATGCTCTGTTGGATATGCAAGTCGAAGAACGCTTTCTTTTGAATGTCCACCTGGTGGGACAGCCGGAGCTGGCCGATCATCTGAAGAACCATCCGCAACTGGATCAGCGGATCACGGCGAAGTTCCACCTGGAGCCCTTTGATCGCCAGGATACGGCAAACTATATCAAGTACCGTCTCAGCATAGCGGGTTGCGATAAAGAGCGTTTTTCTGATGCGGCACTTTACCTGATCCATGCCATCAGCAAGGGGATCGCGCGCCGCATCAATAATCTCTGTGGTTTATGTCTCCTGGAGGGGGCCAATCAGAAAGTCCAGATCATTGATGAGGAAATCATCAAACTGGTTTTCTAACTAGAAGAAATCCTAAATTCTAAATACCCAATCTCAAACAAATTCTAAATTTCAAATCATAAATCATAAACGATTCGAAAGCTGGATGTTTCGAACAGTCAGTGACACGACACTCAGTGCTTTGGGAGGGTGGTTTTCAGAAGTTAGAGCTTGTCTCGTATTTAGAATTTGAAGTTTGTTTGGAATTTAGGATTTGGGATTTCCCTTTTTAAGGGCAACTCTCCAGGCATCGAGTGTGTCGGCGATGGTTTGTTGCAGGGTGTAATGGGGAGTCCAATCGAGCAGGGAGCACAGCTTTTGATTGTTTCCCACTAGCCAGCCGTCGTCTTGCTTGTCCAACTTACGAGTAGAAACCGCTGGTTCTATATCGACTTCAGCCAGATTGATGGCGGTGTCGAGAATTTCACTGATTTCAGTCCCTACCCCCGAGCAGATATTGTAAATTTCTCCCTCCACTCCCTTTTCGACAAGGCCGACATAGGCCCGCACCACGTCACGGGCATCCAGAAAATCCAACGTGGACTTCAAGTTGCCTACACACATCTTCCAATCACTCTTGCCCGAACGGGCTGCCTCCAATTCCAGCATGGCAATTTGTCTGCAAAAGTCTGAGATCACGAAGTCTTCGGATTGTCCGGGTCCCGTATGGTTGAAGGGACGGGTAATGACAACTCGAGAGGAAAACTGTTTCCAGTATTGCAGGGCAATCTCTTCGCTTAGCCTTTTGGAGGAAGCATAGGGGTTGTCCGGTTCAAGGGGTGAGTCTTCCGAGAGCAAAACACCGGGCGCACTCTTTCCGTAGACCTGCGAGGTGCTGACCAGCAGGATCCTGGCGTCGATCTGATTTCTCCACAGAGCGTCCAGGAGATTCACGGTGCCTTGAACATTGACCCGATAGTATTCCCGAGGTCTTTTTAAGGACTCTGAGGGGTTGGGAAGAGCGGCCAGATGGTAGACAAAATCCGGTTTGAAATCGGCAGTGAGGCGCGCTAATTTGTCGAAGTCCAGGATGTCACACTCTACGGCTGTAAAGGGTGCGTCGGGTTGGCTGTCCAGTCCAATCCCGAAGACCTCGGCTCCCAGACTGGCCAGGTGGCTGGCGAGATGGCCCCCAACGAAACCGGTGAGGCCTGTAACAAAACACTTCATAGGCTTGTTTATGAACTAAGTGTCTCGTTCTGCCTTCACTCGTTCAAGGTCGGCGTCTACCATCATGCTCACCAGTTGTTCGAAGCTGACCGTTGATTCCCACTTCAAATGTTTTTTTGCCTTACTGGGATCGGCGATCAGGTGATCGACCTCGGCCGGGCGGGTCAAGGTGGGGTCGATCTTCACGTACTTTTCCCAATCCAGTCCGGCGTGGGCGAAGGCAAGGGTGACAAACTCCTTCACGCTATGGGTTTCACCCGTCCCCACCACATAGTCGTCGGGACGATCCTGTTGCAGCATGAGCCACATGGCTCTCACATAGTCCCCGGCGTAACCCCAATCTCGCGTCGCCTCGATGTTCCCCAACCTCAGCTCGTCGGTCAATCCATGCTTGATCCTGGCCACATGATCGGTGATCTTTCGGGTCACGAATTCCTTTCCTCGACGAGGCGATTCATGGTTAAAAAGAATGCCGGAACAAGCGAAAATATGATAACTTTCCCGGTAGTTCACGGTGATGAAATGACCGTAGACCTTGGCCGCGCCATAAGGGCTGCGGGGATAGAAGGATGTCTTCTCACTTTGCGGGCTTTCGGCCACTTTTCCGAACATCTCGCTGCTGGAAGCCTGATAAAACCTGATCTTTCGGTTCAGCAGGCGGATTGCCTCCAGAATTCGAGTGACTCCCATGGCGGTGAATTCACCCGTCAGAACCGGTTGTTCCCACGAGGTTGGAACGAACGATTGAGCGGCTAGGTTGTAAAGCTCATCCGGCTCGACCTCTTCAATGAGAGTGATCAGTGACAACTGATCCAGGAGATCCGCCTGGCGCAGTTCAATCTTCCCCTGCAAATGCTCGATTCGCTGGAAGTTTTCCGTGCTGGAGCGACGAACCATTCCCACCACTCGGTATCCCTTTTCCAAGAGAAAGTCCGCCAGATAAGATCCGTCCTGACCCGTGACTCCGGTAATGAGTGCTGTTTTAGGCATAGGACATCGTGTCGTCGCTGTTGTGTATGGACCAACCGAGGCACCCACTGCCATTATAGCCGACAGATCGTATTCCCGAAACTCCTGATATTTGTTACACTTGTATAGCTCAGAAAATGAATAGAAGCCATTTAGTGGGTCGCCGCCTGGTCTGGAGATTGGGGAAGAATTGATGGTGGAGGGAAATACCAAAGAAGACCGTCAGTGGAAAGAACAGAAGATCGAGCAGTATCTGGAGGAGTACCGTCAGAAACTGGGTTCACGGAAGACCCTGGATTCTAAGCCCAGCCCCGTCGAGGGGATTGAGGATATTCTGGAGGAATTCCGTACCAGGTCCTCACCGCAGCAAGCCACTCCAGAGCAAGCCACTCCAGAGCAAGCCACTCCAGAGCAAGCCACTCCAGAGCAAGCCACTCCAGAGCCAGTCCCTCCAGAGCAACCCATAAGCTCAAGTGAAACTTGGCTTCCTGACAAAATTTCCGAAGAAGAGCTGAACGACTTTGATTCCGGAGATCTCCTGGGAGGCAATCTTGAAGGCAATAGAGGTATTTCTGGAGAGGTCCCTGACAACGAAACCGCCCAACTTTACGAAAGCGCGAAGGTCCTGGTTTTGGAATCGATTCGCCGAGCTGAGAAGGACCAGCCTCCGGATGTGGAAGAAGGGAAGCGGATGGTCCAGCAAATGGATGCTTTGATCTCCAAAGATTCAGCTCTGTTGCTTGCGGCGACGGACAGAATACAGGAGTTCGCGGTGAGTACCCATTGTGTGAATGTGGCCATCTTGGGAGTACGGATCGCACGGAGCTTGAATTATAGTGAGGAAGGGAAAATGAAGGTGGGTCTGGCTGCACTCCTGCACGAGATTGGGGTGGTGAAGCTCTCCAGGCGAATGGTACACGAGCGCGGAAAGGTGGATCAGGAAGTGCGGAATCGGCCTGTTTACAGCGCCGAGATTTTAGAGAAGCTGGGTTCCGAGTACGACTGGCTCGTTCAAACAGTGAGGCAGGTGTACGAGCGTGAGGATGGGACGGGATTTCCCCTGGGACTAAAGGGAAAGGACATCCGGGAAGAGGCCAAAATATTGGGCATCGTGGATGTCCTGGAGGCCTGTATCCATGAGCGCCCCTATCGAAGAGCTATGACGGGGTATCAGCTGTTTCACGAGTTAACCTCGGGAGCGAACCAACGTTTTGCGGGTCGCATCGTCAAAGCTTTGCTCAAGTGCTTCTCCTTATACCCCTACAATGAGTACGTTCTCCTGAACACCGGGGAGATCGGAAAAGTTGTCGAAGTCAACGAAACGAATCTAATGCGTCCCAGGCTCAGGATGCTTTTTGACAGCAAGGGACAACCTTTCGAAGATCAACCCGAACTCGATCTGGAGAGCAATCCTTCCCGATATATCAACAAGGCGATTACTTACCATCAGTTGCCGTCCACCAGTTAGTTCCCATTACTACAAACTTTACCTGCGACCTTGTCCGTTCTGAGAACGGACGCTACAGACCTAACCTGAAATTCCGAAAGGGTAGAGGCCGCTCCCAGAGCGGCTCAGCCGGAAAAGCTTGTTAGCCCGGATTATGCATGAATTCTCTACTGCACCGCCTGCGCGACCCGCAAGTGGGTGCCCCCGGCCTCCTCAACGTACCGTACAGTATACGTTTGCGGGGGCCTCTGTCGCGCTCCTTGTCAGGTCGTCGCTTTCGTCGCTTCCTGACGAGAACCTATGCATAAGCCGGACTAGGTCTTCAGTTTTCGTTTTGAGAGGAGACAGGCTGCGCTCTTCGATGTCGGTATTTTAAGGTATGATTCGAGAAGAAGGGGTGGTGTGTACGCTAAACATTTTCCTTACCCGTCACCGGGCATAGATTCCACTCTGGAGACAAAGCTATGGCAGTAGATCGCGTGGCGAGAACGCTTTCCTTCTCAATTCTGATATTTCTTCTTTGGTCTTCGGTGGGTGTGCAGGCTCTTCACCTTGCAGCCCCTCCCCAGGAAGCACAGCAAACTCGATCGCAGGGCGATGCCTTTACAATGGTCGATGGGGTCCCGGAACATAGGATTGGACGCAATGATCTGCTGCATATCACCGTCTGGAATGGCCTGGTGGTCGAAGATGCGACGGTCCGGGTTGCCGAGGACGGGACGATTTTTGTGCCCTTCGGGGTTGACCGAAACCTCAAGGCTCAAGGATTGTCTTCAACCGATCTCAAACGCCTCATTCAGAAGGAATCGCTGAAATACTTTCGCGAGACAGTCGTTCAGGTGGTGATTGAGGAATACAATTCCAGTCGGGCCTATTTACTGGGCGAAGTAGGGCGAGGAACGACCGGTGGTCAGGGAGCGGGAATGTACCCCCTGAAGGGTCGTCAAACGGTTTTGGAATTTATCATTGAGCATGGTGGATTCTCAGAACAAGCCAACCTGACCCGGGTTCAGATCAATCGTGCCTCAGGAGAGGTGGCCTTTCTCAATTTGTCGGAGGTGATCTTTCAAGGCGATGAAAGCCAGAATCCGGTGGTGAACCCTGGCGACATCGTGTGGGTTCCCAGCAAGGAAGTCGGGGCCAATACCTACTATGTGTTCGGTGAAGTCAATAGTGCTGGAGTCGTGACCAGCCAGGAGAACCTCTCGCTGGTGGAAGTGATCTCGAGAGCCGGCAGCTTTACCCAACAGGCCTCGCGCTCCAAAGTCTATATCGCCCGAGGGGATCCCAATCAGCCCGAAGTGCTGCTGTCGGATCTGAAAAGCCTGATCCAGGAGGCGGACTTTTCTCAGAACATCGTCTTACAGAATAATGATGTGATCTATGTCCCGAGACGTGGCTTCGCCCTGTTTCAGGATGTCGTAGCGGCGATTACGCCGATTCTGGGACTTCTGCGAGACACCATATTTCTTTTTGGGCTGAGGTAGACTCAAGAGAACGATGGCCGAGTTTGATTTCACCCTTCGAGACATCTTTCGGGTCACACGCCGCCGCAAGTGGATCATCATTTTGGCGCCGCTTGTGGTGGGAGCTCTGACCTATTTGTTGAGTAAAAGCCCACCTCCCATCTACCAGGCTGAATCGCTGGTGAAGATCACTCGTGTAGCAGCCAATATGCAGGCGCTGCTGGTCGAGGCTCTCTACTGGTATCAGGGAGACAACATTGCCACCCAATCACAGGTCATTACCAGTCAGAGGATCAAAGGACGTGTGGCGCTGCGTCTTGCCCAGAAATACCCTCGATTCCAAGCCTTCAGCGCCTTGCTGGATGGTGGAGGGGAGGTGGACTACAACGTTTTCTACGAAGGGGTTCGGAGCGATGACAAGCTGGTGAAGTTGCTTGAGAGCATGGAGATCGAGGCTGAAAGGAAGGGAGAAAGTGATGCTGTGGGTATCCTGGCCCGTGCCCCCTCTGAAGAACTGGCTGTGGATATCACCAACTATACGGCTGCGGCGTTTGTCGATTACAACATTACCGAGAGAAATAGCCAGATCAGAGAGGCGGTCGATTTCATTCAAGCCAGAATCCAACAGACTGAACAAGAGCTGAATGGATCGGAAAAGACACTGGAAGAGTTCAAAAGAGATTATCGGATGATTTTGGCCCTGAATATCGAAGTGGGTGGAGACATCCGGGAGCGGATCGAGGTTCTGGGGCGACAAATTGCCAATCTGGATAAGGGGATGCTGCAGTTGGAGTTGATCCCTAGTGTCGATGAGTACTGGGCCTTCTCTCCCGTGCTTGGCGACGCAGAAGATCCGATGCTTTTTCGATTGGAAGAGCAAGTTCTGCAGCGGATCGAGGACATCAACCAGTTAAGAAGTGAACTGCGCCGACTTCTGAGCTACCGCACGGAGGAGTCAAGAGAGGTCCAGCAGAAGATACTGGAGACAGAAGATCTGGAAGCAAGCGGCAGGGAAATTATCTCCAGTTTGCTTCAGGGTTATCAGACCATCCAGGATGCATTGATCGACAATCGCCGTAATCTCCTGGAACGTCGAAATCAATTGGAGACCGTTCCCGAAATTACCCGCCAGCTTGGAGCGTTGGAGAGGAAGGTCGCTCTCCATACCGATAGCCTCAACCTTTTTCAGAGGAGGCTGCAGGATGCAGAAATTCAGGAGGCCAGTGAGATCAAGGAGGTCAGCATTGTCGAGGAGGCCAGTTCGGCTGAACTCTTGCCCCAGCCTTCGAGAATGTTGAAGTCTCTGGCAGGAATGCTCATTGGAATGATCCTGGGCGGTGTTTTCGCCGTGATTTTTGAGTCCATGGACACCTCGATTGGGACCATCGATGACGTTGAGCGCTACGTAGAGCTTCCGGTCTTGGGCGTGATCCCTCATCTGGATCGAGAAGTGGTGAGGGAGAATATTTTGGTAGACGAGATGGGGCGCGACGTCACTTCCGGGGAAATAGACCGTATTTCCACTCTCTGTACTCATTTCGCTCCGCAGGAGCCCGTCTCCGAGGCCTTCCGTTCCGTGCGTGCCCAGCTCGAGGTCATGTTCAAGAGGAATGATTGGAAGACCCTTATGGTGACCTCCTCGGTTTTGCAAGAGGGCAAGACGAACACCGCCTGTAACCTGGCCGTCGTTTTTGGCCAGGCCGGCTATAAAACACTCCTGATCGACGCCGACTTGCGCCGTCCCCAGGTGCATAGAGTGTTTGGACTGACGAAAACTCCCGGGTTGTCGGAAGTTCTCCTGGGAGTCACCGAATGGGAGAGTGCCAGCAAGTCGATCGACGACTTGATCTTGGGCAAATTTGGATTGAAGAATGCTCACATGAATCCGGGGCTTGAGTATCTTTTCCTGCTCACTGCCGGGAGAAGGGTGGATAGCCCGGCTGAGCTTTTGAACCTGGACAAGATGAGCGGGATCCTTTCGGAAATGCGTGAGGTGTATGACCTCATTATCCTAGACATAGCGCCCGTGCTTCCGGTGGCCGAAGCCTCCCAGTTGGCCCCCGGAATCGAGGCAACCCTGATTACCTACCAGATTGGCCGGGTTGGACGCGAAGTGGTGAACCGAACTAAAAGTAGACTGCAGGCCGTTGGCGGAAATGTAGTAGGGCTCATGATGAACGATATCGAGTCTGAAATCTACTACAGCCGCGATTACCCCTACTATGGGTATAAGTATAAATATGAAGAAGTTCTCGGACCCTCCCCGGGACCCCTGGGTCGCTGGAGGGACAGATTTTCGGAATTCCTCCGCCAACAGCGTGACCGAAAGGTCTTCAAACTTTTTCAACAATCCTCCAGGAAGCGCCCCCCATCGCCCTCTGCCGATGACGAAATGGAAGACGTGATGAAGCTCACGGACGATGAGTAATTGGCGATGAGACGGGAGATGGGTGCCAATCCATTCGGGCTGTTCTTGCTGCTTTTGATGGGGGGGGTTCTCTGTGTGGCCGCCCTCCTGATCTCCCAGCTGGAGACCAGCATGGGCATTCTGATCGGGTTGGGGACCGCAATCGCCATCCTTGTTTTTTTTAAAACCGAGATTGCCATCTATTTGCTGATCTTTTCCATGTTGCTCTCCCCCGAATTTGGCGTCGGTGGGTTGGCTACAACAGGAGGCACCCTGGGAAGAGGGGTCACCTTTCGTTTGGATGATTTTTTACTGGTGATCATTGCGGTTTCCTGGCTGATCAAAAGTGCCCTTTACAAGGAATTGGGAATTTTCAAGAAAACCCCCCTCAATGGGGCAATGCTTTTTTACGCCTTCGCGTGTGTCCTCTCTACCCTGCTCGGGATAGCGGCCGGCCGGATCGAGCTGATGACTGGAAGCCTCTTTGTGCTCAAGTACATCCAGTACTTTGTCCTATTCTTTCTGGTCATTAACAGTATTGAGGACCAGAAACAGGTGCGCCGATATTGGCTGGCGGTCCTGGTAACGGCTCTGGTCGTGGGTGCCATCGGTCTTGCTCAGATCCCCGGCGGGGGGCGAGTAACGGCCCCCTTCGAAGGGGGTAACCCCGAACCCAATACCTTTGCAGGTTACCTGGCTTTTGTAATCCTCATCTGTCTCGCCCTGGCTCTGACTCTACCCAATAACAGGAGGAGGATTTCCTATTTTCTCATTGCTGCTTTCCTCTTTATCCCCTTCTTGTTTACCCTCTCGCGAGCCTCCTATCTCGGTTTTATTCCGGGGCTGGCTGTGGTGCTGCTCCTGAACCGCCAGCGGGTGGTCAGCTACACTCTGCTGGCCCTGTTTTTGACCATTCTGGTTTTTCCCAATGTCTTCCCTCAAGCCATTCGTGATCGGGTCGCCTTTACCTTTACTCAGGCGCCTACGGCTGGCCAGGTAACCGTCTTGGGTCAGCGACTGGATACCTCAACCTCTGCTCGACTGAGAAGTTTCCAAGAGGCTTTGGAGGCTTTTTACCAGGAACCCTTGTTGGGCTATGGGGTGACGGGTTGGAGCTTTATTGATGCTCAGTATTTTCGAACTTTGATCGAGACGGGGCTACGACCGTGCTGGTATTTGCCGACACAGAAATTCTTGAAACGGATATGATTAAATTGGAAGTATTTGATTCCGAAGGAATTCTGCTTGGTGAAATACCCCTGAAACACTTTGTCGATAAGATGCGCATCTTTGGGGACATGTTGTACATCGTCGACCGGCTCCGCGGTATGCAGGTCTTTCAGTACAGGATTGTAGATTAAGACACTTTTATTAAATCATTCCCAACGCCGATAATCAAACGGCGTTTTTTGTCTATATGTTTTACTTTTATCCAATAAATATATTGACAATCGCAGATATTTGATTTACTATTGTTTAATAATTTGGTTAAGACATATACCTTCATTGAATACCTTTTAATAATATTGTATTCTAAATACGTGAAAGAAAACTGGAGAATATGCAATGACCCAGAACCATAAATACCTTGTCTTACCGTTTTTCATGGTTCTAATGACCCTCTTTTGTTCAACCCAGGAATCAACCTATATTGTTGAAGTGATCGACGGTATTAGATATGTGCAAAATATTGCACCAGCGTGGGGAGACGACCCAAAACTTGCAATTGATTTGGTCAGAACAATCGGAGATCTCGATACCCCCGAAGAAAATTTTCAGTTATATCTTCCGGTCGATGAAGCTGAGGACAGTAAG
>JADFOI010000084.1 GCA_022562935.1 Acidobacteriota bacterium
TTTTCAACAGATTTGGTGATCACGGGACTTCAATATTCCTTCAATACCCGGATGTTTCTAAACGCGCTCATTCAGTACAACAGCGAACTGAAGGAGATCAGCAGCAACATTCGATTCAATTGGATTCACAAACCCTTGAGCGACCTTTTCCTGATTTACAATGAGCGGCGCTCCACCACGGGTGAAGTCGTGGAGCGGGCCCTGATCGGCAAACTCACCTATGTCTTTAATTTTTGAAGGGAGTTCGAGGACTGTCCCCGAACTCCCAGCTTTCAAAAATTAAGTTCCAGGTGCTAGCGCGCTCCGCGCGCAGAGAAAAGAAAAATCAAAAGAGCCTGCGGAAGCACTTCTCTGTCTGCGGTCAGGCGGCCCGATCCCCGCTTGACCCCTTTTCCCCCTTTCGATACTCTTTCTTGACTCTTGGAACCTGGAACCTGAAGCCTTAAGAACGCACGCGAAGCGCGCCCTAGCGGGGGGATTTTGATGCAACTGTGCAAGTTCGTTCTAGTGTTTGCGGCCACTTGTTTGGCTTCTTGCACCGACCCAGCCCAGATGGTCGGGGTGGGTACGACCAAAGGGGGTGCCACAAGTCAGGTTTCGGCGGCCATTGCCAAGGTCGTTTCCTCCCAGGGTGATTTGCAGGTGCGCACGCAACCCATGGCCGGTACCAACCAATATATTCCCTCCGTCAATGCAGGTCAGCTTGAATTTGGCGTGTCCAACATTGTCCAGTTGACCTTCGCTGTAGAAGGTAAGTCTCTTTTCGAAGGCCATCCCAACCCGGATCTGCGGATGGTGGCAACGCTGATGCCCTTTCGGGTGGGCCTGCTGGTCCCCAAGGATTCCGATATCCGTACCGTGGCAGATCTCAAGGGGAGACCTGTGCCTTCGGGCTTCAGGGCGGCTCCCCTTTTCAAGGTGGTGTTTGATGGGTTTCTGGCCACCGAGGGACTGAGCTATGAGGACGTCCAGCAGGTTCCCGTTTCAGGTGTCAACCAGATGTGGGAGCTTTTCATGCAGGGTAAGGTCCTGACCGCCATTGTGACGGTGGGTTCGGCGATAGCCAAGCAAACGGACGCCGCTTTGGGCGGTGTGCGCTATCTTTCTTTCGATGATTCCCCTCAGAGTGTGGCAGCCCTCAACGAGCATGTGCCTCGGGCCCATCTCGAACTGATGCAGCCTGCCCCGAATCTGACCGGGCTTCTGACTCCCTCCAATCTTCTGAACTACGATTACACCCTTTTCGCCGGCAAAGACGTCCCCGACGAACTGGTTTACCAGGTGGTCCGGGCCATGTATGAAAACCCCGATGAATTGAGGGTTTCAGGTGCGCTGTGGGAAGAGTTCACCGTCGAGGGAATGTCCAAGGATGTGGGGATTGAGTACCATACGGGCGCCATCAAGTTCTACCAGGAAAAGGGCATTTGGCCAACCCAGGGGTAAAACCGACCGGGGATGAACCGGGTATCATGTCCACGGCACCCGACTCCTCGCTGGCACGGGGGTTGATCCCTTATCTGAGTGGAATGATTGCCCTGATTGCTCTGGGGTGGGCAGGCGAGTTGCCCTATCGGCTCGGGTTCGTACTCTATAGTGAGCAGGCCCTCTCAACGATCCTTGCTCTGAGCCTGGCCCTGGTTTTTTTGGGGGTTTCTGTCCGGCGGCACAAAGGGGTCGTTCCCTGGTACGACTGGCTGGCAGCGGCATTAGGTCTCGGTGCCGGACTCTATACGGCGATCCGCTATCCCATCCTGGCGGAGGAGTTCTTCTATCGACCGGTCGAGACCACCATCTTAGGGGTGATCCTCATCCTGCTGGTGGTCGAAGCACTTCGCCGCACCTGCGGCTGGAGTCTGCTGGGCGTGCTGCTGATGTTTTTCGCCTATGCCCTGTTCGGCCACCTGGTTCCAGGCCGGTTGGCCGGACGATCTCTTGAAGTGTTGGAGATGTTCTCGTTTTTGGGCATCGATAATGTGGCGATGCTGGGCCTGCCTTTGCGCATTATCTCAACGATTGTCTTGACCTTCATGTTTCTGGGACAGCTGCTGCTGAGATCTGGGGGTTCAGCCTTCTTCAGTGATTTGGCTTCAGCTTTGATGGGTCGCTCACGAGGTGGTGCTGCCAAGATCGGGGTGTGTGCCTCGGCTCTGTTTGGATCGATCTCGGGCAGCGCGGTGGCCAACGTTGCTTCGACCGGGGTGATCACCATACCCCTCATGCGCCAAAGCGGATACAAACCCCATATCAGTGCTGCAATCGAGGCGGTGGCATCCACCGGGGGGCAGATCCTGCCGCCCATTATGGGTGCAGCAGCCTTCCTGATGGCCGAGCTCCTCGGAGTGGCCTACGGTGATGTGGTTTTGGCTGCTATCCTGCCGGCACTTCTTTATTACTTTGCTGTTTTTATTGCCGCTGACCTCGAGGCTGCTCGGCAGGGGATCGGCCAAGTGGAGGAATCCGCAATTCCGCGATTGGGCAAGGTCCTGAAAGAAGGCTGGTATTTCCCCATACCCTTCGCCGTTTTGATCATCTCCTTGTTCGGCTGGAATCTCACCCCTGAAACCGCAGGACTTTACGCTGCCGTGTGCATTACCTTCCTAGGCCTCTTTTTGAGCTATCGTGGAACACGGCTGCGACCTAGCGACATACTGGAATCGTTGAAGGCAACGGGGCAATCTTCCGTACAGATTATCGTCATCGGTGCCGTGGCCGGCATCATTATTGGCATCGTGGAAGTCACTGGCCTGAGCTTTGGTCTCACCTTCGTCCTGGTTCAGTTAGGGGAAAACAGCCTTTTGCTGTTGTTGTTTCTGACCGCTGGGATTTGCATTATCCTGGGTATGGGTATGCCCACAACAGCCATTTATTTCCTGCTTGCGACTCTGGCTGCCCCACCTCTGATACAGTTGGGTGTTGAGCCGATGGCGGCACACATGTTCGTTCTCTATTTCGGTTTAATGTCGATGATTACGCCGCCTGTGGCTCTGGCTGCCTTCACGGCCGCCAATCTCGCCGGTGCAGATCCCATGCGGACCAGTGTGGCCGCCTTGCGTTTCGGCTGGCCAGGCTTGGTGGTCCCGTTTCTGTTTGTTTTTGGACCCAGTCTTTTGTTGTATGGCACCTTTTTCCAGGTGAGCCTGGCTGCGGTGACGGCGATGGGGGGCATTTGGATGACTTCGGCAGGGATTGCGGGCTATTTGGTTCACCCCCTCACCACGGTCACGCGGACCGCTCTGACCGCAGGCGGCTTGGCTTTAATGGTCCCTGCTGAGGCCTTTCCGGGAGCCTGGATGGTGAAGGTCTTTGGGGCGGTGCTGTGTGTTTTCCTGGTTGCCCGGCGGATGGGGAGGAAGGTCACCGCCCACTCTTGACAAACTTTGTGGGAAAGAGTATCTGATACCGGGCAAAGGCCACAGATAAGATCGAAAGCCGTAGAGATCGTGAAAAACCCCGCTCAGTTCGCCCTAGGGCGCTAAACTGAGGCCATTTCTGGAGTACTCCCCCCATGGATAAAGCTAAAGTCGTTGTGTTCGAGAAGCCCAATGTGCCTTTAGAGGTCAAGGAATTCGACATTCCCGAGCTTGAAGAAGGCTGCATACTGGTGAAAACCCTGGTCTCTGGAGTCTGCGGGACGGATGCCCACTGCTACAGAGGACAGGTTCAGATGCCGGTTCCCGTGATCCTGGGGCATGAGAGTGTGGGTATGATCGAGAAGATCGCGCCGGACCGCAAGAAAGACAGTGTTGGGGAGCCGGTCAAGGAAGGGGATCGCATCTTCTGGGTTGCCGGGCACCCCTGTTTACAGTGCTATTCGTGTGTGGCCCTGAAGGATACAACTGGGTGTGTCAACAGGCGATCCTACGGATGGAGTTATTCCTGTGCTGACTACCCTTATCTGACGGGCGGCTACGCCGAGTATGTTTTTCTCACCGGCAGATCTTACTTTTTCAAGCTTCCCGACTCTGTTCCCACCGATGCGGCCATTGCTTTTGGCTGTGGATTCCCCACCGCGGTGAAAGGGTTCGAGGTCATCAAAGGAGTGCAGCCGGGTCAGAGCGTGGTGATCCAGGGGGCTGGGCCTGTAGGGCTTTCTTCCCTGGTCATGGCCAAGTTGGGCGGAGCCTCTCCGATTGTGGTCATCGGAGCCCCCAGTTCCCGATTGGAGATGGCTCGCAAGCTGGGAGCCGACGAGACCATCGATCTCTCGTCACTGCCCGAGCCGGAGGCCAGGGTCAGCAAAGTCCGGGAGCTCGTGGGTGAGGTTGACCTGTGTGTCGAGGCAACTGGATTTCCGGAAGCTGTCTCGGAAGGGATCGATATGTGCAGGACGGCAGGACGATATTTGATCATGGGCGTTTTCTCGGATTTGGGGCCTGTACCCATCAATCCCAGCTTGATCGTCAGGAAGAATCTACGGCTCTATGGTTCCGTGTTTTGGGAACCCAAACATCTTTATCAAGTGCTCCAGTTGCTGGCCAAATATAATGACCGACTTTCGTTGCAGGATGCCGTCACTCATCGATACGGGCTGGAACAGAGCACCTCTGCAATAGAGGATGTGGAGGCGTTGAAATGCGTGAAGGCGGTCATACAACCAGGTTACAAAGCTTCTTGAAATGGATCTCATGACACCGTCGCGAGGATGTCTTATTCCTTACTGCAGGTTGACTTCTGGTGGGTGAATCAGCAAGATGTAAAGGAAGCAATTGAGTTCCCATTGCTTCTCAATGTCCCCCTAAGAGGAGGTGAATTCGCTTGATTGAACCCTATATGGCTTTCGCCATTCAATCCAAGACCTATGGATGTACCAGTCGCGAAGACATCAAGAAGAATCTGCACAATCTGATCCCCCAGATAGAGGGTTGCCTTTACATGGGTGACGTGCTTTATCCCACCAAGTTGGTGGTTCTCTCCGAGGGTGCCCTGCAGGGGTTTTACGACGAGCACAGCCGCATGGATCACGTGGAGGCGTGCAAAAAGATCGCCATCACCCTACCCGGGGAGGAATCCGAGAAGCTGGCCGAAGTGGCCAAAAAATGGAAGGTGTATCTGGTCGCTCAAGCCAAGGTACTCGAGCCGGACATTATCAAGGACCGCTTCTTCAATACCGCCTTTATTATCGATCCTGAAGGAAACATCATCCATAAGCATCGCAAGGGACGAGTCTTTACACCCGAAAGTACCACCACGCCCTGTGATGTGTACGACATCTGGAAAGAAAAGGTAGGAGAGGGACTGGATGCTTTTTATCCGGTGGCGGATACTCCCATTGGACGCATTGGCACCATGATCTGCTACGAGGGCTATTTTTGTGAGACGGGGCGGATGCTGGCCCTCAATGGTGCGGAGATTCTGTGCAGGGGAGGTGAGCTCGAGCACCACTGCAACATCGGCGTGTGGGAGGTCATGAACCGAGCCCACGCGGTCAATAACTCCTGCTACATGGTGGCTGCCAACAATGGGCCCAAGTTCCACACCACCAGCGAGAGTGTCCCTTCCATGACCGGTTCCACCGGGTCGGACACCATGATTTGCAATTACCGGGGACAGATCCTCTCCAGAGTGGACAAACCCCATGTTTCTTATGCCGCAGCCGTCATCAATATTGAGGAGCTGCGAACTTTTCGGGTCAAGGGAATGATGAGCCTGTTGCCTCACGTGTCCGCCGAGTTGTGGGGAGAATTGTATCTTGAGGCGGCCAAGAAGTTCTGCTGGCCCAAGAATCTGTACGCTGAAGAGGCTCCTCCGCTTTATCCGGAGAGGAAGAGATTCTATAAGGAAATCGTGGATCAAATGATCGGCAAAGGTCTGTTGAGTCCTCCGGAAGGCTTCGA
Source organism: Acidobacteriota bacterium (assembly GCA_022562935.1). GTDB lineage: Bacteria > Acidobacteriota > UBA6911 > RPQK01 > JADFOI01 > JADFOI01. The sequence goes on from JADFOI010000084.1 coordinate 5,835, forward strand.
GCTTCATGAGCGTATCGAGGAGTATGAGGAACCCCGGAAGGGGGAGGGCCAGGAGAAGGAAGAAGAGCTGGTCAAAAAATAAATCCGGTCGGGCGGGAGATTTTCAAGAAGGAGAAAATAAAAAATGGCGACACCGATTAAGGAATTACAAAAACCAAAGGGTGGTTATGATCCACGGGAAGTGAGAACCGTCCGTGACTGGATCGACCTGCTCAAGGACGAAGGGGAATATCGAGAAGTCCATGCTAAGGTGGATTGGGACTGTGAGATTGGGACCATTGCCCGCTACTGCATGTCGGCTAAAAACGGGGTGGCGCTTCTTTTCGACAACATCAAGGGTCACGCCAACACCTTTTGTACAAAGCTCTTCACCAACTCGGTCTCTTCCTATGGGCGCTTCAACCTGGCTTTTGGTCTCTCCAAGGATACCGGAACCAGAGATCTGGTCCTGGCCATGAAGGAAGTATACAAAAAGAGCATCCCGCCGAAGGAAGTTTCCACAGCGCCTCTCAAGCAAAATATCCTCAAGGGGAAGGACATCAACATCGAGGAGATTCCGGTGCCCAAATGGCACCTGTGGGACGGGGGACGGTTTATAAACACCTTTGCCCCCGTGATCACCCGGGATCCCGACGTGGGGCGGTACAATATGGGGATCTACCGGGGCATGAACGCCGGACCCAAACATGTTTCCTGTCTTATGGCTCCTTCCCAGGGTTGGGGAGATCACTATACCAAGGCTCGGCAGCGCCAGGAGCCTATGAAAGTGGCCTTTGTTTATGGGTGCAATCCCCTGCTGAGCATCCTGGCAGGAAGCGCCTTTGGGCGGCTGGTTTCCGAGTACGATGCTTACGGTGGAATCGTGGGTGAGCCGCTGGAACTGGTTCAATGCGAGACCAGTGATCTGTTGGTGCCGGCCTCGGCCGAGATGGTGATTGAGGGAACCATGTCCTGGGACCCCAAGGATTACAAGATGGAAGGTCCTTTTGCAGAGCACTGCGGCTACTACGGAGGGGGTTATTCTTTGAAACCCACGGTGGAGGTGGATTGCATTACCTTTCGAGATGATCCGATCTTTCAGGGTTCTTGCGAGAGCATTCGTCCCGGATGGCCCACGGAAGACGCTTACATCACTTCGCTCTCCAGCTCTGCGCTGGTCTGGAACCACCTGGAGGCGTGCGGTGTTCCAGGAGTGACGGATGTCTGGATGAATCTGGACGGAACTTTCTTCATGATCTACGTTCAGATCCGGCAGAGTTATCGCCATCAAGCCAAGCAAATTGCCTCCGCCATTTGGGGAATGTCGTTTGCCAACTGGGCATTCAAGAATGTCATGGTGGTTGAAGAAGATATCGACCTCCGCGATCATGGCCAACTGGAGTGGGCCTTTTGTACTCGGGTCAACCCCGCCATGGGAGATATCGTCATCTTCAAGAACCACTTTGGCTCGGTCCTGGATCCCAGCACCCCCTTTGAAGAGCGGGATCTCATGAAGTTTGGCTCCGGGAAGTGGGCCAGGATGCTGATTGACGCCACCAGGAATTGGGATTTGGGTGGCCGGCCCTTCTGGAACAACCAGGTGTTCCCACCCGTGGTGGTTCTTTCCAAGGAAGAAGAGGAGCTGGTGCAAGGCCGCTGGGAGGAATACGGATTGGGCGACATCAAGTATGAACCGCGGATGCAGATCGACAAGATTGAGGATCTCAAACAGCGCTACGCTTTCAACTCTCGTCCCACCCCGGAGTACCTGGAAGAACACGGCGGCGAGCACGCCATTGCCAGGAAAAAGCCCTCCTAGTAGAGCGGGCTGAGCCAGGGAATCGAAAAGGGATAAGTAAAGATGAGAATGTTCAAGATCAGTTTTTCCGTCCTGGTTGCTTTTTTTGTCGGGTTCCTTGCCTTGCCATCGCTGCTGGTTTTTCCCCAAGAATTTCAGGACGCCCTGCTCCATCCGGAAGCCCCTTCGGTGGGAGACGCTCTGCAGATCACGCTGGGGCGTGACTCGCCCAATTTGGGGGGCAACGTCTTCAGAGATGCCTTCATCTCCTTCACTTTGAGCAATGCACCAGGCATCGCCACCGGAAAGCTGATTTCGGATATTTCCTTTCCCAGCTCAGAAGGCATTGCCTTTGAGCGGGCCGAGTTGACCCCTGATCTGGAAGCCGCCGGAGCCACCTTGGAGATTGAGGTGGCTGAGGGAGAAGAAGATGTGAGCCGCCTAAAGATCACGATTTCCAACAACAAGGGTCTTCCCGACGGCATTATTGCCAACCTGGTGTTCAAGGTCACCAAGGAGTTTACCTTTGAGGAAGTGGGAACCGACGAGCACCTGATCACGCTGGACAACTCGGTTTCAGCCTGGGCTACAGATGAGAAGGAAATTACCGATGTGCTGGGTGAACCGGGTGGAATCGATCTCGCTTATGCACCTGTGGTCTTTGCCTGCTTGTTCTACATGCATTAGCCGGGACTATTCATAAGTTCTCTACTACAGCAGCGAAACCATCCGGCGTGCTGCACCGACTGCGTTTCACTCGGTCGGCCTCCTCAACGTACTGTAGAGATTACGTTTGTGGGGGCCTTCCATCGGGCGTGGCGCAACGTACTAAGGCCGGCCCTTTCGCTGTTTCGTGACGAGAACCTATGAATAATCCCGGCTGACCGCAAACCACAGACCACAGACCGCAGACAGCAAAAAGGGGACAGGCTAGCCTGTCCCCTTTTTCTTTTTTTCCCTCACCTTGTAGTGGCCGCTCTCAGAGCGGCTTCATTTGTCGTGTTCGCTGGTCGAGTAGCGTCCTGTCAAGGAGAAAACTCGATCAAGAGTGTTCCTTTCATAAAGCTTCTCCGTCTGAAAGGCTAGTTTGCCCCGTCCAGGTTATAGAGGTCATAGACGAACTCACCGTTGAGGCCGGTTGCAATGACCTGTAGATCACGAATCTCCTCAATGGGAATGGTGAAAAAATCCTTCTCCAGCACTGCAAAATCGGCGTATTTTCCCGGCTCCAGGGTGCCCACCGTGTCCTCGGCCATCATATACTCGGAGGCCCAGGTGGTGGCCATCTTGAGTCCGGTCACGCGGTCGATTCCCTCCTCAGGAAGTAACTCAACGGTCTCTCCGCGTCCGGCCGAGGGAGGAGCTCCCACGGGCTGCCGCAATTCGATTTTGCGCGTTACCAGCGTATAGATCGGATTCCAAAAATCCGTTCCCGCCGCCTCGAAGGATACCCGGACTCCATCATTGATCCAGGTTTTCAGGGGCATGGCGAACTTTCTCAGTTCTTCACCATAGTCCTTGATGTTCTCGGGCACATCCCTGAGCATTCCGGCGTTGACGTTAATGATGATCCCGTACTTCTTGATCTTTTCCATGATCTCCGGAACGTTGCCCAGCAGGATGTTGTGCTCAAGGGTGGTTCTCAGATTGCGCATGTACTCTACTGAGAAGTTGGCTTCCTCCATGGCCTGCTCCAGCATCTGGATGTAAAGCCGGGCTCCGTGGCTGGAAGTGGCATGGCCCTGAACGGGACGCCAGCCGTGAACGATCGCCTCCCTGAAGGACTCCCACGGTTTGGTTCCCGGCGCGGGACATCTTTCCCGGGCCTTGATCTCCGCAGAGACATTGGGCATGTCCGGCCCCATGCACACCTCGTTGTAGATGGAATCCCAGACTTCATTACACATGCCGTTGAGCCAGAGCATCTCACCGCCGCTGGCATGGTCCGTCCAGGGAGCCCCCGTCCCTTTGTAGAATTCGTGGATGGACTTCAGGTTGAAGAAGCTGCCTCTTTGCGATTCCATATAATAGGCCAACCGGTGGGGCATTCTCATTTGCCGATTGAGCAGGTTGTAAGCTCGAATGACGCTGGGATAGAGAATCCGTGTGGCAACGGTGGTGATCCCCTTGGTGATGACTTCCTGTCCTTGCAGTTCCAGGGCCATGGCCAGCTTCTCGATGGGTTCATCCTTCCACCAGAACTCGAAGGTCAAGCCTCCGATTTCGGGAACAGCCGCATATCCGTCGATGCCTCCGCTGGGACGATTCTCCAGGCTGGTACTTTCCGCCCAGTCGGGAAATTCTTCCTCGAATGCTTCGATGGCCGCAGCGTTGAAGACTCCCTGCAGTCCTGTTTTGACCAGGACGGGATAATCTTCGGTTCCGCTTTCGAACTGTCTTCGATTGATGGTCCCCAGATAAAGCCAGGTATAGGTGGTCCCACGGCGGTTTTGCGGACCTTCTTGAAGATCGACCGTGATCCACTGCCCTTTGGGGATTCTGCGAACCTGAATGGCATTGATGATGGTGTCTCGGATTTTTCTGGCGGTGGCTTCCGCCGTTGTTTCAGCAACCACGGTGAGCTTAACGCTCTTGTCGACCAGACCCACCCGAGGGCCATAGGTTCGGGCGGCGGCGCCAAAAAGATGGTAGTGAGTCTGGACCAGGCCGGGAATCACCGTTCGATTACCCATGTCGGTAAAACGGGTCTTGGGCCCAGCCAGCCTCCTCATTTCCGCGTTGGTGCCCAGGGCCATAATTCTTTTTCCTTTAATGGCCATGGCCTGATAGATGTTTCCCGGTGTGTTGGGGACGATGCTGCGATCATCCATGCTGACGATCTTGCCGTTGATCAGGACCAGATCGGCATAGCCCTGTTGGGCTACCAGCGGGGGAAGTTGCTGAGCGAGTCCTACGCCGCAAACCATAAAGGTGAGAAGGTAAAGGATGAATAATTTTCGAGTCATAGCGTTCCTCCCTGAAGTGAAACTCGGTGACTGTTTTTGCTGTGGCTTGTCACCTTGATCTCACTTTTTGCCCGGCATGTCAAGAGGTATTCAACCGCATCAACACCACCCCGACCTTTGGTGTTTCCCGGCTGGGAATCGTAAGATAGGAACACATGGTTAGGCTGAGTGTCGGGGGAGTGCTTCTTATGATCCTGGTCGGACAGGGCGCGGGTGTTTTTTCTCAAGAGCTGTCCGAATCGGAGGGCAACCAGATCACCTTTCCTACCCTTGTGAGTACTGCCGATCTGGAACTCAGATTGCCCATGCATCTCTTTATCTCAGAGCCGGTGAAGATCGGCCAGCTGAGGATGGAGGTCCGCTTTCCTTCGCCCCAGTTGAGCTTTGTGGGGGTGGAGCTTGTTTATGAGGCCGAAAAAGTGGGGGCACAGGTCTCGGTCGAGGAGCTGGAATCGGGTAGCGTTCAAGTGCATATCGCCGTGCCTGAAAACGGAGAAGAAGCTCTGCCCCAGGAAAGGATGGCTTCCCTGGTGTTTCGGGTGGCCGCCGAGGTTGAGCCCGAGCCCCTTACCCTGGTGATCGAAAATATTGAGATCAAGGATTTGAACGGGCAGCCGGTGGAAGTTCTTCAGAAGTCTGAGGCCCTCATCCACATCGTGAGTCCGGAACTTTATCCTCTGATCAGCTGTTTTTTCTATATGCACTAGAAACTGACAGCTGACAGAAGACAACAGACAGAAGAAGAAGCAAGGCAGGCCCGGCTGTCCCCTTGTTTTGTAGAGGTTTGCTGCGGAGGCCCGCAGGCTAAAGCCTGCGGCTCTGTTGGAGCCAACGAGACCAGTCAGAGCCGTGGGCTTCAGCCCACGGGCCCAGACTTAATTACCTTCGGCTAACTGGTCATGGACGATCTGGCCGCTCAGACCGGTCATCACCACCGGAATGCCGTCCAGAATCCCCTCTACGGGGATGGTGAAAAAATCTTCCCCCAGTACGGCAAAATCGGCGTATTTGCCGGGCTCCAGAGTACCCACCGTATCCTCGGCTAACATATATTCCGAGGCCCAGGTGGTGGCCATTTTCAAAGCGGTGACTCGATCAATCGCTTCCTCGGGAAGCAGTTCGACCCACTCATCGGTTCCCTGTTTGATGATGCGTCGGGTCACCAGTGTGTAAATCGGCGTCCAAAAATCGGAGCCCGTTGCTTCAAAGGTCACCCGGTGTCCATCCTTAATCCAGGTCTTGACCGGCATCACAAACGATCTCAGGGATTCGCCGTAGTCGTCGAGTATGTCGGGCACCCGCGACAAGTGGCTGGGTGTGACATTGATCATGATTCCATACTTCTTGATACCCGCCATCACGTCAGGAACATTGCCCAGCAAAAAGTTGTGTTCCATGGTGGTTCGCAGATTCCTCATATATTCGACCGAGAAGTTCCCTTCCTTCATCGCTTCTTCCAGCATTTGAATGTAAAGTCGCGCGCCATGGCTGGAAGTTCCGTGGGCCTGAACCGGACGCCACCCACTCACGATGGCCGCCTTATAAGATTCCCAGGGCTTGGAGCCGGGACCGGGGCAGCGCTCACGGGCCTTGATTTCCGGAGAGGCCGACACGTCGTCACCCAGGCAAACCTCGTTGTAAATGGAATCCCAGATTTCGTTGCACATCCCGTTCAACCAAAGCATCTCACCGCCGTTGACGTGATCGGTCCAGGGGGCACCGGTGGCCTTGTAGAATTCGCGGGTAAAGCGAAGACCGAAGTGGTGACCCCGCTGCGATTCGAGATAGTAGGCCAGGCGGTGGGGCATCCTGCCCGATCGATTCAAGTGGTTGTAGGCGGCCACCACTCTGGGGATGACGATACGGGTGGCTACGGTTGTGATTCCCAGCTTCTGGAGATCCAATCCGAACAGGCGCAGGGTCTCCGATAGATTCTCCACAGGCATGTCCTTCCACCAGTATTCCCAGCTGAGAGCATTGATTCCGGGAACCCCCACATATCCGTCCAGGGCCGACCCGGGTCCGTTTTCCAGATCAACACTCTCTTCAAAATCGGGGAACAACTCTATGAATGCGTCCATGGCCACTTTGTTGAACAGCGGGTGAGTCCCCCCGGTCTTTACCGCCACGGGATTATCCGGAGTGACGCTGTCCCACTGCCTTCGATTGATGTTGCCCAGGTAGACCCAGGTGAAGGTGGTCCCAATCTCGTTGTCTTTGGACTCCAGAAGATCCAGGGTGATCCACTGCCCCTTGGGTATTTTCTGCACCTGAATGGCGTTAACCAGCGCGTCGCGGACTTTCTTTGCCGTCCCTTCGGCCGTGGTCTCGGCAACCACGGTGAGCTTGATGCTGGGATCGGTTAAACCCTGACTGGGGCCATAAATACGGGCGGCATTTCCATAGAGATGAAAGTGGGTGGCCACCAGCCCGGGAATCACGGTTCTGTTGCCCAGGTCCACCAGGCGAGTCTCGGAACCCGCCAGTTTTCTCATCTCGGCATTGCTTCCCAGAGCCATGATCTTCTTGCCCTTGATGGCCATGGATTCAAAAATATTTCCGGGAGTGTTGGGAACATTGCTGCGATCATCCATGGTGACAATTTTCCCGTTGGTCAGAATGATGTCGGCGTACCCTTGTCGGGCAACCAACAGCGGAAGCTGTTGGGCCAGTCCCACACCCAGCTGAAGAAATGTGAGAAAACCGATCATCAGAAAGTTTCGTTTCATATCTTCCTCCTTAAAGTTAGTGCCTTGTTCGATCCTGCCTGATCTTCTTGCTTGTTGGGCAGGGAAAGGGAGGATAAACTGACACCCAGACTGAACAAGACCGAACAGAATACGCATTGGATCAAGGCTTTCCCTGGCAGGAAAGCTTGACCTTTAGATCTCATCTTTCGGGAGGTCTGTCAAGAAGAATGATGGACTCCATTGGAGGAAGGTATCCCCTGTGTCCCGCCAAGGTAACGATCCCTGGTCGCCAGCCCACACCTTAAACCGCCGGCGATTTTTGTCCCTGGCTGCAGTAGGTGCTGGGCTGGCCGCCTTGCGGCCTGTAAAGGGCTCGATCCTTTCTCAGGCTGCCCATGTTCCCGCCGGCACCCAAGCGGGAGATTGGCCCATGTTCGGACACGACATTCGGGGAACCCGGTCCAATCCTTATGAGACCATCATCGGCCCCCAAAATGTGGGTCAGCTGAAGGTCAAGTGGACTTTTGAAGAATTCCAAGGGTGGAGTCAAAGCACTCCCATTGTGGTGGGCGACAGCCTTTACTTCACCGCTCACGATGGCCACGTTTACGCTGTGGATACTGGATCGGGGAGTCAAAAATGGAAGTTTGACGCCTGGAAAGGGATTCAGCCCGACAAGATTCCACTGACCCAATCGCAATTTCGTTCCAACATGTTTAGAGAAATGCGTGGTTCGGCTGCCTATGCCAACGGACGCATTTTTGTGGGTGATGCAACCGCCAGATTCCACTGTCTGGATGCGGACAGTGGAGAGGAGATTTGGCAGACCGTGCTGGATCCAGAGGCCGGAACCCATCAGAGCTTGATCTCAGCCTCACCCATTCCTTATGGCGAGAAGGTTTACATCGGGCTTTCCACCACATCGGGTCGCTCCCACATCGCCTGTCTGGATGCCAACACGGGCGCCCTTCGCTGGCGCTTTGATACCGTGCCCGATCCCAAAGCCGCGGGCGGAGGCGCTATCTGGACTGCCGCCGCTCTGGACCCCCAACAGGGCATCGTCTACAGCGTCACCGGCAGTGTACATGGGCATGTGGCGGGACCAATTCTCTTTAGTGAGAGCATGATCGCCAACGACATGGAATCGGGCGAACTGTTGTGGTTTGATCAGCTGCGCGACAATGATCCCTTTGATCTGGACTACAGCTGCCACCCCATTCTTTTTGAATCCACCCATCCCACCCGAGCTGGCGTCCTGCGCCACTGTGTGGGGGCGGGCAGCAAGAGTGGGTTTCACACTTTCGATCGCTATACAGGAGAGCATTTATGGACAGCCAGCGTGACCAATGGCGGACCGACCCTCAACAGTACCGCCTATGCCCATGACAAGATCTACATGGTCTCCAATTCCATTTCGGGTCATGGCCAGATTGCCCAATCAGCCACCGTGGCGCTGCATGCCTATAGCGGAGAAGTGTTGTGGTGGACCCCCAACGAGTCCAGCAGTCAGGGAGCCGTGGCCACCGCTAATGGCCTGTTTTACCAGGGCTTCAGGGACGGTACCCTGCAGGCCCTGGATGTGGAAACGGGAGCGCCTCTGTGGACCTTTAAACTGCCGGCCATCCGGCGAGGCGGAATCACCATCTCCAAGGGAACGCTCTATACCCTGTGCGGCTCCCAAGACTCCCCGCCCTACAGCCTCTATGCCTTCAGCATTGACGGTCGATAGGATCTCTAGCCCGGATCATTGGCATCGCGTTTGATCTGCCGTCTGTGCTCAGTCCTTTCTTCCAGCCGGTCTGCCGGTTGGGGTTCCCTACCGCCTTCCTTAATGTTGTCAGTTGTCAGTTGTCTGCTGTTCCCCCCCCTTGACCTTTCTGGAGCCAGGGCAATAGAGTATGGCCCGAAACGAAAGTCAAACTGCAACGCACATCAAAGGAAAGAGGAGCGTCATGGCCCCATCAAATATTCAAACTTGGTTCGAAGAGTACCAGAAGATCTGGGAAGCCCCCTTTTCGCTGGAGGAGTACCTGAAGTGCCACACCGAGGATGTCCTCTACGATGATCTGACCATACCTAAGGTCTTCAAGGGACGGGATCAACTGCGTGAGTTCTACGTGCGGGTTCTGGAGGCCATTCCCAATTTCGCCTCCCGATATGACCGATTTTATCAACAGGGAGAGGTCATCATTACCGAGGGGGCGTTGGTGGGCGACCAAACAGAAGTTTATCGTGGCAATCCACCCTCCAATAGGCATGTCGAGGTTCCCTGGGTGCAGTTCCTTCACTTTCGGGGAGAGGAGATCTGCGAGGTCCACGACTATTACGATCGACTGGATTTCCTGCGCCAGATGGGAATTGTCGACCTCGACTTCACCGGTCAGCCGGTCGAGAAGACCAGAGGAACCTATCAGGACGGTACGGCGTAGTTTCAAGGTCTTGTAGGGGCGCACGGCTGTGCGCCCACAAACCCTGTTTTATCAACGGCTTATAGGGCGCACGGCCGTGCGCCCCTACACAAGAAACCTGGGTCATCCGACTCTTGCAACACCCTCTAAAGCCTGCAGCTCCGACGAACTAATATCCCCCGTTTCCCCAGAAGGACTTTTGCGGTATTCTTTCATACGCGAGCATTCCTCGTAGGGGTTCTTTTTGTCTAATTTTGTCTATGCGAAGCATCCATGCAGACTGATGTGACGGTCGAGAAAAGCCTACCTCACAGCCTCGAGGCGGAACGCGCGGTCCTAGGCGC
>JADFOI010000085.1 GCA_022562935.1 Acidobacteriota bacterium
GAGTCACGAGCTTGAGGTCATCGACGCCCCCCACCTCCTCAACTCTTCGGAGTGGCGTGCGATTCTGGGCGAACTTCTCAGGCAGGAACTTCAAGGCCACATTGCGGCCCAGGCGGGTGTCCTCCGCCTTGTAGACCACACCCATCCCACCGCCGCCGAGCTTCTCTGTGATTTTGTAGTGGGAGATGGTTTGGCCGATCATGCTTGTCCTTAAATCTGATGCTGAGTCAGTCAAAAAAGGCTGTAGGGGTCTAGAATCAGTTAACCTCGACAGCTCGACTATTTCATTCGGCTTTCGCCCACCATGAGTATCTCGTCTTTATGTTTCTGGAAGTAAGGTAGCCAATACTTCTGTTCAGCCTCATCTCGCGCCGCTGCTTCAGACGATCCTTCCGCATACTGCTCGGCAACGCGGTTCTCGTTCCATTCCTGGGACTGCTGGAGGGCCGCAAGGTCGGCGTATTCCTCTATGACCCATATCTGCTGCCCGTTACTGCCGTAATAGTGTCTTGCCAGCCGATAGGATAAGACATGAGGGTTAGCTTTAACATTTGGCATGACATACTCGTCCACGTAGTCGAAAAAGCTATCCCACTCGGTGCGTGGAACGTCGAAAGTCTGAACAGTGATGACCCGGGTGCTTTCGGGCTCTTCTTGAGCGTTTGAAACCAACGGTGTTGCGAGAAGCACAGCAGCTAAACCCAGAAGAAAACTCTTTCTTGCCAAGTGTTTCATATCGTTCCTCCTTATATTGAATGTAGATAATGAACTACTCTGCTTTGTAAACCACACCCATCCCACCGCCGCCTAGTTTCTCTGTGATTTTGTAGTGGGAGACGGTTTGGCCGATCATGGGGTAGGCACCAGGCGTTTGAGTTCTTCAAACCAGTTGAGGACGATGTTGATCTGACCTTCTGCCTCTGGTAGTTCCTCTTCCTTTATCATCAGGAAGCGTTTCCCGTCACGGGAAATATCGTAGTGTTGAAATCCTGCAGGGATAGAATGGCCCATAGAAGATCCCTCAAACAATAATCTGGGCCTTCCTGCGTTGAGCGTCTGGCCCGAGATGGTTAGCTACACTATCTTTCACACAGAGGGAGGTCAACCGTTATCCAAAAAGGCACTTTCCACAAGAAATGTGGAAATGTTGTGAATGCGACGATGGGCAGGCAGACCAGAGAAGTCTTTTAGCGTCTTGCACGCTAAGAGTGCATTCCTGACGGAATCCTCTCGAACACTCTATGAGCGGGGACTTCTCTTGGGTTACCATCCCCCCCCGCGCAGGGTGTTGCAAGTTGGAACATTATCGACTAAATCGATTGAAATCCCGTTTGCGAAAGACTTTAATGGTTAAGAGAAAAAGGGGTTGTGGGAAACCTGTGGATAAATTTACTTGAGCTCTCTTCAACACTGAGCTTCTGGCGAGATCCCAAATTGCACATCTTATGTGCAGCATATCTGCCTTGTTGTAAACTTGACACTGCTTCACAATAAAAGTTGTCCCAAGGGGTAAAAGCAGGAAGCCGAATCTGCTGTGACCCTGAGTTCGTGGATCTGTTATGTAAATAGCAAGGAAACGAACAAAGGGAAAAGGCAAAGTTAGCTTGCTTCGGTGAACTAACAATGACTGTACCGACGTAGGGTTGAAAACCAAGAATCTTCGGGTTGTTGGCAGGAGACCTAAGCAGCGGACGCACGCAGGTTAAGGTGGCTAAGTTTTTCGGGGGTTGTTGGTTGCTTGCTTTGGAGGGTGGTTAGCTCTCCAACTAACCAGAAGGTCAGCCGAGGGCTCAAGAAATCCTTAACTACTGAAAGGTTTGTTTGCAATTATTCCTTGGGATATCCTTTTTTATTGTGGCTTGAAATAACGACTTCAGGCTAGGGGGACCGGTAGTCGCCCTCGTCAGATGATCAGGAAACAAAAACCCGGTTTAGTAGGAGTCCCGTTCCATCCGGCTACGCAAGCAGAAAGTCTCGCGGTCCTCCACAAAGGTTGAAGCTGGCATTAGGGCTGGAGAATCAGAACCTTGCAATCAACAGAGACACAATAACCACCACGAGAATGAACAGAGCACTTACCAACGCCTGTCTCAGCATGAAATTCCTCCTGTGCTTGAACGTTTCCTCAATCTCATTTGGCTTGAACACTAACATTGCGCTCGATTTGCACTGCACATATTAGAAATAGTGTGTGACAGGAGCACAGCTACGGTTTAAACTTCCCCCGACAGTGAAAAAAAACCGCTCCCTAAGAAACTGCTTAGCCTCAAGAAGCAAACGTCCTGGAGCTGGGAGCGGATGTGCCGTGAGTTTCATCGCGTGATGGGCGAGGAAGGGCCTACACACACCACTCTCTTCAGGTACGCCAAAGGGAAAGGGCAAGCGGCCAAATGTCCTAGTGGAGCGATATGTGCAGCAGGCTATTCACAAGCTAACAGTTGAGCTGAGCCAGGAGAGTAAGTAACGACTGAGGCCAACTATCGTACTATCGGCGTGAAGAAACCACCAGAGGAAAATCGAGAGCAACTTCGGAGACGCGGCTATCGGTTGATTCTCCTAGCCGTTCTTCTTGCTGTGGTTATCGCCTGGAGTCCGTATCCTGGGTGACTACACCCAAACCCTTATGAAACCTAGCTCTCAGGGCATGTAGTCAGTGTAGTCGGTAGTTGAGGGAGATGGGCCAGTTAGCTCAATATGATCAGCAAAGTTGAAAATAGGGTTCTACAGGAGGTACGTGCCGCGCGGCCGAGCGAAACCCAAAGGCAACCTTAAAGACATTCTTTAACAATGATTGACCGTAATCTGACAACTCGTCCCGTTTATTCCAGTAAAGTGATTCCCATAAGCCACGATAAGGAGCGAGACATTGGCACAAGGTCAAATACCTTTCAAAATGCGGAGAAGCGAAGGTTTGTACCCAGCAAGGGAGCCAGTGAGGCCATCTGCAAAGTTGGCTGGGGCTATTCTGCGCCGGGCTTTGCGAGATATCTTGATCAAAGAAACGTCCTCCAGAGGGGAAGACAGTTGGCAAGGGGACGCAGTGGAGTGGTTTTCCTCTGATAAAACGGATCCAGGGAGTCTGACGTGGGTTTGCGACATCCTGCACTTACAACCTTGGATGTTGCACCAGTGGTTGTCTATGCATCATCGGAGTGATTGTCCACAAAGAGAGCAAATGGTGAGGGAGCTGTTCCACACTCTGCGACTCAGCTAGGTGTTATGAACCCGTAGTGGGGCTGGACTGGGGGCTGGACCCGACCAGAACCAGCACGTTCTCAATGCAGTTCCTATATGACTTCGAGGCAAAGAGGGTGCTTCTATGATCCAGAGACTCGCTTTTTCCGTCGCCCTGGTGGTAGTGACTCCTGTGCTGTTGATCCTTGTCGTAGTCTCTACCATCTACTTGCTTAGTGTTCTTCTTTCCATAAGTGGATTCCTGGGATAGCTGGGATGAACCTTGAGGGCAAGGAAGGCAATGAAGGGTCAAGCCAAGGAATCCTGCTCCACCTGCGTCATGAGTGGACGGCTTCTGAAGTTGGCAGGCTAGTTCAAGAACAGAAGTGAACCTCACTTGACCATAGCTGTATATTAGTTGATGCGGTTCTCGCGAATTTAAACCGACCATACCCCTCAGTGTGGGCGGGAGCCGCATCCCCCCTTGTCAAAACAAAAACCCCTTTTGATGGGACTCCTAACTTCCCGTGACCTGCGGGATACTTTTCACGTCCGACCCACGCAGGGACTCCTGCCGCAAAAAAATTAGAAGAAAATTTTGGGAAGAATCCTATTTTGTCAGTTTTGTAAGCTTGTACCTGACCCGATGTGTTCGCTCTAGGAGTATAGGGTATATGTATCTTCCTTCTTTCATTGTGACCCTCCTCGAAAAGAGTGAGTCGTATTACAGACTACTGAGGGCAAAGCGACTTCTTAGGCCAAAAGCCCGTGCTAGTACATTAAAAGAGGCGTTTGCCCCATGTAGCTTGGAGAGCTCAGTTGATCTAAGATGAAATGAGCAACGTCTGCTCGTGATATCTTACCCGCCGTCACGCCAGTCAAGTCCGTCACCGCTCGATATTGTCCAGTCCGGGGGCCGTTCGTAAGAAACCCAGGACGAACAATAATCCACTCCAAACCGGATTCTCTAACCATCGATTCCTGAACATCCTTATCCGCATAGACTGTCTTAAGCAAGAGCGGGTTGAAAATTCTGTCATAAAGAAAACCCCCATGATTCTTGCTATCTCCAGCACCAATCCCAGTCACACAAATTAACTTTTCGACCGAGAATCTTTGCATCGCCTCAATTACGTTTTTCGTTCCTTCCGAGAACACTGATACTGGCTTACGGGTAGGCTTAATGCCAATAGAAACGCACACGGCATCTTGCCCGCTGACAGCTTGGTTCACCGAATCCGCATCTAAAATGTCACCTTGGATGACTTTCAGATTTTTATGATCTTTGGTGAGGGAAGCCTTATTGCGGACCAAGGCTGCCAACTGATACCATCGGTCGAGAGCTTGTGTTAGGAGTTCGATACCAATTCCACGAGTAGCTCCGATGATTAGTATGTTCATCTCACTTATTTTCCTCCCATGCCACTGTGAGACTTTTGTGCCGAGTTCACTCACGGGACAGACGACACCTCTTCATCTGTAAGTTCAGAAAAAGCTCAGTGTCCCCTCTAATTATAGAGGCTTATTTTTTCAAAAGTATACCCACCCCTCCCGTACACATCCCCTCCCCCCAACAGTTCGGGACAACGCCTAAAAAACGAAATCACCAATGGGGGAAATGGAACAGGATTCCCGGTAGCTGGGGATGGAGCGCTCCTCTGAAAAAAAAGGCACAGGATGTACTTATAATCGGGCCGGGAAGGATGGTTAAGAAAAAGTGGTAGCAGAGAGTAGTACCCCGAATCGGCGTCGGTTAAGGCGTTGGGCCGTTTCCATTCCTTGCACGGTCCTCTGGGAACAGGACGTCATTACCGCAACCATCTCTAATATCTCGTTCGATGGGGCGCTGATCAGAGCTGAAAGTGCTCCCTCAGAGGGTTCAGATGTAGCGGTGAGATTCACCTTTGGAGACCAGGGAGTTCATCTACGGGGGAGCGTCACATCGGAGGTCATACACGCGGAGGGGGAAGGTGAGGAACAGACCTTTGGCGTGAAGTTTGAGACGTCTATGGAGAAATACTGGACACAGTTAACTCCAGTTATTCAGGCACTGCTGGAGGAAACCGGCGAAGGCGAAGAGGACATGACCGACTAGTTTGGTGGAAAGGCTCAAGGCTCCAGATTCATCCGCCGCAGCAGGTCTTGGAAGCGAGGGTTTGAGCGGAGGGGGTAGACAGCTTCGGCTCTGATCTAATAGGGGGGGGTGGTGGCTCCGGGATTCCCTGAATTTCTGGAGGAATCCACTCGCTGCCCAGCCTTGCGACAGACATTGTGCCAACGGCAGTACCGTCACAGTGTTCCAATCTCTTCTCACCGCTCATGCTCTGTCCCGTCTCTGCTACGACTAGAGATGCCTCCACATACACCCTGCAGCTATCACCCATAACCGTCTCTGCCGTGAATGTGAACTTGCGGCCTGAGACCACCCCTTCCACCGGGGCTTCTAGGGTCGGGCCATCGAGGAAAATGAAAGTGCCGCTTACTTGATCTCCCACCTGCTCTAGACTCAAGGCAATATTGTTATGCTGTGTATTCCCTTGATGCAGAATTCTCCCCACCATTTCTCCGCGCCACTCGCCCGTTATATCCACTTCCTGAGGCAACATCGAATAGCCATCAGTACAGGCCCCCTGCACTAAGCCAAGAAATAGCGCAAAAGCCGCGAACCCCGTAGAGAAAGTGCGTTGCTTACAGCCTATTCCGGTCGTATTCTGTACCTCTTTGCTATTGGTGCACTTCACTATTGATTATCTCGTTTCCAAAGAAGTCCGTGTGTTCTCTTTCCAGATAATACGTCCAGCAGATTGCAGGGTCTAGCTCGGCAGTCCGAACCTCAAGGAGAGACGCGGGTGACTGATAAACGAGATTACGGTTCCAGGTTCATCCGCAGCCGCAGGTCATGGAAGCGAGGGTCGTCGCGGAGGGGGTCGTACGCACGTTCTGTTCGGGTTCTCGGCGTATTGGGACACTCCGGAGCTCGCTTAGGTCTGCCGAATCGGCTCCTTGGGAATTCGGTCACCATAGAGAAGAACACGATCCACCTCCCGCTCGAGAATTGACCTCCATTTCTTCAGCCATGCCATGGGATCTTTTGCATAATCCCGCTCGTAGTCGCCCGTATTGTTGATCCCGGGAATGGCAGGTACCCAGAGCTCTCGCAGCAGTAGATCCGGATCCCCATACTTTGCTGCAACCTCCCTGACCTCCGGATCATCAAATGCAGTCAATCGACCTTTTTCAATGACCCTCACCACTCGTCCCCTCGAGTTCTTGATGTCATAGGTGGCAAATCTCGCGTGAACGTGGAGGTGGCCTCCCGGCAGCCCGGTTTCCTGAATAAAACGTTGGAACCTCTCCGTCTGGCTGCCGACCCCTATCCCAAAGTGGATGGTTCCAGAGGTTCGGGTCTCCCCGTTGTTCCAGCACCATCCCGGAACGCATCCCGGTTCCGTGCCGATCCCGGCTTCGATGAACCAACTAAATCCCGGCCTCGGATACTCAGGCCATTGAATTTCCTTTGATCTTTCTTCGATCTCCCGCCAGGCGTCCCCATAGCGGCCGCCTCCTTCAATTTTCACGACCTTTTGGTTTTCCAGATAGAGTTTTATTCGTGGATACATCCCTGAAGAATTGGCTGTTCCAGCGATGACACCTTTAGCATTGGATTTGGAGAGCACCACCATTTGGGGGACTCCCCACAGGTGTCCTACCGTTAGTCTGGGTCTTCTCTCGCGTTCCTCCACCATGCTCCACTGCTCCGGAAATATGGTGTAAGTGAGGTCCGTGCCTTCCGGATCCGTAATCCTCACCTCTCCACCCTCCAACAGGGGTCTCATGGTGACCCGGTCAATCACCCCTCTCAACTCATGAGGAGTTCCCAAGCGCAGGAAGAAGTTCTCCCGAGTTGGCCAGGGAATGTGCTGGTGCACAAACTCAGTCACGCGGTCTGTCGTGTTGACTAGAGGCCCTCCCGTTCCTTCAATCACCAGACTGTGGTTTAGTTTTTTTGCAATATCGATAAACCAACGACTGCTTGGCGTTCGAGGGCGCGGATTCATAAGACTGTTCAGGGTTCCCTGTGCCTCCAGTTCTGCGCCGCGCGCCTCTCCATCCCTTTGAGGGAGTCTCGACTCGTTCGCCAGCGAAATATCCAGGATGATCTGGTCCACCAGAATTCCTTTTTCCCTTAAAGCCGTGGTGGTAGCCTCCACGACCAGGGGATCAAAATTGCTAGGCACGATCATTAGGGCTTTCTGCCCTGGATGGATTCCAAAACTAAAGGGTATCGACCGATCCAAGCGGGGGGGTATGGAAGCGAGTTGACGAGCCACAGGGAGGAGCTGTTCCACGGTCGTTATGTGAGGAATGTTTTTAGGATATCGGGGCGACGGAAAAGTAAACTGATTCCTGGACACAGGCTGCCAGAGTTCCAGTTCCTGGATACTCGCTGCCTGATTCTCGGCAGCTAGAACTCTTGGAACAAGGCTCGCCCCTATGAGGGAGGCGGTGGATGTTTTGACAAATTGCCGCCTAGGTAAAAGTGTTCTTTCCTGTGTAGACATGTATTGTCCTCCTCATGGATGGGCTTTTGCCCAGTTTGGTGCATACGATATCCCGGCCCGGTCCAAGAGGCAACATCGCTGTTGCCCCCGCGTTAAGGGACCGGCCCGCTAGAGCAGGTCGGGGGGAGAAGCAACAGCGCTGCTCACGGTTCTAGATTCATCCGCCGCAGCAGGTCGAGGAAGCGAGGGTCGTCGCCATCAGGGTTCACAAAGTGTCCCCTTATTTCCCGAGAAGCTATCGACTGTAAAGAACCGTACCGCCCACAATTGTTTTTTCAACCTGGATTTCGCGAATGCGGTCTGGATCGATGGTCAGAATGTCCTCTGAGAGAATCACCATGTCCGCTACTTTGCCGATTTCCAGTGATCCGCGCTGCTTGTCATCGAAGTTCCAGTATGCTGTGCCCAAGGTATAACTTTTGATGGCGTCCTTCACACTCACTCCTTCATCGGCTCCATAGATCTTTCCGTCGTGGCCAGTGCGGGTCACAGCGGTCCAGATTCCGAAAAGTGGATCGTAGGGCATCCCATCAGAACCGTAGAAGAGGCCAATACCGTATCGAGCGAGCGAGCTTTGGGGATTATTTCTGGCTAGGCGCTCGTCTCGCAGACTATTGACGGCAAAAGGTCCCAGACTGTTAATGAAGTTTGGCTGGCTGGAGACTCCGATGTTGAGCCTGGCCATCTTCTCGAGCGTCTCTCTGGGAGGCAGCACGCTGACGTGGTGCAGATAGTGTCGATGATTCTCTCGGGGACTTTCTTCCAGAATCCTTTCCAGTACATCCACAACCATCATCACCGCCGCATCTCCAATGGCATGGATTCCGAGCTGCCAACCACGATCATGAGCTTCTTTGGCCACAGGATAAAAAGCCTCGCCGGGGATGCGGACGAGTCCCGTGAAGTCCGGTCTGTTGGGATAGGGCTGGGAGGACCAGAAGGCCTCGCCACTGAATCCACCGTCGATACTCATCTTTATGGCACCCAACTTGAGACGGTCGTTGCCAAAGCCTGTGCGAATGGCTAAGCCTCTCAGTTCCCGAATAGACCGCTCTACACCCTCTTCCAGCGTGTCATTTTGATCGTAACCGGGTGAAAGTCGTACTTGCAGCGTTATGCGAGGGAGTGTTTCTCCCCAAGCCTCATAAATCTCCTGAACTGTGCTCAACTGTGCAGGCCGGACTCCGGCCACATTGAGACTGGTAATTCCCACTTTCAGGAGGTCTTCCAGCTGGTGACGCATATTCATCCTGATTGTGTCCTGGTCCGGCACGGGTCGGGGAGCCACCCTCCAGACGAGCCGCCAAGCCGGACTCTCTTTCAGCCAACCCGTCAGTTCCCCTTTTTCGTCTCGAACAATCGTCCCTCCGCGAGGCTCAGTTGTGGACTTGGTGATCTCGGCCTTGGCCAAACCCATTGAGTTCACCACCATCATGTGGGCTCCACGAGTTAAAACGACCGGATGTCGTGGAACCATCTGGTCTATTTCCCATCGGTCGGGCAATTTGTCCTCTGGCCAATCCTCATTTCTCAAAACCCCACGCACCCACTCATCTTCCTCAAGATGGGAGGCACGCTCCCTCAGGGCATCCAATAATCCCTTCCGAGTTCTTACCCCGGTCCAGTCTTGGACACCGGGGCCTTGTCCGGATCTCAGATGAACATGAGAATCATAAAATCCGGGAAGAACGGTCTTGCCCTCCAGGTTCACCCGTAAAGTTTTGGGGCCAGCTAATTTCAAAACGCTATCGTCTGAGCCGAGACCCACGATCCTGCCATCCTTCACAGCTATGGCTTGGACGATCTCATAGTTCTCATTGACGGTCACCACCTGACCGCTGTGGTAGACCACATCGGGCTCCAACCCCAGTGCTAGGTCGGTGCTCTGACTCCACAGAAGGGAACAGGAAATCAATGGGATAACGAAGATCACTAAAGCATTCTTATACATTGTCCTTATGGCCTCCAGATGAACTGAATGGCTTGTGCCCCTTGCGCTTCTTAAGTCTGTGGGACCTGTTGAAGGTCGCTCCACCGAACCCTCCCTGAAAAGGCGTTGAGTCATTTCCCTAGATCATAAGCCTGGCAGGGGTTGAAGGCAATCTTAGGTCGATTTCGGATCACCTTGTGAAGACGACGGCAAAGGGGAGTTTCCCCATTGATCGGCAGAGGTGGCGGCCCTATAATTTGGCTCAACACAGGGCAGAGTGCAGTCCAACAGACAAGGGAGGAATCGAATATGCAGGGTAAGAGAATCATTATGGTCGTGACCCTAGGGGTGGCGGGTTGGCTTGTGATCCCTCTGCTGGCACGGGTCCAGCAGGAGGCAGGCGACTCCCTCCCTGAAGGAAATGGGAAGGCATTGGTGAGTAATTCATGCGTCGGATGTCACTCAATGGAAACCTCCCTGAGAAGGGGCAGAAGCAGAGAGGAGTGGGTGGAAACGGTCAATGATATGGTTTCTCGAGGAGCCCAGATTCTCCCGGCAGATGCCGAAACCATCATCCACTATCTGGCTGAACACTACGGGGTGGACTTCGTCCCCCCACCGGCGCGGCGGATTTTCGTCTGGGTCGATCACCAGGGGAATGTGGAACCGCTGGCGGCACCACCCCGAAACTACAACCGGCCGAGCCTCTCACCCGACGGCCAGCAGGTGGCCGTGGATATCCCTCTGGACACATCGGATATCTGGATTTATGACATCCCCACCGGTGAGCTGAGACGATTAACCTATGAGGGAAACAATCGGTCTCCCACCTGGAGTAACGACGGCCAGTGGGTGGCGTTTAGTTCTGACCGACATCAGTCCCCTGAGGGAGGACGATCATACCGTGATGATCATGAAGCCTATTGGAAACGGGCCGATGGGAGTGGGGAAGCTGAACGTCTGACTGATGCTGAATTCAACCACGGACCTCAACGCTGGACCCCAGATGGCAAGACTCTCTCCATCTCCGAGATTCATCCCGAAACCGGCCGGGATATCTGGATGCTTCCCTTTGAGGGGGACCGAACCCCGTGGCTTTTCCTCAAGACCCCCGCTCTGGAAGGGGGCGTTGCTTTTTCAGCCGATGGACACTGGCTGGCCCACACCTCCGGTGAGACCGGCCAACGTGAGGTCGTGGTCCGAGCCTTTCCCGAGGCCGAGCCGGCCCATCAGGTTTCCACGGGTGGAGGGATCGAAGTGGTTTGGCCCCTCAACAGCAAAGACCTCTTTTATCGCAATGGAAATAAACGGATGGCGGTGGAGATCACCACCGGTCCCACCCTGACTGTGGGTACTCCCCGAGTCCTGTTTGAGGGCGACTTTGTCAATAGTCCCGGCTCCCGAGCCTACTGGGACGCTACGCAGGACGGCCAGAGATTCCTCATGCTCAAAAAGGTCGAGTAGCCCGCACGGGCCGGTGTCCGGTTTGAAAGCAATCAAAATCACCCTCTACTTTGGTTTGAGTGAGCTGGAGTGAGTTGGGGTTGGTTTATCGCGGGCACACTTCGGGCACAACCCCTGAAGCCTTCCGCATTTGTTCCTTTGCAGGCTACCTATCTAAATATTCATGAAGGCGTTCGAGGCCAAGGAGAGGCAAGGGAGATACCTTCGCGAAATACCTCGTAGTCTCGTCTAGGGTTCCAAGTTCATCCGCAGCAGCAGGTCTTGGAAGCGAGGGTCGTCGCGGAAGGGGTCCAACTTTGGGCTAGTTTGATATAGATCACAGTGCACCGGCGCTCCCATCATCGAGAAGGGCCACACCCGTTTGATGAAGCTGCACACGGTGAAGGGGCGAAAAGCTTGAAATAATTCAACTAATCTTAAAAAGGGACAGAAGTCTTAATAGAAGTCTTAATAAAGAAGAGGAAAGCCTTAAAATAGTTCAACTTATTAAATCGAAATCCAATTCATTGGATTTCCGCAGGTTGTGATTCGCAGGCCCATTTCCCCTAACTCCAAGCGGATCAAAGAGATCCTTTGAAGGTTAACGACTCCGCTCCTGTTGGCATAGCAATTGCTCACTATTTGGTTGCAATTCTTACCTGTTCCGAATTTAGGATGCGGGTAAAGTTGAGGAATTTTGAGTAATTTCAAAGGTTGTTTTGTATTCGCCATAGGCTTTGCTGAGCCTGCGGCACCTCTGGAGGGGGGAAGACATGTCAAAAATTCTATTCCGAACGGTTTTGATTCTCACATTGGTTCACACTCTTGGGGCACTGGCACTGGCCCAGGGAACCACGGGGAGCATCCTGGGCGTCGTTTACGACCAGTCTCAAGCAGTCCTTCCCGGGGTTACGATTACCGCTACCCATCAGGGCACCGGTCAACAACGACAAGGGTTGACCGACGATCAGGGACGCTACGTGTTGGCCCAGTTGAGAGTGGGAGCCTATTCCGTCCAAGCGGAGCTGCCCGGCTTTCAGACGACCATTAGCGAAGTCTCCCTGACCCTGCAGAGCGACGCTGTGATTAATTTCACCCTCACGGTGGGAGCTGCCGGCACGGAGATTGTGTGGTCACCAGTGACGCACCCCTGGTTGAGACCACCAGCAGCAGCCTCAAGGGCCTGGTGGACACTCAGCAAATTCAGGATCTTCCCTTGAACGGCCGCAGCTTCACCGATCTGGTGGGCCTGCAGACCGGCGTTTCCATCAACTACAACCAGCTCGGCATTGATAATGCCTCGACGTCCAAGTTCAACCTCAATGGCGCACGATCCACCATGTCCACCTTTCAGCTGGATGGGACCGACCTCAAGAACAGCTGGGGCATGACCCCTGGCTCGGTGGCTGGCACCTTGCTGGGAGTGGACACCATCCAGGAGTTTAGCGTCATCACGGGTGTGGCCACTGCAGAATATGGGGGTTTTGCCGGCGGCGTGATCAATGCGGTCACCCGCTCCGGCTCCAATGAGTTGCATGGAACGGTTTTTTATTTTCACCGCAACGACAATCTGGATGCCCGCAACTTCTTTGACCGCGATAAACCTGAATTCAAGCGCAACCAGTATGGATTCACCATAGGCGGACCGATTATAAAGGACAAGCTCTTTTTCTTCGGGAGCTTCGAGGGACTCAATGATCGGCGACCCGCCACAAGAACAGAAAATACCCCCAGTCTGGACGCCCGCCGAGGAATTTTTTCCCCTGCATATTGTACCGGTCTGGGCCTACCCGCCGACTGCAGCGTCACACCCAGTCCCGTGACCCAGCCGATTCTGGACACTTACCCCGAACCCAATGGCCCGGAAGTTTCTGGAAGTAATGGTTCGTATTTTGACTATATCTATTCCTCACCTACGAACACCAATGAATACTATTACCTGGCCAAAATCGATTGGCAGGCTACCGATCAGGATAGCATCGCCGGCCGCTGGCTGCTCGATGATTCTACAGTGGATAGTCTGGCTCGTACTTTCGGCCTGGTGGAACAGACGAGTACGGCCAAGAACCAATACCTGATGCTGCAGTGGACTCGGATCTTCTCCACCAACGTCGTCAACGAGGCCCGGGCCTCCATCAACCGATCTCCCATCGTGACCGATCCGATTTTTGATCAGAGCAAGTGTTGCCCGGACGTCATGCACTTCAACAAAAACGTCACCACCCAAGGGGGACAGCCGAGATACGGCCAGATTTCAGTGCTTGATGGTGCAGAGACTCTCGGCTACGCGACGCGGCGGGGGCGGGTCATCTTTCAGAACCGCTTCCAGTGGATCGATAACCTCAGCTATACCTCAGGCCCGCACTCCATCAAGCTCGGTTTCAACATTCACCGCATCCAGAGCAATGAAGCGGCGGCGAGCTCCACGGCTGGGGTCTATAACTTCAGGACCTTTCGCGATCTGGTCGCCAACAACGTTCCCTTCAATTTCGATGGCGCCCTTTCCGGGCCCATCATGCGAGGAATCCGCCAGACTCAGATGAACTTTTACGTTCAAGATGACTGGAGAGTTCTGCCCAACCTGACGTTGAACATCGGAATACGCTACGAGCCCTACACCATACCCAAGGAAGTCGCAGGAAGATTGGCCAATGCCCGCGATCCCCGCGACACTTTCTTGACGGTGTCCGATAAACTCATGACTCATAACCCCTCTTTTCAAAACTTTGCACCCCGAATCGGTTTTGCATGGGATCCCTTTCGGGATGGAACAACCTCGATCCGAGGCGGATACGGGTTGTTTTACGACAACCTTGCGCCGGTTCTTTACCATAGCAACTCCGGCACCAATCCTCCCTTTAATGTTCGATTCCAACAGACCGATCCGCCTTTCCCCGATCCCACTTCTCTGGATCCCGGTTCCATCATCGCCTCTCCCACTTTTCAGTCCAATCTCATTGAGCAGGCAGGAATCCACCAGTTCCAGCTCGCCGTCCAACGTGAGGTGCTGCCCGACCTGATGGTGCAGATCGATTACCGGGGTTCCCGCGGCTATAATCTGCCCCACTCGGTGGATCGAAACTATGCGATTCCCACCACCGATGCCAACGGGTTTTATCCCTTCTGGCCACTCGGTACCCCTCGCCCCAACTCCGCCTTTGGTGCCATGCGCGATACCGCCTTCGATGCCAGTTCCTGGTACAACGCCCTGGGCGTTACCGTTCGAAAGCGCTTCAGCGAGGGATATTCTCTTCAGGCAGCCTATACCTATGGCAAGAGTATCGACGAGTCTTCTTCCACCGGCGGGGTAGATACGGGAGGTACGCGGAATGGGCTTTCCCATTTTCCCTTTGATATCAATTTTGATAAAGGCCTCTCCGGCTTTGACGTGCGCAACCGCTTGGTCCTCAACGGCTCATTGGACTTACCTTTTGGCCGCGGTCGGACATACGGAGACAGCTGGAGTGGAGCGCTAAATGCCATCCTAGGCGGTTGGTCCATCAACGGGATCTTAACGGCTGCTGACGGAAACAAGGCGACGGTCGCCATGGATAGTCTGAATATCAGCCGCACTCAGCCCACCTCCCGCAGCAATATTGTGGACCGCCCCAACCTTATTGCAGGGGGAGACAACAACCCCGTTTTATCCGACGGAAGAGACCCCAACAACTATTTTGACGCATTCCAGTGGGAAGTGGGACCGGCCGGATATCTCGGGACTGCAGGACGCAATACCATAACCAACCCTGGAATCCTCACCCTGGACTTCTCTCTCTTCAAGAACATTGCTTTTGGCGAGGGGCGTTTCGTGCAATTCAGGGCCGAGTTTTTCAACATGGCCAACCGGGCTAATTTCGAGCAGGTGGGAACCTTCTTTGGGGGCAGCGCCTCACTTTTCAATTCAGCCGGCGGGCGATCTCCCGGAGCCACACGGATTAGAAACACCACCGTTTCCAGCCGGCAGATCCAGCTGGCCTTGAAGGTCAATTTCTAGGATTGAAATTTAGTTGAAAGGGAAAAGGGGGCGAGCCAAATGGCTTGCCCCCTTTTTTTGTCTATTCGCCCTGCATCTTGCCTTTGCAGACGAACCCTCGTATCTTGCCTGTGAAAGAAAGCCATGGCTCAGGAAGACGTTTACGACCTGATCATTGTGGGCGGAGGCACAGCGGGCTGTATTTTAGCTGCCCGTATTGCTGAGAAGGGTTTTGCCCCCCTCAATGCAGTTGGCCTCAATGTTACGCCTGGAGGGGGTTAATGGCAATGGAAAACCCTTTGGTAGGAATCCTGCTTCCTTTGGTGTCCAGGTGAGCAATCAACCAATTCGCCAAGCCGTAGGAATGCTGTCTCTACTGTCAGTGAACTGGCATGGGTCTACCTTCGGTATCCCCAAGCCAGGGGGTCAAGCAGAAGGTGTGTGGTACGGAGGGCTTTGATAAACTCAGCCCAGATGAGAAAGATGACGAAGTTCCAAAAACAGCTCTCTGGATGGGTAGAGACACTGGTAGGAGAGATGCAGGGTTTGGATGTTAAGATTGAATACGCAACGAATAAAAGGAGGCTGCAGGAGTTGCTAGATCAGGACTTCCGCGGATTGATAATTTCCATGATTCATAAAT
>JADFOI010000086.1 GCA_022562935.1 Acidobacteriota bacterium
CTGTCGTGCCCGCTTGATAGCCCTGGACAGCTTTCTCTGGTGTGTACTGCACACTCCGGAAATCCGGCTGGGGGTGATCTTGGAACCTTCAGGCACAAACGAACTCAGTATCTTCACATCTTTGTAGTCGATGTAATCGACCTTGTCCGAGCAGAATTTGCAGTACCTTCTTTGCTTCCTCACTGCTCGTTTCCTGCCGCTACCGTGACGGTTTTCTTGCTTTTGATACCCTTGGCTGGTCCACTTCGTTCCTTTTTCTTTTGTCGGCGAGCTTTGAATTTTTCAGCCCGTTTGAGATCCAGATCGACGCGTACTGTCAGGAAGCGGATGACTGAATCACTCACCTTGAATCTTCTCTCTAACTCGCCCACCGCTTCAGCACTGCGTTCTTCCAGGGTAAGAATGATGTAGATGCCTTCAGTGTGTCTCTTGATCGGATAGGCCAGCTTTCTCTTTCCCCACTGTTCGATCTCGACAATTTGAGCTCCCTTTTCCTCCGCTGCCTTTTTGAAGGTTTCGGTAGACTGTTCCACTTCATCCTCCGTCAGTGTCGGGGCCAGAATAACCACGATCTCATATCTTCTCATCCTAAAGAATTCCTCTTAAGAAGCTGACCCTTAAGCAGCTGACAACCGCCGTGTTGAGGCTGCTGGTTTTGAAAAAAGTGCATTCTAGCACACTCCGCTTCATCTTCACGAATCTTTCGGAGAGTTTGGGGACAGTCCTAAGAATGCTCCCAGAATTCGGGGACTGTCCCCAAACTCTCCTGAGTGAGCAGTCATCTCAGCAAGGGAGCGATAACCAGAGAGACGATGGACATCAGCTTGATCAGAATATTCATTGCAGGGCCACTCGTGTCTTTAAAGGGGTCACCGACGGTGTCCCCTACAATCGCAGCCTTATGCACATCAGAGCCTTTACCGCCGAGATAACCCGCTTCGATATATTTCTTGGCATTATCCCAGGCCCCTCCGGCGTTGGACATGAACAGTGCCAGCAAGACACCGGTCAGTGTGGCACCGGCCAGCATACCTCCCAGAGCAGCTGCGCCCAGGGTGGTCCCCAGGATCACAGGAGAGGCCACAGCGACCACACCCGGCAGCACCATTTCTCGGAGAGCGGCTCGTGTAGAGATGTCCACGCAACGGGCGGTGTCGGGTCGAGCCGTACCTTCAAGCAATCCCGGTATCTCCCGGAACTGCCGGCGGACCTCCTCGACCATTTTGATGGCGGCTCTCCCCACTGCTGACATGGTCAGATCAGCGATAAAGAAAGGCAGTACGCCTCCCAAAAAGAAGCCGACCACGACGGTGGGATCGAGCAAGTTCAGAGTGGAGATCCCCACCGCCTTGGTATAAGCAGAGAAGAGCGCAAGAGCGGTCAGAGCTGCAGAGCCAATGGCAAAGCCCTTCCCCATGGCAGCTGTGGTATTTCCAAGAGCGTCCAAGCTGTCGGTGATGCTTCGTATTTCAGGGCCCAGGCCTCTCATCTCTGAGATTCCTCCGGCGTTGTCAGCAATGGGGCCATAGGCATCCACTGACATGGTGATTCCTACGGTCGCTAGCATCCCCACCGCGGCGATGCCGATACCGAATAGACCGGCATAGTTGTAGGAAATGAGAATGGTAGCGCAGAGGGTAAAAACCGGCAGGACCGTAGACTGCATTCCAACCGCCAACCCGGCAATGATATTGGTTGCGGCTCCCGTCCTGGCAGATTCAGCAATGTGTCGGATCGGTCTTCCGGAGGTGTACCATTCGGTCAAGAGGCCAATCACAATGCCGGCAATGGTACCTGCCAGGATGGCGTAAAAAATGCCGATCTCAAGCTCCATGGCATTGATGACAAGAAAAGTTCCAACCAGCAAGAGGATGGCACTGATATAAGTGGAGTAGCGTAAGGCTGCTGCGGGACCCAGGGTTCTCAGGAGCCTCATGGAAGCAATGCCGATCAAAGAGGCAATCAGCCCAATCACGATCACGGTCAGGGGGAGAACCATGTACAGATGCCGACTCTCCAATGTGATTTCCAGGACCTTCGAGGTACCGGTAGCGGCGATGGCGATGGTTGCAATCACTGAACCCACATAACTTTCGAAGATGTCGGCCCCCATCCCGGCTGTATCTCCCACGCAATCCCCCACGTTGTCGGCAATGGTAGCTGGATTTCTAGGGTCATCCTCTGGAATACCGACCTCGATTTTTCCCACCAGGTCGGCCCCCATGTCGGCAGCCTTGGTATAGATACCACCACCCACTCTGGCAAAGAGGGCAATGGAGCTGGCCCCCATCGCGAAACCGCTGATCGTAGCCACATCAAGGAGGCCGTGATGGTAGAGCAGATAAGTGCCGCTGACTCCAATGAGACCTAGACTGGCAACGGAAAGGCCCATGACGGCACCTCCCGAGAAAGCCACGTTTAAAGCGAGCTCGATACCCGATTCTTGAGCGGCTTGAGTGGTGCGAACATTGGAGCGAGTGGCTGCCTTCAGTCCAATAAATCCGGCCAACATGGAACTCAAGGCACCGCCCAGAAAAGTGTAGCCTGTCCAGGGAGAAATTGCATAGAAGAGAAGCCCAAAGACCACCACAATAAACCCAAATAAGATGGTGTATTCACGGCGCAGGAAAATCATCGCCCCTTGATGGATGGCATCGGCAATCTCTTCCATTGCACTATCGGTGATCTTGATCTTCTTGATGTGGAAGTACAGGAGGCCCGCACAAATCAGTCCCAGGAGTCCCACTATGGGAAACAAGTCGATGTAAGTCATACTTCGTTTGCCTTCATCATGTATGGATTGGAGCCATTCGGCGATCGTTACAGCCTGGATTATGCATAGGTTCTTGTCGCTGCAGTAGAGAACTTATGCATAGTCCGGGCTCAGTTGTAGATCGACATGGCTTGCTCGATGCCATCAGACACGAGGGTGTCAATGGCCTTGATGGCGCAATCCAGAGTTTCTTCAATAACCTTGCGTTCGCCCTTTCTGAAATCGTCCAGAACGAATGCAGAATAATCATCGGGAGGCTCACCCTGTAGGATTCCGATGCGCAGTCGAGGCACGTCTTGGGTCCCTAAAGCTTCGATGATGGACCGCATCCCTTTTTGACCACTGGAGCTTCCCGATGGGCGGATTCGCAGGGTTCCCAGGGGCAATGCCAGCTCGTCATAGACAATAAGCAACTGTGGCACGTCCACGGGGTAGTGCTCCAAGAGTTCCTGCACGGCCCTGCCACTTAAATTCATGTAGGTTTGAGGCTTGGCGAGAATCACTTCCTCCCCGGCCCGTTCCACACTGCAGGTGAGTGAATGACTGCCCCGTCGCTTAAACTTTCGGCCTGCTTCTGCAGCCATCAAATCCACCAACATATATCCTACGTTGTGCCTGTTGTTCGAATAGGAGCGACCCGGATTCCCTAAACCGGTGATGAGATACACGCCTGAGTTACTCCTTGTCTTGCTTGGCCTTCTCGTCTTTCCCTTTTCCCTCCATCTCCGTTTCTTTTTCTTCTTCCTCGGCCTTACCCTTCTTGATCAACTCAGGCTCCTCCAGTTCTTCTTCTTCTTCGACAACCACCTCTGGTTCTTCCTCCACATGAGGCGGCACTATGGAGAGAATGACCAGGTCTGGCTCAGATAGGACGCTGATCTTGGAAAGATCCATTTGCAAAGCCTCCACTCGAACCGAATCACCGATCTCAAGCTCGGTCACATCCACAGGAACGTGATCTGGCACATCAGAGGGAAAACACTCCAATTCGATTTCCCGAAGGACGATGTCCAGCACGCCTCCAGCCGTCACGCCACTGGCTGTACCCAGGGTCTGGATGGGGACGGCGAAGGTCATTTTCTTGTCCAGAGCCACAACCTGGAAGTCAGCGTGCAACAGGGTTCCTTTGACAGGGTCCAACTGATAGTCTCGGATCAGAACATCTGTGGAGTGACTCCCAACCTGGAGTTTGAAGATAGTGTTGTGTCCAGTTTCTGAGCATAGGATTTGGTCCACATCTCCTGTGTTGACGCTGACCGACAAGGTTTTCAGGCCTTGTCCATACAGCACAGCCGGAATTTTGCCTTGGGTGCGCAGGCGGCGGTTTGGACCTTTTCCAACCTCCTGCCGCTCCTCTGCTTGAACCGTTATCTCTGCCATTGCTTCATGCCTCTAAGAAATTAAAAGGGGGTATTATAACCCTTAGCCGTTTCAAAAGCCCGTATTATGCATAATCTGGACTAGATGAAAAGCCTGCTTACCGAGGTCTCCTCATGAATCGACTTGATCGCTTCACCCAAAAGGCTGGCTACACTCAGAACCTTAATTTTCGGTATTCGTTTCTCTTCGGGCAGATAGATGGTATTGGATACCAAGACACTTTCAAAGCCCGACTCCGAGAGTCGTTGGATGGCTGGCCCCGACAGGACGGGATGTGTGGCGGCCGCAAACACCTTTGTGGAGCCTTCGCGGATGAGGGCCTCTGTAGCCCGAACCAGGGTTCCGGCGGTGTCGATCATGTCATCTATGATGATCACATTCCTGCCCTTCACCTCTCCGATGATGTGCATGACTTCCGCTTCGTTGTCGTCCACTCGTCGTTTGTCGATAATGGCCAGACTCGTGCCCAGTCTTTTCGCATAAGCTCTGGCCTTCTCGACTCCTCCGGCATCGGGTGAAATGACCATCAGATCTTCCACCTCCAAGTCGGAGATGTATTGAAAGAAAATGGGCATGGGGAACAAATGGTCTACGGGGATGTCAAAGAAACCTTGAATTTGCCCGGCATGGAGATCCATGGTCAGTAGGCGGTGAGTCCCCGCCGCAGAAAGCAAATCTCCGACCAGTTTGGAAGAGAGCGGTACCCGTGGTTTGTCCTTTCGGTCCTGGCGAGCATACCCGTAGTAAGGGATGACGGCTGTAATCCTCTGGGCTGAAGACCTTTTGAAAGCATCAATCATGATCAGCAGTTCCATGAGGTTTTCATTGACGGGCGGAGAAGTGGGCTGAATGAGGAAGACATCTTTCCCTCGCACATTCTCCAGAATCTGAAAATTCACTTCACCGTCACTGAAGCGCTTGAGCTTGACTTGTCCCAAAGCGACGCCCAAATGATCACAGATTTCCTGAGCCAGAGGAAGGTTCGCGCTGCCAGAAAAAACCTTGAGGTTGGACATGCCTATAACAAGAGCAAACCTGAGTTCGTCAGAACTTGCCTATAGTGTTTCCGGGAAAGGGTACGACAGAAAAAAGTCTCTCCGATTCCTTCTCGCGTCATGACTGCAGCTGCTTCTTTCACCTGCTGGTCACTGCCGAATCCCAAAAGCGTTGATCCGCTCCCGCACAGCATCACTCGCTCGCAGCCTGCCTTTTTCAGGGCCTCCCGAGCCTCAACAAGAACAGGGTAATGTGCGAAAAGGACGTCTTCGAAATCATTTTCCAGGAAAGACCAACCATCTCCCTTGGGGCCCACGGCCCGTAGAAGATCTCGCATTGTAGTCTCCGCCCAATCCCTTGTCAATATCCGTGTTCCAGCGTATTTTCCCCATTTTCCCAAGGAGTAGGCCTCGCTGGTGGAAATCTCAAGATGGGGATACAACAAGAGGAGGCTTTTCTCCTGCGGCAGGTCGGGCAAGGGAACCACCTCTGCTCCTCGTCCCCACCCAACGGCGGTGCCACCCACAAGGAAAAAGGGAACGTCCGAGCCCAACTGACCCGCAAGTTCGACGAGTTCTTTCTCACCGATCTTACAGTCCCACAACTGATTCAGAGCCAACAGGGCCAGGGCCGCGTTGCTGGAGCCTCCCCCCAGGCCCGCTCCGACAGGGATCTTCTTCTGCAGTTTAATCCTGATGCCTGCCTGCGACCCGGTGGTTTTCCTCAACAGATCAGCAGTCTGGTAGAGAATATTGTCTTTTCCGGGAGCTACCTTTCTCCCCTCGATTTCAAGCTCAATTTCCCGGTTAGATGTCGTTTCAAAGACAAGCTCCTCACTCAGGTCAACGGTCTGATAGATGGTCCTGATTTGTTGATAGCCGTCACTGCGCTTACCCAGAATTCTGAGAGTCCAATTGATTTTGGCGAAGGAAGGAATGGATAGTCGTCTCAACGTGATTCGACCTGAAAGTCAGAGATTCTTTCCAAGAAGGAGTTCCAGGTCAGTCAGTTTTGTCTGAACTTTCTCTTGTTCTTCGTTCTCGGCAAGTGAGACGGAGTGTCGGTAGTAGGTTCGAGCTCGATCGTACTGTTTCAGTTTAGAGTAAAGATCTCCCAGATGGTCGTAAATCGTTGGGTCGCTGTCGCTGAGTCGAAGTGCCAGGAGAAGGTTGGTTTCTGCCAGTTCCAGTTGATTGAGCTTGAAGTAGACCCAGCCCAAGCTATCCAGATAGGCACCGTTGTGCGGTTCGATTTCCACGGCCTTGCTGATGTAATCCAGTGATTCGAGTAAGCGAAGACCCCGGTCGGCGAGCATGTAGCCGAGGTAATTGAGGACACCTGCATGTTGGGGATGATTCTTCAGGATACCTTGAAAAACAGCCTCGGTTTCCTCCAGTTTTCCCTGTCCTTCGTAAACGGCTCCCAGTTGGAATCGCATTTTCTCGCTGTCTGGGAACCGAAACATCCCTTCTCTGATCATCCGCTCCGCTTCCTTGTGGTTTTCGTGGTCCACATAAAGCTGGCTGGCCGCCAGGTATAATTCTTCTGGACTAGAAGCCTGAGCGATCTGATTCTTGAGCAGGGCCACGGCCTTTTCCAATTGATTGTCTGCGGAGAGCATCTGTGCATGGGCCACCACTACATAAGTCTTGTTGGGCTGTTCTTCATAAGTTTGGGCGATGCTCCCCTTCAAGAGCTGTTCACTCAGGCCCAGAGCCTCCTGGAGCCGACCTGCGTCTTTGAGGGCATAAGCCAAACGCAGCCTGGCGATTTCATCGTCAGGACTTTTCCGGACAACGGCCTGAAACAGCTTAACAGCCTTGTCAAACTGCCTCGTCCGTTGATAGAGGAGTGCCAGACTGATGTCAATAGCATGGATCCTTTGATTCGACTCGCTCATGTCCCGCAAGTGAAGAAAGCGTTCGATGGCTTCCTGACGTTCTCCTAATAATGCCATAAGCTCAGCCAGCTCATAATTGAGCCTGTAGTGGTTGGGATCGTCTTGCAATGCCCTCTTGATGACCTCAGCTGCCTCAGCATGCTTGTGGTTTCTTCGCAGCGCTCGAGCCAGGGAAATAGTGATGCGAACGTTCTTTGGGAAGTCATTCACCAATTCCTGGAGAATGGATACTGCCTCGACAAACTGATTTTGGTCGATCAGCAGAAGCGCCAGCCGGAATCGAATATCGGGATCAGTCGTATTATCGAGTGAGCTGCTATAAATTTCCCTCGCTTTTTCACGTTGACCTGTCTGTTCGTAGAGGTTCCCCAGCAATTTGAGGTTTTCAAGGTTGGTTTCATCATAGGCCAAGGAACGTTCAAGCGACTCGATAGCCTCTTGAATCTCGTTGAGCTCAATATGTGCTCTGGCCTTCAACAAGTAGGCTTGAGAGATCCAGGGCTGCAGCTGACTAAACCGATCCAACATGTCCACTGCTTTTTGGTAATTCTTCTTGGCCAGGTGAAGTCGGCCCAGGTCGTAAAGTGCTTGGCTGTGATCCGGCTCCAGCTCAATCGTTCGCTCGAACTCTTCGATGGCCTGATCCAGTACCTGAGCCTGATTTGCGGTGCGAAGAGTGGAATAGATACGGCCCAGGAGAAAGTGGGGAGCACTGCTCTCAGGATCCAGTTTGATGGCTTCCTGGCACTCCTGTACGGCGCGCCTGTTCTCTCCGGCTTCCCATAAAGTCTCAGCGAACTCCACTCTCAATGCTCCACTTGTCGGATCGAGAGGAATGGCTTTTTCGAACTCGGAGATGGCTTCACGGTACTCCTGGCGAGATTCGTGCATCTTGGCCAGACTGAAATGGTAGTAGGATCCCGCCAGGTCAGGGGTTTGGGCGAAGAAGTACTCGGAGCCAAGAAAGGTCAAGAGAATCAACACAACCAAGCGTTTCATGCCCACTCCATTATGTCACATTCTACTTGAATCTACCCAACGGACGGACCGTATAAGTCTTCTAGGGGTTGATGGGTTGGGCCGGAACACTGGCCAAAAAGTGGGGGTTGTTTGCGAAGAAGAGCTCGAGGCCGATAAGGCCCTGATCGGATGAGACTTGGATGGAACCTCCGATCAAGTCGGGTAAACGGGGAAAGAAGTCCTTCAACAGCCGCGATTCCCGCTGGGAGGGTGCAATCGACAAAGAGAGACTGTCCAGCAAGAAGCCGTCAGCCCTGAAGACTTCGACTTGCACGTTGGCGGTGACGGGACCGGGATTGAGAAGGATAAGACGGGTGGATATACCGAAACGTTGAACCACATGGGAAAAGACGAAAGTTTCCATCGGGGGACCTTGAAGCAGGAAGCTGGTCATCGCTTGCCCGGAAACACTATGCACTTCGGCATTACCCACAACTCCGGGAATGTCGGTTTCAATGAGGATCCATCCCGTGACGGCTCCCTGATCCACCAGGTTAAAAAGTTCGACCACATTTCTCCTGATCGAATGAGCCGCCTCCATCTGCAGATCCACCGGAGCTGCCAGATCTTCTCCCTGATTTCCTTTCAGTGAGAGGGTGAGGCTAACTGTACCCGTGCCGGCGTTAATCAGGTTGAGAAAAGTCTCGGCACCCGCGAAGGCCTCGACCTCGGGAATATACAACGTTGTTTCCAGTTCCGTCTCCGGCCCAACCGGAATTCCATTCAGACCCGCCAGGCGTTGATCGTCGAAGTAGCGCTCAAAGGCAAGAACTCCTGTCTGACTGGAAACCCGCACGTATCCGTCGACAAAGTTTTCGTAGGCCTCTTCGGTGAACACCGCGGTTCTCACCTCCGCTTCCGGATCCGGTTCGCGCAAAGGAGGTGAGGTCAGGACGCCGGCCGGCAACGAACTAGTGATCTCTTCGATCAGTTCGCCTTCGCTGCTGAAAAGACTCATGGTGGCGTCGGTGCTCTCGAGATTGGGGTTCAACAGAGAGACTTCAGTCGCGAAGCCGTCGCGCACCTGGACTTCGGAGAAAATCAGTTCGGTTGACGTCCTGAAATTGGCCAGCCCTCCATCCAGGCGCTTGAGCTGCCTATCTCCGATCAGGAAAAAACTTGCCATTGCAAATTCATCGCTGTCGAAAGCAAGCCATCCGTCGATGGTTGAGTTGGGCGTCGCCTGCACAAGCTCACGAATGGTAAAGGAGGTCTGCTGGTCTGTTCCCAGGACGATGTCCTCGGGCTGCACAAAGTCGACAAGATCCTCCGTATCGGGATCGTTCGCAAGGGCTCTGCCCGTGGTATCCAGGGCCCTTGTTGTGATCGTCGCAACGCGTGAGGAGTTATTGGCCAGGGTGATGCCGGTAAAGAACTCCTGGGTGGAAAGCAAACGGGGAATCCAGAATCTGCGTGTATCCCTGAATACATCGACAACATTGGCATTGAACTTGACCACCGTGAGCAGGGTTCCGTCCGGAGACCAGGCCAGATCAAGGGGAGCGGCTGGAACCGTGAACGTGACCCCATTGGATTCCCGTTCCACCCCAGGGCCGATGTCGAGAAAGCGCGTGAAGACACCCTGGGGGATATCAAAATCGAGCAGAAAATCGCGAAAAGCCGAGGCCACGAACATCCGGGAACCGTCGCTGGCAAAAGCGGGACGGGTGGTGGGTCGAAATCCGGTGAGAAAGAAAGGTGTTGGTACCACGGTCAGCTCCTGGGACTGGATATCGGTGACGGCAACCGCCCGCCCACTGAGGGTCACGAAGTGCTTCCCTCCAGGCACCAGAAAGGAAGGTCCTGAGAGTCCGGAAATCTCGAAGACCTGAACTGTTTCGCCTGTCTCCAGATCCAGCAAAAGGGCATGATCGATGAACGTCTCGGGCTGGAACGAGGCTGAGCTGAGTTCCTGATCGGCAATCAGTCCATATTTTCCATCGGCGGAGATAGCCAGTGTGTTGGCGACAACAAATCCGTGAGGGGGAAACAGGGGGTCCTCGACCGTGGGAACGATTCTTATTGTTTTCTCAAATGAACCGGTATCGATGACCTGTAGAGAATCGGCAACATCCTGTACCGGAAGCGAGTTTGAGCCCACCAGGACAGTCACGAAAAAGCTGAAGTCGGGACTCATGGTGATGGAGGAGGGGCGGGTTCCCTCGATCATTTCCAACCGGGGCGTGATTTCTGTAGCACTGTCCACGTCGAAACGGAGAATCTGATCGGTCCCGGAGGACGCCACAAAGCCGGTTTGACTATCCGCAGAAAAGACAATGTTATTGGCAAAGGAAAAGAAGACTTCCGTAAGGTTGAGTGTCTGGACCACAAGAGTCTCTATGTCAATGATGGAGATCGCTCCAATATTCTCGCCCACGAAATTCTCTCCGCTCTGGGGTAGGTTGTTCAGGAGAAACAAGGAGACCACCGCAATCTTTTTCCCGTCTGGTGTCAGCGTGATCAAGGCTGGATTGTCGGGAACTTCAATTAAGGGCGTTGGCTCCAGGAGCTTGCTTTCTCGGGGATCGAACACCAATACCCTGTTGGAGCCGGGATAGCTGACAAAGGCCTTCCTGGAATCAGGCGAAAAAACCACATTAGGTGAGAAGTTGAGATCCACTAGAGCACCGCCACCGTTATCGACTAGGGGAATCGTGTTGGTATCAAATGTCAGATCCTCTTCCAGTGAAGAGGGATCGATGTGACCATGGAGACGCTGTCCCAAAACAGCGGGACAGATACTCCAGCAGAGGACTGCGATGACCAGTAGGCAATGAAACATGAGCCGCTGATTATAGATGTTAAGGGTAGCCTTAGACAACTTTCTGGTTTCCTGCCCTTCGAACCTCGAAATCGATTTTTTCAATCAAACTCAAGTCCCAATGCTTGTTCACAGCATGAACCAGCATTTCTCGTAGCTGTGTCAGCTCCTTGGCCCATATCTCGCTGGGAACACTCAGGAGCAATTTCTTATCCCGAAGAGCCAGCGGGCGGCTTTTGGAAGCCAAATCCTTTCCCACGATTTGAGGCCACAGTTCACTGAGAAAAATAAGTGCAATCTCCTCGTCCGAGGCAATCCTATCCAGAAAATGGGAGAGGACCGAGCCAACACTTTTCATGGGGATAAGTCCCTCGTTCGCAGCATCCAAAGAGCAAACGGGCTGCTAGCCCGGATGGTGCATAAATTCTCTATTGCATCGCCGAAATCACTCGGCCTGACCTGTTGCGACTCCGTCGGCATCCTTAGTGCCTTGTTTCATAGATAGGGCGGCGTTCGTGGGGAGTGCGACGGCGTCGAGTTCGCGAAGCAACGACGACGGAATGTGTGCGTGCATCACCTCCTCCTCGCTCCTTGATCTCCCCTCGCAAGACCCATCAGTAAACTTCAGGGTATTCCTGGGACGAGGCACTAAACTGTAACATCTTAAAACAGCTTGAGCTTCAAGAACAGGCGATAATCCGGGATAATATTGATTGAAGCGAAACTGTTGACAACAGGACTGACGATGCAGTAGATATTCTTTTCCGGCTATGGAACAGATACTGATCTTGAACTCAACTTACGAGCCCTTGCACGTGATTTCGTGGAAGCGTGCATTGTGTATGCTCTTCCTACGAAAAGTTGAGGTGCTGGCAGAGTACGATCGCGAGATCCGAAGTGTCTCCTTCTCCCTTCCCCTGCCTTCTGTGCTGCGGCTGTTTCGCTATGTGAAGGTGAAGCGACACCACCATCAGGTGAAGTTCACGCGAAGCAACATTTACTCGCGGGATCGTCATTGCTGTCAGTATTGTGGGCGCAAGTGTTCTCCTAGCCAACTCAACTATGATCATGTTATCCCCGTGGCTCGAGGAGGTCATAAGAGTTGGGAGAACATCGTCACCTGTTGCCTTCGATGCAACAGGAAAAAGGGGAATCGAACCCCCGAAGAAGCCGGCGTGAGGCTTTTGAGACGGCCCAAGGCCCCCTACGGTTTTCCTCACAGAATCAATTTTCTTCTCTGGGGATCCGAGACCCCCGATAGTTGGAAAAGCTACATTTTTTGGAGTCGTTAGCCCGGATGATGCATCATCCGGGTTGGACACTGGTTAGTGTCTCGTCCCATGAATACCATGACGTTTGCTGATGGGGCTTGGGAGGGGAGATCAAGGAGCGAGGAGGAGGTGATGCAGGGACATCGGCGACGACGAGGGACGCAGAGATCGCCCGCAACCCCCATCAGCCCGAAGGGTGGCGGCGGGACGGCATCGATTTCTTTGTCGCTCCTCCTCCACGATGTACAGTGACATCGCGTCGTCGTCGCTTCGCGAACTCGACGCCGTCGCACTCGCCACAAACGTGATGGTATTCATGGGACGAGGCACTGGTGACGCTCTCCTGGTTTTCTCCCGCTACCCTCGGTTAGGAGCCGTCAAGACACGACTAGAATCCTTTCTGACTCCAGAGGGTTGCCTTCAACTTCATGAAGCTCTGCTG
Source organism: Acidobacteriota bacterium (assembly GCA_022562935.1). Lineage (GTDB taxonomy): Bacteria > Acidobacteriota > UBA6911 > RPQK01 > JADFOI01 > JADFOI01. Next base: position 12,544 of record JADFOI010000086.1, read on the forward strand.
TTGGACACGCTGGATCGGACCGCTTGTCTCAGCGTTACTCGATATCTCTTTCTCTCGGACTGCTCCCAGGGTGAAAGGAATCTCTTTGTCCAGGAGCACAACCTCCCGAAAGCGATTCAAGTGCATCATCAGCAAGGTAAAGATCTGGGTGAGCGAATGTGGAACGCCTATGAAATCGTTTCCCGAGATTCGGATCGAGTGGTTCTTTTGGGAATCGATAGTCCCTCTTTGCCGCTAGCGCATATCCAGGAAGCACTGGAAAAGCTGTCCCGGTTTCCGGTGGTGATCGGTCCGGTGGAAGACGGGGGGTACTCCCTGCTGGCGCTGTCCGAGCCCAGAAAAGAGCTTTTTGAAAGTATGAGTTGGGGCACTGACCTCGTCTTGCAGGAAACCCTGGACAAATTGGCCACTGATGAGTGCTTTTTGCTTCCCTGCTGGTATGATGTGGATACGCCTGCCGATCTTCGCCGCCTGAAAAAGGACCTGAAAAGCGACTTGGAAGGTTTCCCCAAGCGGACTCATGAGTTTCTTGAGTCACTATCGATCGGAAGGAAGAAAAAACGATAAGCTAGTGCTAAAATGATACTTTTCCCTTGAGTCTTCATCCCATTAGCGGGAGACGTTGACTCGAAGACTTTTACTTTTCTAGGATAGGGAGAGGACACCCATAAGAAGATGGCAGAAGAGGAATTAAGCTTTCTAGAAAAGTGCAAGGATTTTCTAGAGGGGCTCTTTGCTCTGAAGATCACCGACGCCGAACGTTTTCAGTACGCGGGTGATCCCCATAATCCTTTTCACGGGGAGATTTCCAGGCGCAAGCCCATGCAAGTGGCTGCCGTTTTGTCCGCTCTTTTCCATATTCTGCTCTTCATCATCGTTTTTCCCTCTTTTGGTGATCGGGTCCTGATTCTCACTCAAGAGGTCCTGGTACTGAAACAACTGGCCGAACCTGCGGCTCTGGCCGGAGGAGGAAGCACGCCTGAGGTCATTCCACCTGAACCCAAACCGACCGTGCCGGAACCGAAACCCGATCTGGTTCCGATTCCCGATCCCACTCCCAATGCCCCGGAGCCCATCCTCAAGAAGGAAATCGAAGAAATCCCACAGGTATTGGCCGAGATAGCGTCCAATTTAAACATTGGTGATATTGAAGCGCCTCCCGGTCCTCCCGCCCGTGGTTCGGGTAGGGGACCCGTTGATGGGACAGGTCCTGGAACCGGTGATGGGGGAATCTACACCATCGGTGGTGGCGTCACCATGCCCCAGATCTTGCAGCAGACCACACCAAGCTACACGGACGATGCCATCAAATCGAAAGTCCAGGGGATCATCATTCTTCAGGCTGTCATTCGAAAGGACGGAACGGTGGATAGCTTCAAGGTGCTCAGAGGCCTGGGTTACGGCCTGGAAGAGAAAGCGATTAAAGAAATCGCCGCCAATTGGAGATTCCGACCCGGTACCCTCAAGGGAAAACCAGTGGATGTCCTGGCTACCATCGAAGTTCAATTCAATCTGCGGTAAGTATTCGAATTTCTCCAACAGAGAACTTTTCCTTGTGAATTCTAGGGACTGTCCCCGAATTCCTTCTTTTGTTAAAGTTCTGCTTTGCTCCAAGCCCGGATTATGCATAGGTTCTTGTAGCGAAGCGACGAAAGCGCTGACCTGAGTGCGCTGCGCCACGCGCGACAGAAGCCCCCGCAAACGTACTGTACGGTACGTTGAGGAGGCTGACCGAGCGGAACAGAGGCGGTGCAGCACGCCGGATGATTTCGTCGCTACAGCAGAGAACTTATGCATTATCCGGGCTAGGGGGCGCACTTTTCGTATAATGCGTGCCAGACGAATGGATGAATCATTTGAAACGAAGGGAAGACGAAATCTTGTCGGAGCCTCTAGACCTGAAAAAAACAATTAACCTGCCCAAAACGGATTTCCCCATGAAGGCGAACCTTCCGAAGCTGGAATCGGGCATGTTGGAAGTGTGGCAGAAGATGGACCTTTATCAACGAATCCGTGCTGCACGGAAGGGACGAGAGGTCTTTGTTCTTCACGATGGCCCCCCCTATGCCAACGGGCATATTCATCTTGGCCACGCTCTGAACAAGTGTCTGAAAGACGTTATTGTGAAGTCCAAAACCATGGAAGGGTACGATGCTCCTTACCTTCCGGGATGGGATTGTCACGGTCTTCCCATCGAAATCAAAGTTGTGGGAAAAAAAACAGCCAATATGGATCTCCTCAAGGTGCGCCGTGAGTGTCGAGAGTATGCTCAAAAATTCGTCGAGATCCAAAAAGAGGAATTCAAGCGACTGGGCATTTTTGGAGAATGGGACGCTCCTTATTTGACCATGAGCCACCAGTACGTGGCGGAACAGGTCAGACTTTTCGGGAAATTTGTGGAGAAGGGCAGTGTTTACAAGGGACTTAAGCCGGTGCACTGGTGTATCACCTGTGAAACGGCTCTGGCGGAGGCGGAAGTGGAATATGCGGATCACACCAGTCCCTCCATCTATGTGAAATTTCCGGTCATCGAAGGGGCAGCCGGTCTGGATCCCCAATGGGACAAGCGCAAGGTCTTTGCCTTGATCTGGACCACGACGCCATGGACCCTCCCAGCCAATCTGGCGGTTTGCTTTCACCCCAACTTTGAATACTCTCTGGTGGAAGTTTCAGATGAGATCTACATCATCTCCCGAGAGTTGCTGGAACAAGTTGCCCAGGAGTGTGGGTTTGAGAGCCATTCTGTGGTAGGGACGGTCAAGGGAGAGGCCCTGACAGATCTCGTCTTTAGGCATCCCTGGTTGGATCGAGAATCGAAGAGTCTTCTCGCCGACCACGTCACACTCGAACAGGGTACAGGTGCCGTTCACACTGCTCCCGGGCATGGCCAGGAGGACTATCTGGTGGGAATCGAAAACGGACTGGAAGTGTACTGTCCAGTGGACGCCTCGGGTAGATTCACCTCCGAAGTGGAGCACTTTGCAGATCTACAGGTGTTTGAAGCCAACCCGAAGATCAACCAGTTGATGGGTGAAAAGGGGGTGCTGGTGGCGGAACAACCCATTGTGCACAGTTATCCACATTGCTGGCGCTGTCACAATCCGGTGA
>JADFOI010000087.1 GCA_022562935.1 Acidobacteriota bacterium
GAGGAGCCTTTGGACGACGTGCTGAAGGCAGCGTAGGACCCGGATTCCAGCCCCCTTTCTTCCAACTGTGGCAGGCTATTACCCGCAAATACAATGGGAAGGTGTGGCAGCCGGATGAGCGCATCGATCGAGTGCATGCCCTAAAGATGTGGACCTCCTGGGCAGCGGAATATGTGACCAAGCCGGATAAGATTGGTTCGCTGGAAACAGGCAAGTTGGCCGATCTACTGATTATTGACCGGGACTACTTCACGATTGCGGTGGATGACATTCTGAAAATACGCCCGCTGATGACCATGGTAGGGGGTAAAATCGAGGTGCTGCAGGCGCCTCTGGCCAGAGCCTTCCGGCTGCAGCCGGTGGGACCGGTCTACGGTTTCGAAGATGAGGATGTGGCCCATATCGGGGAGGCAGCAGGGAACTGACACCAGACACCAGCCGGCAGACCGGCTGGAAATTCCAAATCCCAAACCTGAAGCCTGTAAGCTGACCCGTTGAGCTGATTGCCTCCCACATTCCGAAGGTGCCACGAAAGCACCAGCGCGCAACTGTTAACTGTAGTTGACACAATAGTTTAAGTATCCCTCCAGTCCCGAGTCCTAGATTCATCCCTAGAATACACCTTAAATCCATTATTAATAATAGTTTAGCTCACCGTTCCCTGTTTTTGGAGGGGCTGTGGAAGAGGTTGGCATGCAATGTGCTTCAAATGCAGGACTGAGGCGAAGGATACGTGCACCCTTTTGAAGGGGAGAAGGGGATCAAGCATGAGTGAAACTGAATTCAGGTTCCGTTCCGAAGAGGATGCTTCTGTCGCTGAAACGGGCGTAGAGCTACTTGCTGAGGATATTCCTACTACCGGAAGCGTTCCTGCTCCCGAGGATATTGTGACTACCGAGGGCGTTCCTGCTCCCGAGGATATTCCTGCCGCTGAAACAGACTTGAAGCTTTGTTCCGATGATTCTCCTGTAGCCCACGCAGTGCCTTCAGCAGTTTTGGGGCCGGAAAAAAGAACTTGCCCCTCCTGTAACCAGGAGAATGAGATGGAACGCGAATTCTGCTGGGCCTGCCATACCCTACTCGGCGATCAAGGATCTGGGAACGGTGCAGCCCTGCAGCCCGAGCAGGGCATTTCTCCAGCACAAGACCTCGACCCAGCAGAAGACATTCCTCAAGCAGAGGACATTCCGCAGGCACAAGAAACCCCTCTGGCGCAGGACAGCCCCGCCCGTATGGGGCCACGTGAAGAATCGGACCGCAGGGAAGATGTCCTGGTGGATTATGGACCCTCGGTCAAGCTGGCCTACCATCCCAGCGGGCAGAAGGGAAAGACTTTGACTCTCTTGGTTCACGGTGCAACCGGCTTTCTGGTGGGGCTGTTCAAGGCGGCCCTGGTGCTCGCTGCTGCCGTAGTGGTCAACATCATCCATAACCTGCTGCCCGTCTTCTTTTTCGTGCTCCCTTTGGTCATCGTGGGACTCATGCTGATTGCCCCCGGTGTGGTGGGGATGGCCGTGGGAGATAATGTCAGCAAAGGGGTTCTGGGTTCCAAGTGCCGTGTGCCTGCACAGGCGGGCTTTATCGCACTCCTGAGCACTGTGGGTGGTCTGGTTTTGTTTGTGATGATTGCCCAGAGTTTCACCACACCCGGGGAGTCCTTTCTGTATGACAAGCTGCTCTGGTTTGTCCGCCTCATGGTGGGTGGAAGCGTGAGTTTCGACTGGCTGGCGGAGCCGGAGGCGATAGGGTCGGCCTACGAAGGGATCATCTTCGCCCTGTTGGGCCTTAGTGCGCTGGTGGGGGCGGGACTCGCTTACCACACGGCCAGCGAGACGGTGCGTTCGGTGCCGTTTTGTGAGCTGTGCGGAAAGCATATGGAACCGGAATCCCTGTGGTGTCTTCCTCCGGTCCAGGGCCCTCGGGCCATCCAGGCCTTCCAATCCCTGAACTACCAAGAGATTGCCCAGCTACCCCACTGCAGTATGTTCGAAAACTTCATCTCGGTGGAGGTATGGTCCTGCACCTGCGATTCAAAATCGATCCTCGAACTGGTGGGACATGGCGTCGAGCCGCCCGAAGAAGACGGTGACGAACCGACCACCCAGGATCCTGTGCGCATTTTCTCCAGACCCCTCACCCCCGAGCAGCTCTCGCAGATCAAGCTGTAGGGCGCTCCGCGCTCCGTCGCGCTGAAGCGCGCTCGTGCGTTCGTGCTTTCGTGCCGTCGTGACTTCGTTTTTCAAGCGCAGGAATGCCTCAGGTTTCGAACTTTGAATTTGTTTCGAATTTGGAGTTTGGGATTTTGAATTTCCAGCCGGTCTGCCGGCTGGTGTCCCTTGTCAGTCTTTAACGACTTCCAGTGTGAAGGTGAGTTGTTTTCCTCGAAACAAGAAGCAGAGATACTGTTCCCAGAACTTCCTCACGAATCTCAGCCCGGGAAAGCGATTATCCAGATTGATGAGAAACTGAAACCCCAGAAGCTTCCAGATTGAAGCCATCTCCAATTCCTTCCTGATGATCTTAAAGCGAGCCTGGGTATAGTGGTTCGTATGGTAGGAAGGTTCAAAATAGCTGAATGAGTAGGAGTTGAGGTGCCACTTATGGGTCGGATCCTGCCAAGAGATGGAGTCGGTGTAATGCGGTGTAACGAGTGTCACCCGGGCATGGGGACGGCAGATTCGATAGATCTCCTCCATGACGGCTAGGACGGAGTCCATATGTTCGATGACATGGGTGGCGTACACTTCATCAAAGATGCTGTCCTTGATGGGGTAAGGGATCCGGTTCAGATCATGGACCAGATCCACCTCCGGTAGCTTAACGCGATCCATGCCAATGGCGCCTGGACGCTTGTTCCGACCGCAACCCAAATCGAGAACGCGTTTTTTCATGTAAGCTGAAATTCTAACAGCTGACAATCTGAAATCCGAAATTTCTCTCTTCTGGCTTCTGTTTTCTGGCTTCTTCTTCTGCTAGCATCGAAAAGAGTCTCATGGCCAATCAACGGATTTTTGTTCAGGGGAAGGAAACAACTCCTTCCCTGACCCGATCTACTCCAGTCGGTCTCCCTCCTGACCTTCTTGAAGCGGCTTCCCAAAGACTCAGTCTGGCGGCTCTTCTCTATGCCATCGCCTACTCGGTTTCTTTTTCGATCGGCCGGTTTACGACATCTCCGCTGTTTGAGCAATTCGAGCAAAGTTCAGTGGGTGACGTTGCCGCTCTGGCCGCTGTTTCGCTCTCTTTGGCCGTTTTTTGGCTTGCCCGCAGCGGCCGGTTCGACCCCCAATTTCTTCTGGACATTGGCCTGATCTACTGGGTCGTCGGTGCCTTTGGCATCGATGTGGTGACTTATTGGGCACTTCCCGCCGGTTTTCCCGTGGTGGGGATTTCCTGGGTCTGCGTGTGGCTGGTCCTTTTCCCACTCATCGTCCCCAGTTCGCCGGGAAAGACGCTGCTGGCCGCTCTGGTGACAGCAACTGTGGGTCCTTTGGTGTTTCTCATCTCACTGGCCTTTCGAGGAATCCCGATGCCGGATTGGGTGTACGTGCTCAACCTGTTTGTTCCTTACTACATCTGTGCCGGGTTGGCCTTTGTCGGCAGTGCCATCATCTACAAGCTGGGATGTGATGTGACTCGAGCCCGGGAAATGGGGAGTTACAAACTCATCGAACTGCTCGGACGTGGCGGCATTGGAGAAGTCTGGCTGGCGAAACATAGATTACTGGCCCGGCCCGCCGCCATCAAACTACTCAACCCCCAGGTGCTGGGATCAACGGCCGATGGGAGCTTGAACAAGTTGGCCCTGAAACGCTTCGAACGGGAGGCTCAGGCCACCGCGGCCCTCGGTTCTCCCCACACTATAAGACTGTACGATTTCGGAACCACCGAAGAGGGAAGTTTTTACTATGCCATGGAGCTGCTGGATGGATTTGATCTGGAGTCCCTGGTGACTCGCTTTGGACCGGTATCCGCCAGCAGAGCCGTTGATTTTCTGATGCAGACCTGCGATTCGCTTGCCGATGCCCACCACCACGGATTGATTCATCGGGATATCAAACCCAGCAACATCTATGTTTGTCGCCTGGGCATTCAATATGATTTCATCAAGGTTCTGGACTTCGGACTGGTCAAGTTGGACCGCAGTGCCAGCGGCCAGGAGACTCAATTGACCCGAGAGGGACTCACCACGGGAACGCCTACTTACTTGTCTCCCGAGGTCGCTCTGGGCCAGGGAGAAGTCGATGCGCGCACGGACATCTATTCGCTGGGGTGTGTGGCCTACTGGCTGGTGACCGGACAGCTGGTCTTTAAAGGTGAGACGCCCATGCAAGTCGTTCTGGACCACATCCAGACAGCGCCAATTCCTCCCTCCCAAAGCACAGAGTTGGAGATTCCTTCGGCGCTGGAACAAATTATCCTGTCCTGCCTGGAGAAGAAACCGGAGAAGCGGCCTCAAACGGCCTTGGAGCTGGCGGAAAGACTGGCAGCCTGTGAGTTTCGTGAACCCTGGACGCGGGAAGATGCCCAACGCTGGTGGGCACTGAACAAACCGGTGGAAGAGCGCGCTGAAGCGCACTCGTGACTTCGTGCTTTCGTGACTTCGTGCTTTCGTGTATTGTCCCTTGTCAGTTGTCAGTTGTCAGTTGTCTGTTGTCTGTTGTTCATCATGCCCGAGCTTCCCGAAGTTGAGACGGTCCGACGGGGACTGGCGCCCCATGTAGTTGGAGGCTTCATTGACGATATTCAGGTAGGCGATTCCAAGATTTTGCAGGTTGAACCTCATCGCCTGATCGAACAGATCCGGGGCCAGAAGATCCTGGGTCTGACCCGGCGCGGGAAATACTTAATCTTCGAACTGGAACGCCACTACCTCATTTTTCATTTCGGCATGACCGGTCAGCTCACCTTTCGGGATCCGAATCGATCCGACTCCGAGGGGTTCAAGAGACATCCGGTAACGGGTCTCCAGCGCACTCTTCAGCATGCTCCCGATCGGCATACCCACCTGCAAATCCATCTTCGCCAGGGCGGCTCCATGCTTTTCCGCGATATCCGCAAGTTTGGCAAGGTCTTCCTCATTGAAAAGGGGGAAGTGTCGGTGTTCTTCGAGAGGCTGGGTATGGAGCCCTGGACTCCCGACTACAACCTCAAGGCTTTTTTGCAGAAATTCGGCAATCGAAAGCTGGCCATCAAGTCGCTGCTGCTGGATCAGAGTTTTGTAGCTGGAGTTGGCAACATTTATGCCGATGAAGCTCTCTTTGCAGCCGGCATTCACCCGGCCCGTAAGGTTCGATCTTTACGCAAAACGGAAAAGGAAAGCCTGTTTGAAGCCATTCTCCAAGTCTTGAAAAGGGGGATTGAACACGGCGGTACCAGTTTTCGTGATTTTGTCAATAGCGATGGAGACAAGGGAAATAACCAGGAGGAGCTCCAGGTGTATGGGCGGAAGGGAGAATCCTGCCATCGATGCGGAACTCTGATTCAGAGAATAGTGATCAGCCAACGCAGCAGCAGCTTTTGCCCCGCCTGCCAGCCGCGGGGCGGGAGATCACGAGCAGGCAAAGCGCCCATTTAACCCGGATGATGCATAGGTTGTCCGCTCAGGGTCGAAAATCTAGTCGGGGATTGCAAGAAATATTCCAGCCCAGTGGAACTCAAATGAGCCCGGCACTAGAATCATGGACATGAGTGGAAAAAAAATCTTCTTCCTGGTTCTCTTCATTGTCGGAATTCTTTTCCTGAGCATGGTTTTGGGAGCCGGTTACCTTTTGTTCCGGGGTCGAGACGTCACCATCGAGGAAAACACCATCCTGGAGGTGGCTCTCACGGGATCCGTTTTTGAATTGCCCCCGGAGAATCCTTTGATCCAGATGTTTGGACCCAGCACACTGAGTTTGTGGGAGCTGGGGAAGGTCTTCCGTTATGCGGCTCAGGACGATCGCATTTCGGGCCTGTACCTGGAAATTCATCCTCTGCTTTTGAGTTGGGCACAAATCGAGGAATTGCGCGACTCCATGCACAGCTTCCGCACTTCGGGCAAACCGATTCATGCCTTTTTGGCCCTGGATATTGTCAGGGATCCTGAATTGTATCTGGCTTGCGCCGCTGATTCCATCACTTTGAACCCGGGCGCGACGCTGCTCGTCAATGGCCTGCTGGCGGAGGTCACTTTTTATAAAGGAACCATGGAAAAGCTCGGGATCAAGCCAGAGTTCATACAATTCAAGGAATACAAGAGCGCCGAGACCTTCACCCGGGAAACCATGACGCCGGAGATTCGAGAGATGTACGAGTCGATTCTCGGCGATATCGAGGAGCGTTTCATTTCCGTGGTGGCCCAAGAGAGAAACCTGGATGAAGAGAGGATGCGAGGCATCCTGGAGGCCGGGCTCACCTCGGCCGATCAGGCGCTCGAAGAGAATCTGGTGGATGTGCTCGGTTACAAAAGTCAGGTCCAGCAAAAGCTGGCCAACAACGGCGACGATTCACAGGAGTATGAAGGACTGGCGGCCCGCTACTATCTCGATGCGGTAGAGGATGAATTTCGAACCCGATCGGAGCACAAGGTGGCGCTGGTGGGAGGAGTGGGAACCATCACTGCTGGAAACAGTGATCCCTTCTCTCAAATTATGGGAGGCCTGACCATGTCCGCTCGCCTGCGCAGAATCCGTGAGGATGACGACATCAAAGGAATCATCCTGCGGGTGGATAGTCCCGGGGGTTCCGTGGTGGGTTCGGACATGGTTTGGAAGGAGGTCAAGCTCCTGGAGGAAGCGGGTAAGCCCGTGGTGGTGACCATGTCGGGGGTTGCCGGCTCGGGAGGCTATTACATCTCCATGGCAGCACGCCACATCATCAGCCAGCCCTCGACCATTACCGGCTCCATTGGCGTGATCTTTGGAAAATTCGACCTGGAAGGTTTTTACGAATGGTTGGGAATCACCATCGACCAGGTGAAAACCTCACCCAACGCCGACATCTTCTCGTCCTTGACCTCATTGACCGACGATCAAAGGCAGAGGGTGGAATCGTGGATGGCAACCATCTATGAGACCTTTGTTCAAAAAGCGGCCGACGGCCGCAGCCAAACCTACCAGGAACTGGAACCGAGGGCACGAGGTCGAATCTACACGGGTGTTCAGGCACGGGACATCGGGCTGGTCGACGAACTGGGAGGGCTTCCGGAGGCAATGGATCAGATGAAGCAGGTCCTTGGGCTTGAAGAGGACGAGGACATTGAACTGGTGCTTTACCCTCGACCCAAGAGCCTGTGGGAAGCGCTGGCCGGTGGAGACTTCTTTGGGATCCGGCGGCGTGATTCCTTGAGCCAGTGGCTTCAGGAACAGGTTCCTTTTCTATCCGATCCGGCTCCCTGGCTGCTGATGCCAGAGGTGAGGATATACTGACAACTGACAGCTAACAACTGACAGCTAACCTTATAATCTGCTTCTCGCGATTTACCCTCGCTGGATGGCGATAACATGAAGAGGAGACAAACAGCACCGGGAGGTGCCATTGGAATCGCCGGGGCCGGACGCATGGCCCAGGCACTCGGTCGACTCCTGTTCCAACACGGCCAGCCGATCGCGTTCATAGCCAGCCGGTCGCGATCCAGGGCGCAGCGGGCTGCCCGCTTCGTAGGTCCTTCGGTTCGAGCCGTAGATTATTCGCAGCTGCCCGCACAAGCCGAGCGTTTGATTGTGGCTGTCGCGGACGATGCGCTGCCCGAGGTAGCAGGTACTCTGGCGGAGGCGGGAATGGATGCGGGTATGATCATCCACACCAGCGGAGTCTGGGGCCCGGAGGTTTTGTCCCGCTTGATGGAGCAGGGAGTCTCTTGTGCGTCGATGCATCCCCTTCAGACCGTCGCCAATCCGAAGCAGGGGGTTGAGGAACTGCCCGGTTCGACTTTTGCTGTTGCGGGCAAGGGAGAAGCAGCGCTCTGGGCCAAAGAATTGGTGAAGCTGCTCGACGGCCAGGTTTTGACCATTAAACCCCTGGCGAAACCCCTTTACCATGCTGCGGCCGTGGTTGCCAGTAACTATATCGTCGCTTTGATCGACGCAGCTTTGCTGATGATGGCCAAGGCGGGAGTATCGGAACACCAGGGACGAAAAGCTCTTGAGCCGCTTGTGCTTGCCGCCGCTCAAAACGCCCTGAGCCGCGGTCCGGTGAAGGCGCTTACCGGACCCATCGAGCGGGGCGACGGGCTAACCCTGGCCGCCCATCTGAGCGCCTTAAAGGCTCTTCCGGAGTCCGTGCAGGGCCTCTATCGGGCGATGGGTCAGCACACCGTCCAGTTGGCTCGGCGAAGGGGTTTGTCGAAAGCCCAGGCCACCCAGCTGGAAAAACTCTTGGAGGGAGAAGCAAGCTAAAGTGTCTCATATGAACGAGCCAAGAAAGCGGGTCCGTGTCCCCTCCCTCAAGGAGAAAAAGCTGCGCGGTGAGAAAATCACGGTGCTGACGGCCTATGATTGCACCATGGCGGGTCTGATGGACCGTGCAGGCATCGACGTGCTGCTGGTGGGTGACTCCCTGGGCATGGTGGTGCTGGGGCATGAAGATACGCTTTCCGTGACCCTGGACACGATGGTCGAGCATACCAGTGCCGTGGCACGGGGCGCAAGGCAGGCCCTGGTGGTCAGCGACATGCCTTTTCTTAGTTACCAGGTGGACCTGGGCGAAGCCGTTCGCAACGCCGGTCGACTCATTCAGGGCGGGGCCGCAGCGGTCAAGATTGAAGGGGGCAGCAGCATCATCATCGATGTGGCCCGCAGGCTCGTTGCCATCGGGATTCCCGTGATGGGCCACCTGGGACTTACCCCTCAGTCCGTTCATCAGTTGGGGGGCTTCCGTCCCCAGGCCCAGACCTCGGAGAGTGCCGATCAGTTGCTCAGGGAAGCCAAGTCGCTGGAGGAAGCCGGCGTTTTCTCGATCGTCCTGGAGTCCATTCCCTCTGAACTGGCCAAACGGGTGACCGCAGAACTGGCTATCCCCACCATTGGCATTGGAGCCGGACCCCACTGCGACGGGCAGGTCCTGGTGAGCTATGACACCTTCGGCCTGTTCCAGGGGAGCGTTCCGCCCTTCGTCAAACAGTATGCACAACTGGGAGATCAAATCCTGGAAGCCACCCGGACCTACATCGAAGATGTAAGAACCGGCCGTTTCCCAACGGTGGAGGAAGATCAGGCATCGGACAGAAAGAAACCCCGGTGAGCACGGAGCTGGTTCAGACCATCGCAGAGATTCGCCACCGATTGGAATCCATTCGCAGTTCCCACCAGATCATCGGCCTGGTCCCCACCATGGGGGCTCTCCACGCCGGTCACGAGAGCCTCATCCAACAGGCTCGCAAGGAAGCGGACTGCCTGGTTGTGAGCATCTTCGTCAACCCCCTGCAGTTCGGACCCAAGGAAGACTACACTCGCTATCCCCGCATGCCGGAAGCAGATCTCGATTTCTGCCGCAGATTGGACGTGGATCTTATCTTTGCGCCTGAGGTTGAGGAAATGTACCCCACTCCCTCGCTGACCTCGGTGGAAGTCGCTCGAATGACCGACCATCTCTGTGGCCCTTTTCGGCCGGGCCACTTTAGTGGAGTGGCCACGGTGGTCGCCAAGCTGTTCCACATCATCCAACCCCAGCGAGCCTACTTTGGTGAAAAGGATGCCCAGCAATTGAGGGTCATTGAGCGGATGGTGTCTGACCTCAATCTGGCCGTGACCGTGGTGGCGGTTCCTACTGTCCGTGAATCGGACGGCCTGGCGGTCAGTTCCCGGAATCAGTACCTCAGCCCAGAAGAGCGTCGTTCCGCTCCTATTTTGTACCGAGCGCTGCAGGCGGCTCAACAGGCGATCGCAGAGGGAGTCCTGGATTGCGGGGAGGCTCGAAAACGTGCGTTAGCCGTGCTGGAGCAAGATCAAAGCGTCAAAGTCGAGTATCTGGAGATCGTAGATCCCGAAGAAATGCAGCCGGTGGAGCAAATCACCGGTCCGGTTCGGGTGGCAGGTGCTATCCGCATCGGTGCCATTCGCCTCATCGACAATCTGCTCATTGCCCCATGACTTGCACCGCCACCTCACGGGTACGCGGGCCGTTATCAAAGTCGAGCAGGACGATCTGCTGCCAGGTGCCCAAACGCATCTTGCCGCTGACCACCGGAACTACCAGAGAAGGCTTTAAGAGTGAAGCGCGAACGTGTGAGAAGCCGTTTCCATCATGCCACGCCTGTTCATGGTGGTAGTCGCGGGTGGGGGGAGCAAGTTTGTTGAAAAGATCCTCCAGGTCCTTGACCAGGCCGGGCTCGTACTCCACTACGGTGATTCCCGCTGTAGAACCGACCACGAATACCGTCACATTCCCACTTTCAATCTCACTTTCGTTCACTTGACTCTGCACCTCATCGGTGATGTTCACCACATGGCAGAATCCCTCTGTCTTGAGGCGTAAGGTCGAATTCTTAATAATCATGGGCCCCCCATTATATGCGGGTGAGTTCGTGCTGTCGTGCTTTCGTGCTGTCGTGCGGCTCAGCGCAAAATCCAGTTGACCCCAACCAGAAGGGTGGCTGCATTAATGCCTAGATTTTCTCCCGCCGTGCCGGCATTCGAGATGTGGTGATTGCGAAACTCGAATACCCAGGTGGGTCCCTTTTGGGGGATCAGCCGGAGTCCCGCGCCGAAAAGAACCTGGAAATTGAAAATCCGGTCGATTTCCACGACGTCTAAAGAGGTCCAAATCAAGCCAGCTCCGGCACTGACAAAGGGAACCCAGCTTCGATTGTTCCAGAAGTGATAACGTCCTGCCAGTCCTGCCAGCCCAGCGGCAACAGCCGCCTCCGGTTCATGATAGAGCAGCAGCGTGGCCTCTCCATAAAGTTCCAGTCGATCGGTGACAAACCACCCCATCTGAGGGTGGAAGGCAAAAAAGGCAATATCGGTGCTGGTGTGACCATATCCTGGAAATCCTTGGGACCAGGAATGCCCCCAGCCCCATGTCAGACCTCTGGTCCGGCTTTCCGAATCAAAGCGCTCATCTGCTGCCCAAACCGGAGAAAGGGCGAGACAAAGAAAGAGAGAAAGAGAGAAAAATTTGGAGATCACTTTTCCGCCGGGCCCATTATACTCGTGTCGTGGCTACCGGCTCACACTCAGACATTTCGGTCATTATCCCGGTTTTAAATGATGCGGAAGCCCTCGATCTTGCGCTAAGCAGTACCCAGGATTGTACCGGTGTCGAGCTAATCGTGGTTGACGGCGGAAGTTCCGATGAGTCAGCAGAGGTGGCACTATCCCGGGGTGTCAAGATTCTCCATTCTCCTCCCGGTCGTGCGCGACAGATGAATACTGGGGCCGAAGTGGCTGAGGGAACGTTCCTGGTTTTCCTGCATGCGGACACTCGCCTGCCGGAGGGGTTTGACTATCACGTCCGCCGAATCCTGACTCAATCGGGGGTGGCCGCTGGAGCTTTTCAATTACAGATCGATGCCCCCTCTGCTCGATGGAGGTTTATCGAAAAAACGGCCAATTGGCGATCGCAATACCTGCAGATGCCTTATGGCGACCAGGCCATTTTTTTGGGAGCAGAGCTGTTCCGTGAAATGGGGGGTTTCCCCGACCTTCCCATTATGGAGGATTTTGAACTGATTCGCCGATTGAAGGGCCGGGGCCGCATCGTCATCGCTCCTGCTGCGGTCCTGACCTCGGCCCGCAGGTGGGAGAAACTGGGTGCAGTAAGGACCACCCTGATCAATCAGTTGATGATTCTCGGTTTTTATCTTGGCTTCGAGCCCTCACGTCTGGCTCGCTGGTACCGCGCGAAGCGCGCAAATCCCAAATCCCAAATACCAAATTCAAAAGAAACTTGAAATTAGACCGTACGACCGCACAACAGCACGAATGCACGAAGGCACGAGCCGCGCCAGCGCGCCAGCGCGAAGCGCGTTCCGCGCGCTACTGGAGGGTCCAGGCTGTCCAGATCAGACAACCCCACCCTGCCAGCAGGGCCAGGCCGCCCAGCGGAGTCACTGCTCCCCACCAGCGAACACCACTCATGGCCAGAACGTAGAGTGTTCCGGAGAAAACCACCGTTCCAGTCACGAAAAACCAGCCGGTCAGGTTCACCGCCAGGGAAGGGGAGCGATCGGCCAACCAGGCGACAGCCAGTAGAGCCAGGGCATGGACCAGTTGATAGCGAACGGCGCTCTCGAAAATGTTCATCATTTCCGGTGAGAGCCTGTCTCTCAGGCCATGGGTTCCGAAGGCTCCAGCTGCTACACCCAGAAAACCCAAAACAGCGCCAGCACCCAGAAAGATCCGTTCCATGGGGGATAATATAGCAGGCCGAGGCAACTTTTGACTGGAATTCTCGTAAAACATTTGTTCAACTGCTACACACGAACTGAGGAGAAAATTATGGGCTGGGTCATGCGAATCAAGGCGATCCGTTGGTTGGGCACCGCGTTTTGGATGAGCATAACCGTTGCTCTGATTCTGCCGGTGGGTGCTCAGAGTCTCACCGACTTCGAAAAGAGGGTCCACGAGTTCACTCTGGACAATGGGCTCAAATTCCTGGTTCTGGAGCGGCACGAAGCTCCGGTGGTTTCCTTTCACACTTACGCTGATGTCGGTTCCGTCGACGAGGTCAAGGGAATCACGGGGATGGCACACGTGTTTGAGCACATGGCCTTCAAGGGCTCCAAGACCGTCGGTACCCTGGATTACGAAGGTGAGGTCCAGGGTCTGGAGAGGGTGGATGAAGCCTTTTTGGCCCTGAAGAAGGAGCGAAGTCAAGGGAATGGAGCCGACCCCCAGCGTTTGGTCGAGTTGCAGCAACGCCTCGAGGAGGCTCAAGAGAAGGCCTCACAATTTATGGTCCCCGACGAATTTGAAGAGGCTTTTATCCGGGCCGGTAGTGTGGGTCTCAACGCCAGTACCTCCAGCGATGCCACCCGCTACGTGGTCAATCTTCCTTCCAACAAAGTGGAGTTGTGGATGGCCTTGGAGTCGGATCGCTTTTTGAACCCGGTGCTCCGCGAGTTTTACAAGGAAAAGGATGTGGTCAAGGAAGAGCGGCGGATGCGCACGGAAAACAGGCCTCGAGGTCGCCTGATGGAGGAGTTTCTGGCCGTCGCTTTCAAGGCCCATCCTTACGGCGAGCCCACCATAGGGCACATGAGTGATGTGGAAACCATGACCCGTTCCGAGGCCAGGGCATTCTTTCAGAAATACTATGTTCCCAGCAATTTCACCGTGGCCATTGTGGGAGATGTCCATCTGGAGGAGATCCGGTCTCTGGCTGAAACCTATTTCGGGCGTCTTTCCGGTGCCCCCAAGCCGGACCTTGTGGAGACGGTGGAACCTCCTCAATCGGGCCAGCGTCGAGTGGTGGTGGAAGATCCTTCCCAACCCTGGGTGGTGATGGGTTATCACACGCCCGACATCAATCATGCAGATAATGCGGCGCTTGAGGCCATGAGCGACATTCTGGGCACGGGAAGAACTTCACGTCTGTATAAAAGCCTGGTTAAGGAGAAGAAGATCGCCGTCAACGCCTCGGCTTTCCAGGGTTTTCCAGGGAGCAAATACCCGGGACTCTTTGTGTTTTTTGCGACACCTGCTCGAGGGCACACCACCCAGGAGTGTGAGGAAGCGGTTTCCGCAGAGATTGAAAGGCTTAAGACGGAACGGGTGTCTCCCCAGGACCTGGAGAAGTTCAAGACGCGGAGCCGGGCCTCTGTGGTTCGCGCGCTGGCCTCTAATCGCGGACTGGCTCGACAGCTGACCTTTTACGAAGTGGTCACAGGAGATTGGCGGAATCTCTTTAAGCAGCTGGATGAATTCGATCGAGTCACCGACCAGGACATTCAGCGGGTGGCCCGAGAATATTTCACCTCAAAAAATAGTGTCGTGGGAGTGATTGAAACAAGACAGTCGGATCGCTGATTCTAGAGGGAGAGAAAGAAATGAGAGAGGGACGGTCTATACTCGCAAGGTCGGTCATGGGGTTGATGGTTTCACTCTGGATTGCCG
Source organism: Acidobacteriota bacterium (assembly GCA_022562935.1). Classification (GTDB taxonomy): domain Bacteria; phylum Acidobacteriota; class UBA6911; order RPQK01; family JADFOI01; genus JADFOI01. The sequence goes on from JADFOI010000087.1 coordinate 14,034, forward strand.
GCTCAGCCATGGCCCAGACCCCTTATCAGGACCTCCAGTACCCAAAATTAAACGATATCCGTGTGCCCGAAGTGGAACAGGTGACCCTGTCCAATGGAATGAAGCTGTTTGTGTTGGAGGATCATGAGCTTCCCCTGATCCATTTGTCGGCTCGAATCCGAGTGGGCTCCATCGATGAATCCCCAGAAAAGGTGGGTTTGGCTTCCCTCACCGGAACCGTCATGCGAACGGGCGGGACCCACAGCAGGACGGGCGAGGAAATTGACGAGGAACTGGAACGCATTGCCGCTTCGGTGGAAACCGGCATTGGGTTAAACTCGGGATCGGCCTCCATGTCGGTGTTGACCAAGGACCTGGGAACGGGTTTGGCGATTCTGGCCGATATACTGATGAATCCGGCCTTTCCGGAAGAGATGATCCAGTTGGGCAAACTCCGGCAACGCAGCGCCATTTCCCGCCGAAACGACAGCGTGAACAGACTGGCTTCACGTGAGTTCGGCAAGCTGATCTATGGGTCAGACAGCCCTTACGCTCGATCCTCAGAATATGCCACCATCGATAGCATCACGCGTGAGGACTTGATCTCCTTTCATCAGAGATTTTTTTATCCCAACAATATGATGCTGGCGGTCTGGGGTGATTTCCAGACTCCGGACATGATTCAGAAAATCGAAGAGGCCTTTCAAGGCTGGGAGAAGCGGGAATTACAGGTCTCCCTCCCGCCCAAGGTGAACTACGAATTTCGAAAAACCGTCAATCTCATCCAGAAGGACGATGTGAACCAAACCAACATCTACATGGGACACATCGGAGGCCTCAGGAACGATCCTGACTATTTTGCCCTCGTTTTGATGAACCGAATTCTCGGTTCGGGATTTACCAGTCGTCTTTTCAAGGAAGTGAGATCGCGTCAGGGCCTCGCCTATTCGGTTTTCGGCTACTATTCTGCCAATTTTAATCATGAGGGGATCTTTTACATCGGCTGTCAGACCAAGTCGGAAACCACAGTTCAAGCCATTCGGGCCCTGACGGCTGAAGTGGAGAAGATGGCCGCAAGCGAGGTCAGCGACGATGAGTTGGAGCTGGCCCGGGAGAGCTATCTCAACGCCTTTGTTTTCAACTTTGATTCCAAGGGTGAAATCGTCAATCGCCTGATGACTTACGCATATTTTGGGTATCCCCTGGATTTCCTGGAGAAGGCCAAGGAGAAAATAGAAAAGGTGACCAAGAGCGATATTTTACGAGTGGTCCGAAAGCATTTGCACCCCGATCAGATGCAGATCCTGGCAGTAGGCCGATCTCAGGACTTTGACGAACCGCTTTCCGTGTTAGGACCGGTAAACCAAATGGACATCACCATTCCGGAACCTTAGTGTCTCGTTCCATAAATAAGATGATGTTTGCTGATGGGGCTTGGGAGGGGAGATCAAGGAGCGAGGAGGAGGCGATGCAGGGACATCGGCGACGACGAGCGACACAGAGATCACCCGCAACCTCCATCAGCCCGAAGGGTGGCGGCGGGACGGCGGCGATTTCTTTGTCTCTCCTCCTCCACGATGTCACTGACATCGCGTCGTCGTCGCTTCGC
>JADFOI010000003.1 GCA_022562935.1 Acidobacteriota bacterium
AAAACGCGGGCTTCCAGAGAGACTGGAATCTTACCATCCGTGTCCTGTAACTTTTCTTCCAAGATGCGGACGAAGTCGTGCCAAAGCAGTCCTGCGATCTGGTTATTGTGGTAAATTTCGGCTTGGACCGACTTGTTTCTCCCTTGGGTCACTTCGGAGACTGGAGGGAACTTCGCTACAAAGTTTTTGTATGCGATATCCTGGATCTGAACTTTAAAAGCAGGCCCACCAGAATTTCTTAGCGTCATTGTTTTCTCTCTGGCTAACGGGGGTTCGTCACGGATATCGATGTCGTAGTGAATCACCACTTCAGGCCGAGCCATGGCTGGTTGGGCAGGGATAGGTCTTTCGATGTTCTCGCTTCCCTGGGTGTTTGAATTTGAGGATGCGTGGGCCCGATTCCAACCCATGAAGATGAAGGAAACAGCAATGATAGCAAGTATGATCAGTAAAGCAGTCACGTTCATCTCGATACCCAGATACGTCTTTTCGAATCTCTATGAATTTCTTCGAAAAAAAGAAGCGGACCTGAAGAGAGGGTAGATATTCTTCAGGTCCTCATATCGATTAAGAAGAGCGTGAAATCACGCACTTCACAACAGCAGAAGTGTACCCAAACTATGGCTCAGAGTGTGGTGATGACTGTCACGGCTAATCCGGGGTTTTGCTCCTAGCCCGGATGATGCATAGGTTCTCGTCACGAAGCGACGAAGGCGCTGCCCTTGCGTTGCTCACCACGAGCGGGAGAAGCTTCAGGAATAGGGCAAAGACCCTCCGGAATGTGGGAGGCGACTCAGGTGTTTGTATCAAGACAGGTTTACAACGTGTATCAGGACATAGTATACGCTTGACTACGTTTGGACCCGGCAAACCATTTTCCTGGGACAGAAAATCAAGGTTTGTGTCTATCGGGCCAGGCTGCATGAGCAGGCGGGACATTTGTTATCGTTCCAGTTGCGGTCTTATAAAGGACCCTGGCGTTTACTTTCCCTGGAGGTCAGCTGCATTTGTCTTCTAAGTGACGCCCGTCACAGTAGGCCCTTTCCAAAACCCAGAGAATATCTGAGTAAACAATGAAAGTCTCATGGCATCGTCGCTGCCCCACGTGTGGGGAAAGAAAAGTCACGAAAAGACACCCCAAATATCACTGTGATCGGTGTCTGATTTACTTCAAAGGAAAAAAACTCGGCTGCTGGCCTTTTGTTATCCGAATCGCATTCGACCCTCGCTGACAAAGCCGTGAGTCTCCCCACGGCTGCATGATTACCATTGTCTTCCCCTCCTCCAGGTATTAGCATCAAGCCCATACCAATCACACAGGGAGGAAAGCAAAATGAACAGTTTAATGGTCACACTGTTTGTAGTCGGCATGGTCCTGACGACTCCAGCTCTAGCCGATGATGTGGAGGATGTGAAGGCGGCGGTGCACGAATTTTATGTCCTACTCAACTCCACGGATGCGGCGGATGCAAAAGCTTACGCCCAACTCTACGCGGCCGGAAACACCATCTTTACTGCTGGCGGAGGGCTTCTTGGGAGAACCACTTCTCTTGAAGAACGCGAGAAAGGCTTTGAACGCAGGATTAGGGGCGGCCTCAGGAACAATTATAATCAGCCCCGGCATTCTGAGGTGGAGGTCTACGGCGGCATGTTTGCTGTTGAAACCTCTTATACGACGGGATCGTCCACCTCACCGAAGGGTACGATTATGCCGCACCGAAACCGGGCCACCCGCATCTGGATCAAGCAGGGTGGGCAATGGAAGATCGTTCATCAGCATTATTCACCCATGCAGCCCCTGCAGCTTGGGGAGTTAGCAAGATAGTTCATTTCAAACTCCCAGACGACTCCTCTGCTCTTCTGGCATTGTCTTGAGTAGCTTCAGGGCACAACATTGAGCGCCATTGCACAAGGGTCTGGAGAAGCTAGGAGGCAACACATGAAACGCAATTCAATCTCTCGACGACAGTTCATACAAAGCACGGCGGCAGTCTCGCTGGCCTTTGCCACGCCCAAAATAGCCTGGGGGCAAACCTCGGCGGATGTCATTATCATCGGCGCTGGAATGTCCGGTCTCAGTGCGGCGCTGTCTCTTGAGGACCACGGGATCGATGTCCTGGTGCTGGAAGGAAAAAATCGGGTGGGTGGACGCGTCTATAGTATTGACAACGTTCCGGGCAGCCCGGAAGGCGGTGCCAACGCCATTGTAGGACCCAGACCGGTCGCTGTGGCCAAGCGGTTCGGTGTTGAGCTCATCGATCGTTCAAACCGTTCGGGGACCAGCCGTGGGCGATTGCTGGTGTTGAACGGGAAGATTATCTCGCCCTCAGACTGGCCCGATTCGCCGCAGAATCCGTTTCCGAAAGAGTCCAGAGAGAAGATGCCCTGGGCGTATGTTTCTCCCATCGTTTCACAAAACAATCCGCTGAAGTCCTTGGCAGATTGGGTTGACCCTGCCCATGCATCGTATGACATCTCTCTTCACGCATTTCTGCGGAAACAGGGTGTCGGCGACCGTATCATCCAACTTGCGGTGGATACGAACTGTCTTTACGGTACTTCGGCGCACGATGCCTCCGCATTGATGCCGTTGCGAAACGACGTATGGCGGCAAAAACTCGGCCGGATCAATTTTGTGGGCAAGGGAGGCAACCAACGAGTGCCTGAAGGCATTGCCAGGAACCTCAAGCGCCGGGTGGTGTTGCACAAAGCCGTCTCCGGTATTCGATCCGAAGCGGACGGCGTGGATGTCTATTGCTCTGACGGTGCTCAGTACCGGGCCCGCTTCGTGATTTGCTCTGTGCCCGTCCCTGTTTTCCGCAATCTGCGGATTGAACCGGTGCTGACTGGAATCCAGGAGCAGGCGGTCAAGACGATGGACTACACTCTCAGCACCCAGGTTCATATAACGGCGAAGCGGCCGTTTTGGGAGGATGATGGTTTGCCGCCCTCCATGTGGACTGATGGTCCAGCAGGCATGGTCTCGGCCAGTCGCAACGAGGCGGGGGAAATCACCAGCCTTGCCGCCAGGGCAAGTGGATTCATGGCTCGGTACCTGGACCGCCTGGGACCGGAAGGCGCAAAGGCTGCCGTCATCAAGTACATAGAGGAATTCCGTCCCGCGGCAAAAGGGCAGCTCACCGCGCTGCATTTTCACTCCTGGGAGCTGGATCGTTTTGCAGGCGGCGGTAATTACATGGTCTGGGGTCCTGGTGAAGTCACCGCTTTCCATGGAAAGCTGTGGGCACGACACGGGCGCATTTCCTTTTGTGGACAGTACACCTCCCTCCTCGATCGGGGGATGGAGGGGGCCATGGCTTCAGGCGAGCGTGCTGCCTCTGAAGTCATCGAGCGGCTCTAGGCCCGGATGATGGGTTATCCCGGCTAGCTGGAGGTCGACGACCCTTGCTTTCACGACCTGCTGTTGCGGATGAATCTTGAGCCGTAGCTGCGCCGCTGTTGCTTCTCCCCCCAACCTGCACAAGCATTGATCTGGCCGCAATGCCAACTATCCCAGGTTATTTCAACTCTCTTGTTTAGTTTTCAATTCTTCCCAGAGTAGTGAAAAAAAGCTGGGATTTCCGGAATTGCTGGGACGGGCTGTTGAAATAGTCGGCAAAATTCCAAAGCATTGCCGGGACGGGCAACCTCGCAGTCGTTTATAAAGAAGCACTATGATTCAAACACTCGCTTCCTTTGTCATCCTGCTGGTAGCAAACCTTGTGCTGCTGGCTGCTTTTCTTGTCGTCAGTGGCTTCCTGGGATAAGCCGACTACACTGATGGCTGAGGTAATTGTCAAAGCGCTGGTCATACTTTCTGTCGCCTATGTCGCCCTTTCGGTGCTTGATTCCATGCATCAGAACTGGTTGAGAAGCTGTCATAAGGAAAAGCTAAGCAAACTGGCTGAACTTTTGGGTGAGCTTGTAATCGTTGTGGTTGGGTTGTTTGTGTTTGTTCTCGCTGGACGATGGGCGTTTTGATGGCATCCAGCTTGGCCGGTCCCTGAAGGTCTACCCTCTACAAAACCCACGGCTTGTCGGAGGCAAGGAACAACCCCTCTTGGTAAGGAGAAGGCATCATGCATCGTAAGGGAAGACATTTCATCGGTCGTTTCCTGATCGTAGGGATAGGCTGGACGCTCCTAGTGATCATCGTCGGCAGCATTGGGGTTTATTTTTCCTGGAACATGGCCATGCCTGAACTGTTTGGAGCGGTTCGCATGAGCTTCAAGAACGCTTTTGGCTTAGTACTCCTTGCCTCCATGGCTTCATGGATCATGGGTCATGGGGTAGTCGGGCGCCTCCACCGTCGCCGAAGAATGTGGAAGGAAAAAATGTGGAAAGAGATGAGGGATAAAAAGGACCACGATTGTTCCGACCACAAGTAGGAGCTGACCACCCAATCCTGGACATCACCGGAACGTGACTCCTGCCCTCGCCCGGCTTTTCCATTGCCTTTAACCCTCACCCGCGTTAGCATCTACGAAAAAGCATATCCACAACTTTGGCAGGCGAAAATAAATCCCGAAGGAGCGTAAAGATGAATCTTCTGAGAAGGGCTTTTCTCAAACACTCTGTGGCCAGTCTGGCGGTTTTGCCTTTCTTACGATCAACTAAGGCCTACGCCCTGACCATGGGAAACGCTAAGTTTGTAGACGTGGATGGGATCAGGACCAGATACTTTGAAGGGGGAAGTGGAGAAGCCATGGTGCTGGTTCACGGAGGCCACTTCGGTTCCACTTCTTCTGCCGATGGTTGGGCAAATATCTTTGATCATTTAGCCTCGCACTTTCATGTGTATGCGTTAGACAAACTCGGAAATGGGTATACGGATAACCCCCGAAGCGATGCCCACTACACGATGGAGGCAGTCATCCGGCATGTTTATAGGTTTATGGAGACGCTTGGTATCGAGAAGGTCCATCTGGTCGGTCACTCCAGAGGCGCTCTGCCCGCTGCTCGTATCGCTACCGATCACCCTGAAATGGTCGAGAACCTCATCCTTTTCAATAGCAACACCCTGGCTCCCGACGATCCGAATGTACCTTCCCGGACGACTGTGACTCAAACTTCTGCACCTCGAACCCCAACCAAAGAATCCCTCCTTTCTTCCCTCAGCCGTACGGCATACCGGGATTACTGGACCGATGACTATGTTGAGGCCCGACTCCGCATCGCTGTGCTTCCCAAGGTCAAGGAAGCTGAGGAGAAGCTGAAGTTGTTGACTTCTAGGTGGGTCGAGCTCAATTCGGAAAAAGTTAAGGAGACCCCTAGACTTGAGACCAGGTGGTGGTATTACGAGTTGAAGCGTGAAACCTTAAGCCGAATCAGGGCGGGACGTTTAACCAGACCGACCCTGATCATTTGGGGACTCAATGACCCATCAGTCCACTATACTCTGGGCATGAGCTTGTACAGGATCATCAGCTCGGTCGTGGACCGGGCCCGGTTACACTTCTTCAATCAGTGCGGGCACTCTCCCTACCGCGAATATCCCGATGAAGTGAGCCGTCTTGTGGTTGACTTCATCAAGAATTCATGAGGCTCCCGGGAAGCCGAGCAAGTTCATACTCCAGGGCGGTGGGAAAAGCTAGACAGACAGCCCACCGGAAAACAGATGATCGTTACATTGAAAGCTGGAGACCGCTTGGAATGTGCACTCAAGGAATCGGGGGCCGACGATTTGACCGTCATTACCTCAACCGGAAGCGAACTGAAGCTTGCGAAATCGGAAGTTCGCAAGGTCGAAACAGAGGACGGTATCAGAGATGGTGTATTGATGTGCGCAGCCGGTGAGGGGGCTGACTACACCACAACCCCCACCAGCACTGGATTTTGGCCTGTGTAGTCGTTGTAGTCACCCTTTGCGGGTGTAAGGAGGGGGGTGGTCACATGCTGGGCAGGTATTCCACATACCAATCCCAATAACCAGGAACGGCAAAGAGAAACCAACAGAAAGGCAGAATATACAGGTCTGGAAGAAGGCAAATTACTACTGCCTTCAAGAAGTTTTTGTGGTCAGTTAGAATGTCCCTGAGGGAGGGTGTAACTACTACCGCACCAATGACTGATATCACTACTACGACATGAGACGCTATCATATAGAACGTATGCACTGCCCTGAATGTCACGGACATCCCAGCCAGCCCAAGGGGTGAGAGAGTCCGCTCGTTAACCACCACATCGTAGAGAGCTAAAATAGGAAGCAATACCACCACAAGGAGAACTGCAAAAAGTATTAACGTGCCGACTCGCAACGACCTGCCCCCACGAATAAGTCCACCTTCTAAGTTAGACCTGGGACCACTGACCTGCCCCGGGAAACTGTACCAAGCATAGGGTTAGGATTTTCAGGTTGGGACGGGTTGTTTGCTCGCTGAGGGACTCGAACCCCCGACCCCCTGGATGTAAGCCAGGTGCTCTAGCCAACTGAGCTAAGCGAGCATATTTACATCACGATAACGTCACTCCGGATCTCAGGACTTCTATATCTCCTTACCTGTCAATAACTTGCCAATCCATGCAACTCCTTGTAAGGGAGGCGCTCTGCCAGCTGAACTAACCGCCCACGGTGGTTGGGGAGGGGAGGAGTATAACAGAAGGAAGGAAGCGCTCAATTATTCTAGCCAGTGCTGCGCTTACATCTGCTCCCGCAGGAAGGTCTTGAGACGGTTCTCCAGTTCCTTCGGGATTTCTACTTGCTGATCTCGCAGTTGCTGGGCCATCTTCGAGCAGTCTCGATACGACTCCAGAAAGTTGAGGCAGGGAGGACAGGCAGCGAAATGCTGGTCTAGTTTCTTCTGGGTCTCAGAATCGAGATTGTCCTCCAGATAATCCATCAACAAGTCAAAACAGTCCTTGCACTTCAAATCGTTTCTCATCCTCTGCCCTCAAGATAGTCTGCCAATTTCTTGCGCACGGCGAGCCGACCCCGGTGAATTCGAGTCTTGGCGGTGGCTTCTTTGAGCCCCAGTAGGGAAGCAATCTGCTTGATCGGATACCCTTCGGTATCCCTCAGGACCAGCGGGACGCGATATTCAAAGGGTAGCGATTGGATGGCCTCGTAGAGCTGGCTTGCCAGCTCTGCATTCAGAATGACATCCTCTGGGTCCACCGACCAGCGGAAGAGTGAACCGTGAAGGTGGCCATCTTCGGAGAAGGTGGGAGCGTACTCCTCCAATTGGATCTCCCGTCCACGACTGGACCGGCGTTTTCTCAGCCACATGATGGAGTTATTGATGGCGATCCGTTTCATCCAGGGCCAGATGTCGCTCTCTTGGCGAAAGGTGTCGATTTTACGAATGACCCTGAGCAAGGTGTCTTGCAGAATCTCCTCAGCATCAGGCGGATTCTTAGTGTAATTGAGGATCACGCCAAAGAGAGGTCGAGAGAACTGCTGAATGAATTCATCAATGACTTCTGTATCAGCATCCTTGAGTCCCTGGATGATCTGCTGCTGTCCTAATTCCTTGGTTTTCATTTACCGCCTTCTAACCACTACCATACAGAAAAGCTCTTCCACTGGGAAGTGTCCCTCCATTGCTTTTCCGTCTCTGGAGTTGATACGATTCGGGTATGAAGTGGCTGATTCTCCTTCTGTCTTCCGGGGTGGCGATGGCCTCTTTGGAAGCCGAGTCCCTGGCCGTCAGTCCACCTGGAGCCACTCAGACTCCAGAGTATTTCAAAGCATTTGAGTTCAGGGAAGACAAGGGAAGTTTGACCCGAGTCGTTCTGCGAAACGGTTTGACGATTGTGATCGAAGAACAGGCGCTGGATCCGCTGGCGACTGTGGTGACCTATATCCGGGCAGGTCACTCACAGGAAGAGGCAGGGAATATCGGGGTCACTGACCTTCTCGAGCGGCTCTATCGGCATCGAAGCGAAGTGGTTTCGGAGATGGTTGGCCTGGGAGCGGTGCTGAAGATCACCACCCGCTACGACAGTACTGTATTTTCTTCTTCTGTTCCGGCTGAAAATGTTCTCAAGACTCTGGAGTTTCACGCCGCATTGTTGCAGGCTCCTGAAATTGATTTAGGTGCCATCGGCCGGGAGGTAGAAATCCTCTTGCAAGAGAGACTCCTCCAACTGGATCTGCCACAGGTCTTTGCCAGGCAGAAACTCCTGGAGTTGGCCTATCCGGAGCAGCGATGGGGAGATCCGCTTTCTTTGGAGAAAAGCTTCACGGGGATGGCACAGACGGATGCCACCCTTCAGCAGCTGACTCGTTTTCATGAAGCTCATTACTACCCTGGAAATGTCATACTGGTCGTCTCAGGAGCGGTGCGCCGGGAGAGGATCCTGGAGAGGGTGGTGGAAACTTATGGCTCGTTGAGATCATCGAAGAAAGCCTCCCAGGTTTCAAAGGAGAACTCTGCTGATCCATCGACGGTGGGGCAAACCTCGTTTCGGTATCTTCATCTGCGTGGGAACCATCTGCAACCCTATTTACTTTTCGCCTATCGGATTCCGGGGCTTGAGCACGATGATTACTATCCGCTGCTGGTCCTTTCCTACATTCTGGGACGAGGGCGTGGTGCACTTTTGAAGCAGTCGATGCTCGGGGAGGGCGGTACGGCCGCTGATGTTCGAGTGGAAGTGGAGGCCCTTCAGAGCAAGGGAACTCTGTTCTTTCTCGTGACTCCTCATCTGCAAAGGGTCGATGGTGCGGAAGTTGAGGTGCTGGCCCAACTGGAGATACTCAAACAACGGGGAATTCCGATTGCCCAGTTGGACCGGGCTAAAGCTCTCATGTTGAAGGATCACTATCTGGGACTCCAAAGGCTTGAACAGCGAGCCAACGCACTGGCCCGCTATGAGGCGATGGGAGACTACCTTCAGCGTGACCGTGAGGTGGAACTGCTCACGCAAATCACTTCCAAACAGGTCAGCGATGTGCTGGAACGCTATTTGACCGACTCCAATCTCTCCCTGCTGGAATACTTTCCACAAGAGGCCGAATCGCGTCACTTCACTTCTCAAACCCTTCTGGAAACCCTGCGCCTCCTGGTTCCCAGCGTTGTGAAGAAAAGTGCCGAAGAAGAAGACCCGTTCCAGGTCGCCGAGACCGAGTCCAGCTTCCAGCCCCCAGTATTCAGGCCCAGCCACTTGAAGTTTGATCTCAAGCACACTTCGATTCTGCGAGGGCCCGTGATTCACTTCAGGGAAGAGCATGCCTTTCCTCTCGTGCATTTTGGGTTTTTCTTTCCGGGAGGTCGAATCAAGGAATCGAACCAAAACAGCGGGATCACTGAAGTGATGCTTCGAGCCTTGCTTCGAAACGTGGTCTCTCGTGAGAATGCCCTTTCCTGGATGGATTTGGAGCGTCTGGGAACTGAGATCAGGGTCGTGAATGAACCCGATTTCTTTGGATTTCAGGCCATCGTTCTCTCGCCTCACCTGGAGAAAGTGTTTGAAACCCTGATCGATTGGACTCGCAGCGCAGCGGTGAAGGAAGAGGATCTTATCCTGGCCCGGCAGGAGGTCCTGGCGCTTCTTAACGCTGAGAAGGAAAACAGATCCCTGCGGCTTCTGGGCTTGACGCGAAGACGGGTGTTTTATGACCATCCCTATGGCTGGGATCGATACGGGACGTTGGAGAGTGTTTCCGGCTTTTCCCTGGAGTCTCTTCAAACTTGGGTGGAAAGTGAAATGACGGGTGTCCATCCCTGGATCATGGTCCACGGGGATATCGAAGGGACCTCCTTTTTAAGGAATTTTGTCTCCACGCTGAGTGACTCCAGCTATGAAGTCCGTAAGCCCATCCAAAGAGGGATATCCCAGCAGGAAGATTCGTCGGAAGCCAAGGGAGAGCCTATCTTCGAAGAAGAGGAGGATGAGGTGATGATGGCCTTTTCCGGACCAGCCAGGGGAACGCGTGACGAGGCGATTATCGATGTCCTGGAAGGGGCTTTGTTCCGTCCAGGCGGTCGCATTTCAATTTCCCTTCGAGACCAGGGTCTTGCCTATCAACTCAAAATGTTCCATCAGACAGGCCTCAGTGGGGGAGCCCTTTTCGCTTCTTTTGCCGCCCTGGATGGAAAGGGAAAAGCAGCCCGCGACGAGTTATTCAAGCAGTTGGGTCAGCTCAAGCAGGTCCCACTACGGGAGAAGGAATTTTTCAATGCCGTGGTGGGTGCCATCACCAGGGCTCACGTTCGACAACAATCGGGAGAGGACTACATTGTCGAGCTGGGGCACCATGTCTTGGCAAAAGAGGGAGTTGATCCCACTCGACAGTATCTCACCACGCTTAGAAGGGTTAAACGGGAGGACCTCATGGCTCTGGCTAAGAGATACTTTGGAGAGCAGGAAGCAGAAGTGAAGGAGACAGAAGTGAGGAGACAGGAGACAGAAACCGAAAAGGAGACCCCAGAACCTACAACTCCGAGTCCAAGACCGAGTTTGAGATGAACCAGTTGTTTAGTGTCTGTTGTCTGTTGTCTGTTGTCAGCTGTCAGCTGTCAGCTGTCAACTGTCTGCGCTCCGGTGGTCAGTCATGAAAGCAGTGATCATGGCGGGGGGGCAGGGAACTCGTTTCTGGCCCGTGAGCCGTGAAGAAAAACCCAAGCAGTTTATAGCCATAGGCGGCTCCAAAACCATGTTGCAGGAGACTGCGGCTCGGCTTCAACCGTTTCTGGCAGCGGGAGACGTCTACGTGGTGTGCGGCCAGCGGTACGTCCAGCAGGTTCGCGAGCAGTTGGATCAACTCCAGGAAAATCAGATGATTGTCGAGCCCTCAGCCCGAAATACAGCTCCCTGTATCGGACTGGCGGCCCTCTATTTGAGGCGTCAGTTTCCCGATGAAGTGATGTCGGTTTTTCCCGCCGATCACGTCATCCAGGATGTGGCCGAGTTTCATCAGGTTCTCCAGGCCGCACAGGAGCTTGCAAGAGAGGGCTGGCTGGTGACCTTTGGAATCCATCCTTCCTATCCGGCAACGGGCTACGGATATGTGGAGAAAGGGGATCTCCTGGGAGATTTTGCAGGGTGTGCGGCTTATGAAGTGGCCGGATTTACCGAGAAACCGGATCGTTCTCGGGCGGAGCAGTTCTTAAAAGAGGGTAGATATTATTGGAACAGCGGAATGTTTGTCTGGTCCATAGACAGGATTCTGACCGAGATGGAAAAGCATATGCCGGAGTTGTACCAGGCCCTGATGGAAATTGACGATCATTGGGAGGACTCCGTGGGTATGGAAAAGATCTACTCGGGGCTTGAGAAGACTTCCATTGACGTGGGTGTGATGGAGAAGGCGGAGAAAATTGCGGTGCTCCCCTGCACACTGGGATGGAGTGATGTGGGCAACTGGAGAGCATTGGAACAGGTCAAAAAAAGCGATGAGAAAGGAGTGATATCCAACGGTCCCCATGTCAATATCGACAGCCGTGATACTGTTCTCTACACCTCAGAGGGTAAATTGATTGCTCTGGTAGGAGTCGAGGATCTGGTGGTGGTGGACGCTCCGGATGCCCTTCTGGTCTGTGCCAGAGAACGCATCGAGGATGTGAAGCAGGTGGTTGAGCATCTGAAAAAACTGGGCTGGGACGAGTATCTGTAGGATGAGTGAATTACTGGATGATTTAGAGGCGATTGGAAAGCTCGATACACAGGGGATGTGGGGGATTCTCAACTCCTTTGACCGGCAACTGGAAGAAGCTCTTGAGATCGGGCTGAAAGCGGACATCCCTGCCCCCAAAGCCATTCAAAATGTGCTGGTTTGCGGGCTCGGAGGCTCGGCCATTGCCGGAGACTTTCTGAGTGCCTATTTGGGAACTGATTTGAAAGTTCCCCTTTCTGTTCACCGCAACTATTCCGTTCCCGGGTTTGCCGATGAGAAAACACTGGCCTTGATTTGTAGTTACTCGGGTAATACTGAGGAAACGCTCTCGGCTTTCCATGGGGCACGCCAGGCCGGATGCTCGATCATCTGCCTGAGCAGCAATGGTCAGCTCCAGCGTGACGCAGGTCAATATGACTACCCCTTGCTGCAGATTCCGGGAGACTTTCCACCTCGGACAGCTTTGGGGTACTTGGCGATTCCCCTGCTTGTCGTTTTGAGCCGGGTTGGCCTGGTTTCAGATCGTTCCGAGCAGATCAGCCGTTCGGTGAGTTGGGTGCGCAACCGAATCGAAAGGTTCGGCTTGGAAACTCCAGCGGAAGAAAATGCGGCAAAGGCACTGGCTTTGCAGGTGCACCAGAAAATTCCGGTGATATACGGAAGTCAGGATCGACTGGAGATGGTTGCCCGAAGGTGGCGGGGGCAATTTTCTGAAAATGCAAAGCAACTGGCCTTCTCCAGCGCCATACCCGAGATGAATCATAATGAAATCGAGGGCTGGAAGCACCCGGCTCCGGCCCTTCGGCAGTTGATCCCCATATTTCTGCGGGACCGGGAAGACCATCCTCAAGTGCAGATTCGGACCGGCATTGCTCGTCAGCTGGTGGGAGACAAGTCCGAGGCCTGTCTGGACTTCTGGACAGAGGGAGAGAGCTGGCTGGAACGTTTGTGGTCGTTGATCCTGTTGGGGGATTTTGCCAGCCTCTACCTGGCTGTCTTGAATCGTGAGAATCCCACTCCGGTTCATGTCATTGAGGATTTCAAGAAGCGCTTAAAAGAGCAGACGGAAAAAGGTCATCAAGGTGGGAATGAACCCGGAAATCTTTCGAGAGTATGATATTCGCGGAATCGCCGACAAAGACCTCAACGATGAGGTTGTGGTCACCTTGGGGCGTGCTGTGGGGACCTATCTGCGGCGGCAAGGCCGCAATAAACTCACGCTGGGAAGAGATTGCCGCCTGAGTTCGACACGACTGAGGGACCGGTTGACCGAGGGACTGCTGTCAACGGGTTGCCGAGTAACGGATATCGGGGTGTGTCCTACTCCGCTGCTTTATTTCTCGCTTCACCGTCTCGACTGCGATGGGGGTGTGATGATCACGGGCAGCCACAATCCTGCCGAATACAACGGCTTCAAAGTGGCCAAAGGAAAGCTTACGATTTACGGGGATCAAATCCAGGAGGTGAGAAAGATCGCGGAGTCGGGGGAGTTTCTCGAGGAAGAAGGGGAAAGAGAGGAAGTCGCCCTGCTGCCTGAGTACCATCGCTATTTGGCGGAGGCGTTTGGAAAACTCAACAACCCCTCTCGCGTGGTTGTAGACGCAGGAAACGGAACCAGTGCCCTGATAGCACCTCAGCTCTACAGGGATCTTGGATGTGAAGTGATTGAGCTTTACTGCACCATGGATGGGAATTTTCCCAATCATCATCCCGATCCCACCGTGCTGGAGAACCTGCAGGATCTTATTCAAAAAGTCGAGCAGGAGAAGGCTGACCTAGGAATTGCCTTTGATGGGGACAGCGACCGTATTGGGGTGGTGGATGATCAGGGAAACGTGATCTGGGGAGACTATTTGATGATTCTGTACAGCCGTGAGATCCTTCGCCGAAGACCCGGAGCAACCATTATTGGAGAGGTCAAGTGCTCCCAAAACCTCTACGATGACATTGAAAAGCATGGCGGGCGTGGGATTATGTGGAAGGCGGGACATTCTCTGATCAAGGCCAAGATGCAGGAAGAGGATGCAAGTTTCGCAGGGGAAATGAGCGGTCATATGTTCTTTGCCGATCGATACTTTGGATATGACGACGCCATCTATGGGGGTGCTCGTCTCTTGGAGATTCTTTCCGAGAGTGGACAGAAAATTTCACAGATGTTGGCTGATGTTCCCAGGGTCTATAGTACCCCCGAGATTCGAGTCGATTGTCCGGAGCATTTGAAATTTGAAGTGGTCCGTCGGGCCCAGGAGTTCTTCAGTCAGCGTTATCAGACGATTACCGTGGATGGGGTCAGACTCCTGCTTGACGATGGCTGGGGTCTGGTTCGTGCCTCCAATACCCAGCCGGTACTGGTCCTGCGATTTGAAGCGCAGTCACAGGAACGATTGGAAGAAATTCGCTCCCTGATTGAGGACAAGCTGCAGGAGTTCATCGAGGAGACCGTTGCGGAAAAGGCCCAAAAACTATGAAGAACTATCATGTTCTGATCGTCAGTGACGGCACGGGCGAGACGGGGAACCGGATGCTCAAGGCTGCTATGGTCCAATTTGGTGAGGATATCTTCGTCACACGCCATGCTAATATCCGCGACAAGGACCAGATACGGGAGCTTCTACAGCGCATATCCAATGAGAACATATTGGTCTTGCATACTTTTGCTTCCAAGGAGCTGAGAGACTACATCGAAGAAGCGACCGTAGAACAAGGTGCCGAATCCGTTGATTTACTGGGCCCGTTGATGAACAAACTGGGTTCTCTTTTCCACCAGGCACCCGTTGCCAAGCCGGGTCTGCTCCATCGGGTGGATGAAGACTACTTCTTGAGGATTGATGCGATCGAGTATGCCATTCGTCACGATGACAAGCGTTCCGTGAGCGACCTGGATACGGCGGATATCGTCCTTTTGGGAGTGAGCCGCACTTCGAAGACCCCATTGAGCATCTATCTGGCCCAGGAAGGATGGAAGGTCGCCAGTATTGCCATTGTGCGAGGGAGGAAGCTGCCCGCCCAGCTCTTTGAAATCGATCAGAACAAAATCGTGGGTCTTTCTATTGACCCCAAGCGACTTGCAGAGGTGCGCCGTGCGAGGCTCCAGCGATCGGACGTGGAGGATAAAAGCTATGCCGAGATGGATCGCATCAAGGAAGAGTTAGAGCACGCTCAGTCCGCTTACAGCGACAACCCCAGTTGGCCGGTGATTGATGTCACCGGAAAGTCACTCGAAGAAATCTCCCAGGAAGTTCTCGGTGCGTTGCTCGGAGAAGACCGGAAGCTTTAGTCTGGATTATACATAGGTTCTTGTCACGAAACGGTGTAGGGGCGAACCGGGACCGTCAGGATTGCAAAGACTCAGGAATGTGGGAGGCACCTCAGGTGCCGAATCCGAAAAGAATGGGGAAGGAATAAGCGAGAGTTATCTTGTGTTCCACGATAGGAGCTATTTAGGGATCGAGCTGTTCGGCACCTGAGGTGCCTCCCATATTCCTGAGGATCTCTGCCATATTCCTGAAGTTCCTCCCAATCGGGGCACCCGCTTGCGGGTCGAGCAACACGGGCGGTGCAGCACGCCGGATGATTTCGTCACTGCAGTAGAGGATTAATGCATAATCCGGGCTAGATTATCGGTGATCCCCATGAGCATGATTCTTGCCGAGAAGTATCACAGCTGTGGCAACGACTTTTTGATCATTGCCTCCAGTGAGATTCCAGAGGAACAGTATTCGAGTCTTTCGCAGGCCATTTGTGATCGCCACCTTGGCGTTGGAGCGGATGGATGTGTGTTTGTGCGAGACCTTTCTCCCCCTCAGTTCCATCTGAGAATCTTCAATCAGGATGGAACGGAGGCAGGTATGTCGGGTAATGGTTTTCGCTGTGGCTGCGCCTTTTTGCACCGTCACGACCGGGTGGACCAACCGGAGGTCACACTCGAGACCGGCTCCGGGGTGAAGATCTACACTTTGCTTGAAGAGGAGGAGGGATTTTGGAGATACAGGTCCCGGATGGGAGCACCCTCCTTTGACCCTGCCGCTATCCCATTTCAGGCTCCATCGAAGTTGGAACAGGTACAGGAATATTCCCTGGAGATCCAGGGTCAAACCGTCTCCATCAACGCACTGTCGGTGGGTAATCCTCAGTGTGTCGTTTTTGTCGAGGAGTTCCCCGAAGGGGTGGACTTTGACAGAATGGGCGGGGGGCTGGAGTGCCACCCCTATTTCCCGGAGAGGACCAATGTCAGCTTCGTCCGGGTTGAGGATTCGCACCGGTTGAAGATCAAGATCTGGGAGCGCGGTGTTGGCCCCACTCATAGTTCGGGGACCGGTTCGTGTGGGGCGGCAGTGGCTGCAATCCGCGCCGGAAGAGCGCAATCTCCTGTCCAAGTCCACACCCAAAAGGGATCCCAGTTGGTCGAGTGGAATCCCGGTGAGGAGATTTTTTTGACGGGTGAGGTCGAGTTTATTGGTGAGATGCAATTTCATGGGAGGCAACGTGCCTGAGCGGAATTTAGTCGAGAAAATCCAAGCCGAAACGGATCAGATCATTGAGCTGTTGCGCAACCTGGTAGAACTGGAGAGTCCAAGTCACCGCAAGGATCTGGTTGATCGGGTAGGGGCTCTTGTTTTGGAGCACCTGGGGGCTCAGGGATTCACCCCTCAAGTGGTCTCCCGAAAGGAAGTCGGAGATATCGTTTGGGCGGAGTGGGGCGACCAAGAAGAAGGACGCATTCTTGTTCTGTGCCACATGGACACGGTCTGGGAAGAGGGCAGTCTGGCCCGGAATCCATTTCGGGTCGAAGACGATCGAATTTACGGGCCAGGTGTTTTTGATATGAAGGCCGGTGTTGTGGCCACTCTGAAAATTCAAGAGTACCTGGCGCGAGGCTGGATCTGCCCGCGCCGAAAGGTGCGTTTTCTCTATACGACTGACGAAGAACTCACCAGCACTCACAGCCGGGAATTCATTGAAGATTTTGCCCGGGAGAGTGACCTGGTGCTGATCACGGAGCCGCCGCTTCCGGGAGGTGACCTGAAGACGACTCGAAAAGGCGTGGGGAGCTACGTCGTCAAGTTCCATGGGAAGTCAGCCCATTCCGGCTTGGACCCCGAGAAGGGAATCAATGCGGTAGAGGAATTGGCACAGCAGATTGTGGGTATCCATTCTTTGTCAGCGCCTGCTTTAGGGACGACCGTGACGGTCAACGTGGTTCGAGGAGGGCATGCTCCTAATGTCATCGCGGAGTACGCTGAGGCTACCGTGGACACGCGATTCAGAACTCTTGAGGAGGGAGAGCGAGTCGATGGCGAGCTCCGCCATCTCAAGCCCCATGTCCCTGGGATTCGGCTCGAAATCGAAGGGGGTATCGACCGACCTCCCATGGTCAAGACACCGCGCTCTGAGGAACTGCTCCAGTCGGCTCAGGAGATCGCGTCGGAATTGGGATTCGATTTAGGTGAGGGAGAGAGTGGTGGAGGAAGTGACGGGAATATCACAGCCGCCCTGGGGATTGCCACCCTGGATGGTCTGGGCATTCCTGGAGATGGAGCCCATGCCTGGCACGAGCATATCGAGATGAGTGCCCTGGCCCCGCGTATCGCTCTGTTGGCCCGCCTGATTGAGCGTCTTTAGCCGACGAAACGTCGGCTAAAGACGCGTTCCAGGTTCCAGGTTCCAGTTTTGAATTTGGGATTTTGAATTTCCAGCCGGTCTGCCGGCTGGGGTCTCCCGTTTGACTAACTTCCCTGTTCTGAGTACCTTTGCTCCCCATGAATGAGCCAAGGATCGTGCTGCCGGATGAGGGAGAAAAGATCACATTTGTCAACGGGAAAATACAGGTCCCGAAGAATCCCTTCATTCCTTTTATTGAAGGCGACGGTATTGGACTGGACATCTGGCGAGCGACTCGGCAAGTGTTGGATGCGGCCGTTAAAACAGCATACGGAGGAGAGCGCTCGATTGCCTGGTGTGAAGTGTTTGCGGGTGAGAAGGCCAAGAGCAAGTTCGACGAGTGGCTGCCCCAGGAAACAATTGATGCCATCTCTGATTTATCGGTGGCCATCAAGGGACCTCTGACCACTCCGGTGGGGACGGGAATTCGCAGCCTGAATGTGACGCTTCGTCAGGTTCTGGATCTGTACAGCTGTGTGCGGCCTTGTCGCTACATCGAGGGGGTTCCCTCACCGGTCAAAGAGCCGCACAAGCTCGACGTGGTCATCTATCGGGAGAACACAGAGGACGTTTATGCAGGTATCGAATGGGAGCAGGGAAGTGAGGAGGTCAAGGAGATCATCCATTTCCTGAATTCGAAATTCTCGACCAATATTCGGGAGGATTCAGGCATTGGCGTGAAGCCGATCTCTATTTTCGGAACCCGACGCCTGGTGCGCCAAGCGATTCGTTATGCGCTGGATCACGGGCGAAGGAGTGTCACTCTGGTTCACAAGGGCAACATCATGAAGTTCACCGAGGGAGCTTTTAGGGACTGGGGTTATCAGCTGGCGGCTGAAGAGTTTCCGGATCTCTGTATTAGGGAAGACGAGCTGTGGGAGAAAAATGACGGCAAACTTCCGGATGGAAAGATTCTGATCAATGATCGCATCGCCGATGCCATGTTCCAACAAGTGCTCTTGCGTCCCGATGAGTACGAAGTCATCGCTTTACCGAATTTAAATGGGGACTACCTTTCCGATGCATGTGCTGCCCAGGTTGGGGGGTTGGGCCTGGCACCGGGTGCCAATATCGGCGATCGGGTGGCGCTGTTTGAGGCCACTCATGGTACGGCACCCAAATATGCGGGCCAGGACAAGGTCAATCCCGGTTCCCTGATTCTCTCGGGAGTGATGATGCTGGAGCATCTGGGATGGCAGGAATCCGCCGATCTGATTGACTCAGGCCTGCGGAAAACCATTGCTCAAAAGCGCGTCACCTATGATCTGGAGCGCCAGATGGAGGGAGCAACCCTCTTGAAGACCAGTGAGTTTGCCGCTGCAATCATTGAAAACATGAACGGTGAAGGGAGTTAAGATGCGAGCGAAAGTTACCGTTGTGGGCAGCGGGGCCGTGGGCTCGACCACCGCCATGCGCCTGGTGGAGCAACAACTGGCTGATGTGGTGTTGGTGGATATCCTGGAAGGGGTTCCCCAAGGAAAGGCGCTGGACCTGGCTGAAGCAGGACCCATAGGAGGCTACGATTTTCAGCTGACAGGATCCAACGACTATGAAACCAGCCAGGGTTCGGATGTGGTGGTCATCACGGCCGGTTTGCCCCGTAAACCCGGGATGAGTCGCGATGATCTTCTCCTGAAGAACGCCGGTATCGTGAAGGAGGTCACGGAAAACATCACTCGTCACAGCCCCGATGCCATCATAATCGTGGTGAGTAATCCGTTGGACGCCATGTGCCAGGTGGCTAAATCCGTGAGTGGCTTTCCCAGGGAACGTCTTTTTGGAATGGCCGGAATTCTGGATTCTGCCCGTTTCCGGAGGTTCATCGCCTGGGAGCTCAACGTGTCCGTGGAGGACACCCATGCCTTTGTTTTGGGCGGGCACGGCGACACCATGGTTCCACTGGCTCGATATTCCACCGTGGCCGGCATTCCCATAACCGAGCTGATGGCAGAAGATCGTGTGGAAGCCCTCATCCAGCGTACCCGGGACGGGGGAGCGGAGATCGTAGGGCTGCTCAAGACGGGAAGTGCCTACTACGCTCCCTCCGCGGCGGTGGCTGAGATGGTGGCCGCCATTTTGAGAGACAAGAAGAAGATTCTTCCCTGTTGTACTTACCTTCAGGGCGAATATGGAATCAATGATTTGTACGTTGGAGTTCCGGTGAAGCTGGGCCGGAAGGGGATGGAGCAAATCATGGAAATAAGCCTGAGCAAGGAAGAGGAAACTCAACTTCAGAACTCCGCCGCCGCCGTTCAGCAACTGGTGGATGTCTTGAAAGAAAACGACTACCTTTAACGATTGAAGTTCGGACCGAAACTCAATCGTAGAAAATAGAGAGGGGAGCTGGGGGACTGTCCCCCAACTCCCCTCTTTTCTTTCTATTTTCTATTTTCTATTTTCTATTCGTTAGGAACGAAGTTCGTTTTAACGAACTTCGTTCCTAACGAGATCCTCGTAGGTCTCTCTTTGGCGAATGAGCTGACAATCCTCTCCGTCCACCAGAATCTCAGGGGCTCTGCGACGAGAGTTGTAATTGGAAGCGAGCACGAAGCCATAAGCTCCGACGTTCATCACGGCCAGGTAGTCCCCTATTTTCAGTGGGGGCAATAATCGGTTCCGGGCGAAAAAGTCCCCTGTTTCGCAGACTGGACCCACCACGTCCATCTCGATCGCGAGTCCTTCCTGTTGCTCGACCGGCTGGATTTCGTGATAGGCCTGATAAAGAGAAGGACGCATGAGGTCATTCATGGCCCCATCCACGATCAAAAAATGCTTTTTCTGGTTGATCTTGTGATAGAGGACCTTGTTCAACAATACGCCTGTATTTCCAACAATAAACCTTCCAGGCTCGAAGAGGATTTGATACTCCTCTCGATGTTCTCTGAGGAACTCGGCGTACGATTTTAGATCGGCCTCAGTCTCGTCCTGGTAGGGAATTCCAATTCCTCCTCCCAGGTCCAGATGCTTGATGGGCAGGCCTTTTGTCTCGAAACGGGCGGCCGCTGCCTTCAGTTCAAGAAAAGCATCCAAAAAGGGCTGGATCTCCAGAATCTGGGAGCCGATGTGACATCCCAGACCCACCAGTTGTACAGGTTGGGATTGCCTTAGCAAATCAATGATTTCCTCGATCCGATCCATGCTGATACCGAACTTGTGCTGTTGGAGGCCCGTCGCTACATAGGGATGGGTTGGGGACTCCACGTTGGGGTTCAGCCTCAATGAAATATTGGGGCGGACATTCTTTGTCTTAGCCAGGGCGATAAGGGCTTTCAATTCTTCCATCGACTCGATATTGAGGCTCAAAAGGGGCATTTCCAGAGCCGTTTCAATTTCCTCGATGGTCTTTCCCACACCGCTGAAAATGATTCGTTCGGGATCCGCTCCAATCTTCCTCAGTGCGTAAAGCTCGCCTCCGGAGACCACGTCAAAGCCACTCCCTTCTTCCTGCAGCAAGGTCAGGATAGCCAGATTCGAGTTGGCCTTCACGGCATAGCAAATCAGCGGGTCCAGGGCTTCAAAGCTGCTGCGGAAGGAGCGGTAATTTTGGCGGATTGCATTTTTACTGTAGACGTAGCAGGGTGTATCGAACTGTTGGGCTATCCTGCTCAGGGGAATCCCTTCACACTGGAGTTCTCCCTGATGGTAGTGAAAAGCTTGGTTGAGGACCATGAGCTGAAGACGAGGATCTTAACAGAGGGGGTTCGAGGGTGTCTACTTTGCCGGTATCGGATAGCAGGCCCTGGCGTTAGAATGTGTCCATCGTGGCAACTGAATTCGATGTGGTTACCGGAGGGGCGGGTTTTATCGGTTCCCATCTATGCCGCGCTCTTTTGAGACAGGGTCGAAAGGTTCGCATCCTGGACAACTTTTCCACCGGCACCCGGGAGAACCTGGCACAGATACAGAAACAGCACCCGGATCAATGTGAGGTTTACGAGCAGGATATTCGTGAGTTGAGCGAGCTGAAGAAACTCTTCCAGGAGGCGGGTACAATCTACCACCAGGCCGCCATCACCTCGGTCCAAAAATCTGTGGAAGATCCACTGGAGTGCAACAGCGTCAATGTGGAAGGGACTTTAAAGGTTTTGGTGGCAGCGAAAGCTGCGGGAGCTAAAAAGGTAATCTTTGCCAGCAGCACTTCCGTTTATGGGGACTCTGAGCTTCTTCCCAAGAGAGAGGAGATGAAACCCGAGCCAATTTCTCCTTATGCTGTGACCAAGTATGTGGGCGAGCTTTACTGCAAGATTTTCTCAGAAATACACAAGTTGCCGACTCTTGCACTGCGTTACTTTAACGTTTTTGGTCCCAACCAGGATCCGAAATCCGAGTACGCCGCCGTAGTGCCCCGTTTTATTTCCCGAACCCTGGCAGGAGAAAGTCCCATCATCTACGGTGACGGAGAACAAAGCCGGGACTTTATCTTTGTCGAAGACGTGGTCGCAGCCAATCTTCTGGCGGCTGCTTCAGATGTTCAGGGAACCCATCTGAATGTCGCATGTGGCCAGGCATTTACGGTCAATGAAGTGGCCAGGATGATTAATGAAATTCTGGGTCTGGACCTCGAGCCGATCTACGAATCTGCTCGTCTCGGAGACGTCCGCCGTTCAGAGGCCGATATCTCCCAGGCCAGCAAGCTCATTGATTTCAAGCCTAAGTGCTCACTCCGCAACGGTTTGAGCCAAACGGTGGAGTGGTTTCAGAACAAGGGCGAAGGGTCTGGCGGAGGTTCTAAAGGAGGTTCTAACGGAGGGAGCCAGTGATATGGATCTAAAAGAGAAAATATTGAGCAAGAAGGCCCAGATCGGTGTCGTCGGTGTGGGCTACGCCGGGCTGCCTCTAGCCATGGAATTTGCGCGCAGTGGCTTCAAGGTGCACGGCATCGATGTGGATGATGAAAAGGTCAAGGATCTCAATGAAGGGAAGTCCCACATTGAGGACGTCAAGGACGACATGCTCCAGTTTGCCATCCGTGCAGGATGCTTCGAGGCTCACTCAGACTATGAAGTCGTCTCACAGTTGGACTGTGTGATTCTGTGTGTTCCCACCCCTTTG
Source organism: Acidobacteriota bacterium (assembly GCA_022562935.1). Lineage (GTDB taxonomy): Bacteria > Acidobacteriota > UBA6911 > RPQK01 > JADFOI01 > JADFOI01. The sequence continues at coordinate 22,271 of JADFOI010000003.1, forward strand.
CGGCAGACCAAGGATCCCGATATCAGCTATATCGTCGATGCGGCCCAGGCCGTCAAAAAACACCTGCACAAGGATATGCTGATCGTTTTGCAGAGCACCACCTATCCGGGTACCACCGAAGAAGTCGTGAGGGCGGAGTTTGAGAGTGAGAATGTGCAAATCGGCAAGGATCTTTTCCTGGGGTTTTCTCCCGAGCGGATCGATCCAGGCAACCTCAAGTTCACCATCAAGAACACCCCCAAGATCGTGGGGGGGATCACCCCTCAATGCACCGAGATGGCCAAGACGCTTTATGAGCAAGTCATTGATAGGGTGATTCCTGTATCTTCGGCAGCCGCGGCGGAAATGGTAAAGCTGCTAGAGAACACTTTCAGGGCTGTGAACATAGGGCTGGTCAACGAAATTGCCATCATGTGCGAAAAACTGGGAATCTCTGTCTGGGAAGTCATCGAGGCTGCCGCCTCCAAACCCTTTGGCTTCATGCCCTTTTTCCCGGGTCCCGGTCTGGGTGGACACTGTATTCCCATCGATCCTCTCTACCTGTCCTGGAAATTAAAGATGCTCAACTACAATGCGCGTTTTATTGAATTGGCAAGTGAAGTCAACACTCAAATGCCGGAATATTGTGTCTATCGAATCGTGGGAGTCCTGAACCGGAATCAAAAGTGTGTGAATGGGACAAAGGTCCTGCTTATTGGCCTGACTTATAAGAAGGACGTCAGCGATGTGCGCGAATCCCCCGCTCTGGACATCATGCGGCTGCTGGAAAAGGGGGGGGCGCAGGTGGACTATTCGGATCCCTATGTTTCACAATTGAGCATTGATGATGTCGTGAAGAAATCCGTGTCTCTTGAGCCAGCAACCATCCAGGAGTACGACCTGCTGGTGATGGTGACCGATCATTCCGCTTTTGATTACGCAATGATCCAGAAGTCGGCACAGTTGATTTTCGATGCGCGAAACGTTTTCAGAGAGGCTTTTGACAACGTGGTCAAGCTCTGAAAGTCATGGTGGGTGTGTTGAAGCGGGTATGATTTGATGTTGGATCGGTGGATCTCGTTCGCTGTCATTGCTGCAGTGGTGAGCTCTTTGTTGTCCATCGCTGTATCGGAGGTCTGCTTTGGCATCGCTATCTTACTGTGGGTGGCAGATTGCTGGAAATCCAGAGAGTTTCGCCTGAAGATCCCTTCCTTTACTCCTTTCTTGCTGGCCTTTTTTGTAGCCGTATTGATCTCGATTGCCTTCTCCACCGATGTCCTTGGCAGCGCCCCTTATCTGAAGAAGTTCATCAAATTTCTCTACATTTTTTTGATCTTTACCTACCTGAATCGAGAACGGGTGGAGTTCGCTCTCAAAGCGCTGTTTGGGGTTATGGGAATCAGTGCAGTGTACGGCGTCCTGCAGTACTTTTGGTTGTGGGAGGTCAATCTGCTCCATCGCATTGAGGGATTCATGAGCCACTGGATGACATTCTCGGGACAGTTGATGTTGGTTTCCGTGGCACTGGCGGGGTATCTGCTCCTGTATCGGTTACCTTTCACTTTAGCTGGGGAAGAAAAGAAAAGTCCTCAAGAGGCGAGTGGGGGAAAGAAGTGGTCGCCTCTAAACATCCTCCCCATAGGAGCCTGGGGTATGCTGCTGGCCCTTTTCTTGTTTGTGCTGGTTCTGACCCAGACTCGAAACACCTGGTTAGGGACGCTGGGCGGACTATGTTTGCTCCTAGCCGTCTATCGGGTCAGGTGGCTGGTGACAGGCGTGGTCCTTCTACTGGTCGTGTTTCTTGCCCTTCCCAGTGGTTTCAAGGAGCGTTTCTATTCCAGTTTTGACCCAACCGATACAACGACACGGGTTCGCATTGAGCTGTTCCTGACCGGAAGAAATATCATCGTTGCACATCCCTGGATGGGCTTGGGCCCGAGCATGGTGTCTCGTCACTTTCACGACTACACTGGAACGGACGAATTTCCCTCTTGGATCTATCAACATCTTCACAACAATTTCTTGCACATCGCCGCTGAGATGGGAGTGATCACCCTATTGATTTGGGTGGCCCTGTGGGTTCGTCTGTTCTGGGATTTCGTGGGTTTTGTGAGAGGTCAAGCCTCCGATCGGTTTTTGTCCTGTATCGCGATGAGCGGAGTGGGTGTGCTGGCGGCGTTTCTGTTGGCGGGTCTGTTTGAGTATAATTTCGGTGATTCGGAGATTCTGATTTTGCTCCTGTTTTTCATTACGATTCCCTATGTGGTCCATGATGAACAGGAAAAAGGCGCTTAATATTGCCCTTCTGGGGACTCGTGGAATTCCCGCCAACTACGGAGGGTTTGAAACTTTTGCCGAGGAACTTTCCACTCGTCTGGCGGATCGAGGACACCGGGTTACGGTCTACGGCCGGTCCCACTTTGTCGATCCGAAATTGCGCTCCTATCGTGGGGTCGACATTCTGCCGCTGTTTTCTGTGCGCACCAAGTATCTGGAGACCGTGACTCATACTTCTCTCTCTGTTTTGATCGCGCTTTTCAAGCCTCATGATGTCGTTTTGATCTGCAATGCCGCCAATGCCTTTCTTTGTTGGATCCCCAAGATCGCCGGCCAGAAGGTGGTTCTCAACGTGGATGGTATCGAGCGACGGCGCCAGAAATGGAGCCGCCTGGGCAAGGCCTACTATCGCATGAGTGAATTCCTCGCCACAATTCTCCCCGATCGAGTGGTGACGGACGCTCGTTCCGTTCAAGAATACTATCTTAAGGAGTATGGATTTCGTTCCCCGTTTATACCCTACGGTGCTCCGGTCCAGAAGTGCGAAAGTCGTGAAGAGCTGAAAGCCCACGGGCTCAGTCCTGGAGAATATATTCTCTACGTCAGCCGGCTTGAACCGGAAAACAACGCTCACCTGGTGATCCGGGCCTATATAGAATCTACAATCGATGATCCGCTGGTTATCGTGGGAGATGCGCCCTATGCCGAAGTATATATCCGCGAACTCAAGCGCCTGGCCGAGGGGAAAAACATTGTGTTTCCGGGAGCCATTTATGGTGTCGGCTACCGCGAATTGCTTTCCCATTGTCTGTGCTACATTCACGCAACCGAGGTGGGAGGGACTCACCCGGCTTTGATTGAGGCCATGGGGGCAGGTTGTCTGGTGTTGGTCAACGAGACGGTTGAGAATCGTGAGGTGGTGGGTGAGGCGGGTTTTCTCTATCCCTTCAACGAGGTGGGGTCCCTGGCTCAGTCGATCAGGCGGGTCTCGTCCCGACCGCAAGACTACGGGTTGTACAGGGAGCAAGCTCAGCAGCGTGTTCGTGATCGATACGATTGGGACACCGTCGTGACTCAGTACGAGGCTATGTTCCATGAACTCACCGTCCATTGAACCGACGGAAAACCCATGAAGAGTGACCCGCGCTACGAACAGGTCCGTCATCCCATACGAAGCAACAAGGCGGTATTGGTAAGTCTGGTCACCTACAATGACGAGTCTTTTCTGGGCCGGTGTCTGGAAGCGGTGCGAAGCCAAACGATTCGAGTTCGTTTGAAGATCTTCGACAACGCTTCTCAAGATGGGACTCGGGACATCGCTCAAAGCTTTGGCGTTCAATTCCACGAATCGACAGAGAATTTTGGCTACAGTTTCGGACACAACTACAACCTTCTGGATGAAGATTTTGACACTGTTCTGCTTCTGAATGCGGACGTGATTTTACAGGCCAATTATCTTGAAATACTTCTGGGCGTCCTCGACGAAGTCGAAAAAGCGGGGATGGCAGGTGGAAAACTGTATCGAATGGATAGGAAAGGCCGCCAGATTTCACGAAGGACCTTCCCCGTCCTGGATAGCACAGGGATGTTCTTTACTCCTTCCCAGAGGCATTTTGACCGGGGAAGTGAAGAAGAAGACCACGGACAGTATGACATCCGTCAATTCGTTTTCGGTATCAGCGGGGCGACACTCCTGTGCAAGAAAGAAATGCTAGAGGACTTACGCCTTGGGGATGAGTATCTGGATGAAGATTTCTTTGCCTATCGGGAAGACGCGGATCTGGCCTGGAGGGCTCAGATGCGGGGCTGGAAGGCGATCTACGAACCGGGAGCTGAGGCCCTGCACTGCCGTCGCGTTCTTCCCAGGGGCAGGAGATGGCTCCCCGCCCTCATTAATTACCATTCCCTCAAGAATCGCTATCTGATGCGGATGAAAAACCTGGATACCGCGGTGCGACGACGCTGTTTTCCCTATATGTGGATTCGGGATGCGGGGATTTTGGTCTATGTCTTGTTTTTTGAGTGGAATTCGCTCCCGGCTTATCGAGAAGTCTGGCGACTTCGGGATAAATTTAAAAGGAAAAGAGAACACGTTCAGAGCACACGCTCTGTAAGTCCCGATGCCCTCGCCCATTGGTTTTCCTTCACTCCCAGAGCGCTGAGCGCTGAAGGCTCAACACAGAAAACAGAAAAAAGATAGGAGCCTCTAGCGCGCTTCGCGCGCGTTCCAGGCTCCAGGTTCCAGGTCCTAGTTTTGAATTTTGGATTTGGAATTTGTTGGGGCCTGAGAATTTTGGATTTTGAATTTCAGCTGAGAGCTGACGGAAGTCAGCTCTCAGCTGTCAGTTCTCAGCTGTTCTGCCATGCCTCAAACCCACCCTTAAGGGTGTAGACGTTTTGGAATCCCTGCGTCTTTAAGAACTGGGTGGTGGTGAGACTCCGCTGGCCATGCTGGCAGTACACAATGATCTCGCGATCTCTGGGCCAACTGCTGACGATTTCCTGCCCGAGCTTCTCATCCACCATCAAGGCCCCTTCGATTTTTCCCTGCTCGGCCTCAGAAGGCGCACGCAGGTCTAAAACGGTCAATTCCGAGTTTTTGGAGATCTGCTGTTTCGCCTCTTCCACGGTAATCTCCAACTTAGCCAGTGGATCGTAGATCTCGACAGATTCATCAATCTGTTCTCCGCAATACTTGTCGTAGGCGCTGGTCAGCACCTTAGCCAGAGTTTCCATCGTCTGGCCCTCAATGTGGTGTCTTTCGACGATGTGCACGAGCTTGCCATCGCGGAAGACAGCCATGCAGGGGGAGGAGGGGGCATAACCCACGAACAATTCCCTGGCCCGATCCACCGCTTCCACGTCATTGCCGGCAAAGGCTGTCGTCAGAGTCTGGGGAAGGATCTCATTCTTAAGAGATTCAAGAAGGGCAGGTCTGGCTATCCCGGCAGCGCATCCGCAGACGGAGTTAATAAAGATCAGTGTTGTGGAGTCCTTTTGGGCTACCAGGGCATCCACGTCTTTAGCCGTGCGTAATTCCTTAAAACCCGCACGGGTCATTTCATCGCGCATGGGTTGAACCATTTCGGGATCGTACATAGGTATTCCTCCTTTATTAGGTCACGAGAGATTTCCTTATGGAGTCTCTATCTTTATATCGTCGCCTTCGACAAGAACCTTGTAGCAATTGACCTCCTGCTGAGCGGGCGCTCGCAAAACATTACCCGTCTCCAGATCGAACTGAGCACCGTGCCAGGGACAGGTGACGCTCGTTGAACTGACCTCTCCTTCAGACAGAGATCCACCCACGTGCGTGCAGGTATCGTCGATAGCGTAGTACTTTCCATCAACGTTGAATAAGGCGATCTTTTTCCCATCCACTTCAACGCAAAGCGATGCGCCGGGCTGCAGATCTTGTATGGTCGCTACCTTCGTTTCTCCCATTCTTGAATCCTCCTTTACCCTATCCTCATCCTCAATTCCGCTCCTCGCATTTTCGTGCCTACCCAGTAAGTATACTTTTTATACCCAGACATAGAAAATCTAAATTTCGCCGCCGACCACAGACCACAGCCGGAAGAGCGGCTGAAATCCAGAAGCTCAAATTCCAAATTCCAAAGATATTCCAAATTCAAAACGGGAACCTGCATAAACGCGCGCGAAGCGCGCTGGGGGAGTTTGGTGCTAGCCCCAAGGATTTTCCTTTGAATACAGGGGTTTACGCCAGAATTCTGGGACTGTCCCAGAAATGAATTTTTTCTATTTTCTTTTTTCCATTTTCTGTGCTGAGCGCGTTGCACTCAGCGCTAAGTTTGGGTCGGCTATCAGACTCCAGGGATCACTTGCTCCCGGCCGAAGTCGAGCAGCAGCGGCGATCATGGCGGCGTTATCCGTGGTCAACTCGGATCGAGGATAGTAAACGGCGAGGTCCTGTTGTTGGAAGGTATCCGTGGCCCGCCGGCGCAATTCGCTATTGCAGGAAACTCCCCCTGAGATTTGAATGGAACGGACCTCTCGCCCTTTCAGTGACTGCTTCAAGCGGTGCAGGAGTTGATCGATGATGGAGCTTTGATAGCTGGCCAACAGATCCAAAATCTCTTGGGGTATGTCTTGGAGAGGATCTGAGGCCTCTCTATCCAGCCGAGAAATGTTGTGCTCGGTCATATAACGTAAGGCGGCGGTTTTGATGCCACTGAAACTGAAATCAAGGCTTCCGTCGCTGATCTTCGGTATCGAAAAGGGGACAGCTTTCGGATCCCCTTGAGGTGCCAGTCGATCGATGACCGGGCCCCCTGGGTAGCCTAGGCCCAGGTATTTGGAGAGCTTGTCCAGAGCTTCCCCGGCGGCATCATCTCGAGTTCTGGATAGCTCCTGATAGTCGCCCAACTCCTTCAGGTAGAACAGGCTGGTGTGTCCTCCCGATACCACCAAAGAAAGGGCCGGCAGTTCCGCCTCGGGATGATCGAGAAAAATGGAACAGATATGTCCCTCCAGGTGATTGATTCCCACGAAAGGGATCTTCAATGCGTAGGCCAGGCCCTTGGCATAAGTCAGGCCCACCAACAGGGCCCCCATGAGACCGGGTCCCTGGGTCACTGCAAGGGCCTCGACTTGTGTCCAGGTGAGGCTTGCCTCCTTGAGGCATTGCTCGGTGACGAAACAGATGTTCTCGACATGCTCACGGCTTGCCAGTTCCGGAACCACGCCGCCAAAATCCGCATGAATAGAAATCTGTGAGGCCACCACGCTGGAGAGGATGGTTTGGCCGTCTTTCACAAGGGCGGCGGTTGTCTCGTCACAGCTGGACTCAATACCCAGAACAATCATTTCTTGAATAGTGCAGGGATGGACTCTCCATAGGGCACTCGAACCACACCTTTTTCCGTGATGATGGCCGAAACGAGGCGATGCGGGGTAACGTCAAAGGCTGGATTGGCGACGGAGACGGCAGCAGGTGCCAGGGTGTGCCCCATGAATTCGGTCACTTCCTGGGTATCCCGCTGCTCGATGGGGATCTCCTCACCGGTTGGTGTATCCATATCAATGGTGGAAAGAGGAGCCGCGACGTAAAAGGGGATCCGGTGCTCTTTGGCCAGGACAGCCACCGAATAAGTTCCGATCTTGTTGGCCACGTCCCCATTCCTGGCAATCCGATCGGCTCCCACGATGACGGCCTGGATCTGATTGGATTTCATGAAGTATCCGGCCATGCTATCCGTGATTAGTGTACAGGGAATACCCTCTTTCACCATCTCCCAGGCCGTCAGCCGCGAGCCCTGAAGACAGGGGCGGGTTTCGTCGGCAAAGACCTGTATGTTCTTTCCGTTTTCAACAGCCGCCCGGATGACGCCTAAGGCGGTTCCGTAGCCGGCCGTTGCCAGAGCCCCGGCGTTGCAGTGGGTCAGCAGATTCATCTTCTTGGAGAGGAGTTGTTGTCCATGCTGCCCGATTTGTCGGTTAATCTCGATATCTTCTCGATGGATGGTGATGGCCTCGGTCGTCAGAACGCTCTGAACTTTCTCCAGCGGCTGGTTCTTGTTCTCCTCGAAAAGCCGGGTCATTCGTTCAATGGCCCAGAAAAGGTTTCGGGCAGTGGGACGCGTTCTTTCTATCCTGGCAGAGATCTTGGCGAAGTCTTCTTCCAGATGGTCCTTGGTGCTCAGGTTCTTTATGCCCAGGGCGATTCCCATGGCCGCGGCAACTCCGATGGCGGGAGCTCCTCGAATCACCATGCTCTCGATCGCTTCAGCCACCTCTTCCGCGGTTTGATAGGTGTTGTAAACTTCCTCGTTGGGCAGCAATCGCTGGTCGATCATCACCACACCCTCATCGGTCCATTCAATCGTTCGAATCATGGCCCAACCTTACAATAGGAGGAAACAACAGACAACAGACAATAGCCAACAGCCGGCAGACCGGCTGAAATTCAAAATTCAAGATTCCAAATTCAAAACGAATTCCTTTTTTCTTTTTTCTGCGCGCGAAGCGCGCTGAGACCGCAGACCAGCTGATGGCGCGAAAGCTGACAGGAGACCCACTCTCTTGCTAAAATTCTCGGAAGTGACTGATTTACGCAAACTTCTGCCCTACCTCCGTCCCCATTTGCACTTGCTGGTTTTGGCTTTAGTCCTTCTGGTGGCGAGTGGTGCCCTGGAGGCGGTGCTCATTATGCTTCTGGCACCGATCTTTAACCAGTTGGCGGCAGGGGTGGGAGTGGTTGTCGAAGGAGAGGATAAATTCGCCTTTCTTCAGCAGCTCCTGGGCTTGAATCAAGACAATCTGGGCCGGATTGCCTTTTGTCTGGTTGCCTTCGCCTTTTTTAAGGGTCTCTTTCTTTACTGCGCTGAAATTTCCATGAGTTACACCGGTCAGAAGGTGGTGGCCGCTTTAAGAAAGGGTCTGTACCGGCATCTCCTGGATCAGTCTATGGCTTTTTATGCCTTAAACTCCACGGGGAAATTGATGGCCCGGGTCATCAGCGATACCGAGCGGCTTCAGGAAACGGTAAGTAGGACGCTCACCGACTTTATTCGGCAGGTGCTGCTGATGCTGTTTTTTCTGGGTCTGGTTTTCTATACCGAATGGAGGTTGGCGCTTCTGTCATTTTTGATCGCCCCGGTGGTTCTTTCGATTACCCTGAATTTGGGTCGAAAAATGCGCAAGGTGAGCCAGCGCAGCCAGGAGAATTTAGCGGAAATGTCCCATGTTCTTCAGGAGACCATTGCCGGGCAGCAGATTGTTCAAGCTTTTGGAATGGAAGAGTACGAGAAAAAGCGCTTCGGTCATTCCACCGATCAACTGGTGCGCACCAACCTTAAGGCTGCCCGCATCAGTGCGCTGAGCTCACCCCTGGTGGAATTCATCGGTTATGTTTCCTTCGTCCCCTTTTTCCTTTATGCCAACTATCAAATTAATCGAGGCTTTACCATCGGTGCCTTTGTCGTTTTTGTGGCCGCACTCTTTCGATTGTATGAACCGGTTAGAAAGCTCTCCCGCATGCATTTGTACTTTCAGCAGGCCTTTGCTTCTTCCAACCGGATCTTCGAACTGCTGGATACGCATGTTGATATTCAAGATATGTCAGGGGCCCGTAACTTACCTTCGATTCAGGAGGGCCTTGTCTTTGAAAATGTCTCCTTCAGCTATCCGGACTCCATCTCGCATCCCGTTTTGCGCAACATTAACCTGAAAATTCAGAGGGGGGAGATCGTGGCTCTGGTGGGAAGCAGTGGGGCTGGAAAGAGTAGTCTGGCGGCACTGATTCCTCGCTTTTTCGATGTCGTCTCCGGTAGGATCAGCATCGATGGAAACAACATTCATGAAGTGACGCTGGCCTCTTTGCGCCGCCAGATTGCCATCGTTACTCAGGACACCTTCCTGTTCAACGATACGGTTAAGAGCAATATTGCCTACGGGAGAGAGGATTGTACTCTGGAAGAGATCATCGAGGCGGCGCGCTTGGCCTTGATCCATGACTTCATCACCAGTCTCCCCCAGGGGTACGATGCCGTGATGGGAGAACGGGGACAGGGGGTTTCCGGTGGGCAGCGACAACGAATTGCCATAGCCCGCGCCATCTTGAAGAAGGCCCCCATTCTGATTCTGGACGAAGCCACCTCGGCATTGGACAGCGAATCCGAGCGTCTGGTTCAAGAGGCCCTTTATCACCTGATGCGGGATTGTACGACTCTGGTCATTGCCCACCGCTTGTCAACGGTTCGGTTGGCAGACAGAATTGTTGTCCTTGAAGCAGGTGAGATTGTTGAGATTGGAGATCATCAAAGTCTGTTGAAGCGTTCCGGTGTCTATCGCAAACTGTACGATGTTCAGTTTGCCGATGTCCAGTTTGCCTCATCTTCGTAGGGCGAGCCAGTGGCTCGCCCGAACAGTTAGGATGGCACCCGCTCGTGGTAGGACGCAGTCAGAGCCGTGGGCTTTAGCCCACGGGCCAGCCGCTGACCCCTAGGGAGGCCAGGGGCACCCGCTTGCGAGTCGCGCAGTCGGTGCAGCACGCCGGATGGTTTTGCTGCTGTAGTAGAGAATTTATGAATAGTTCCGGCTAGAGAAAGGACGAGAAGCATGCGCAGTATGACGGGATTCGGACGGGCCACCCGGTCTACCGAGGAGATGGATCTGGTTGTGGAGATCAAGACTGTAAACAGCCGTTACCTGGACCTGAATTTACGCGTTCCCAGGGAGCTGAATTCTTTGGAGCAGGAACTGCGAAAGGAAGTACAGTCCCATCTCGATCGAGGTCGAGTGGAGCTCCACTTTGAACTCCATCCCAAATCCGGCAACTATCACGACTTGAATGAGGCTCTGGTGGAAAATTATCTTTCCGTTGCCGAGAAAGTGCGATCCATGGGTGCAAAAGGTGAGTTGGATGTGTCCTCTGTTTTGCAACTTCCTGGAGTGTTCGTGCCCCGTGAGGTGGAATTATCCCCCGAGGGGATTCTGGAGAAAATTGTAGAGGCTCTTCGGGAAGCCTTGGAGAAAGTCGTCAGCACCCGATCCAATGAAGGAGCGGCCCTAAAAAAAGATTTTCAAGATCGACTCGAGAAACTGATGAAGCTGACCGATGGTATTGCAGAGCAAGCGGAACAGATTTTGGAATACTATCGAGAGAAACTGAAGAAGAGGGTTGAGAAACTGACCCAGGAGCAGCATCTGGACGAGAACCGATTGGCCCAGGAAATTCTCCACTATGCAGATCGTTCCGACATTGCCGAGGAGATCACACGTTTGCGCAGTCATGTCGCCCAATTTCAGGAATACTTGTCGGGCTCTGAGGATGAAGCCATCGGCAGAAGGTTAGACTTCATTAGTCAGGAAATGGGCCGGGAGATGAACACCATTCTTTCCAAGTCCCCTCTGCCCGCCATCTCAGAGCTGGCGGTTGAAGGGAAGACGGAGATCGAAAAGATTCGAGAACAAGTTCAGAATGTCGAATAAGGGAAGTCTCATTGTGATCAGCGCCCCTTCGGGCTCAGGAAAGACCAGTTTGGCAAACCGGGCTCTGGAGGAGCTCCCCAAGCTGAAATTTTCGGTGAGTCACACCACCCGGAAGCCACGGCTTGGAGAGCGGGATCAAGTGGAGTACTTCTTTGTTTCGGAGAAGGAGTTTGAGGAGATGATTGAGCAGGACACCTTCCTCGAGCATGCCCGGGTCTACGGGAATTACTATGGGACGAGCCGGGCGTTTGTAGACGAGCAGCTGTCCGTCGGCTATGATGTATTGTTGGACCTTGACGTTCAAGGTGCCGCCCAGGTCAAAAAGAGCTACCCGGAAGCCATTCTCGTTTTCGTGTTTCCCCCTTCACTGGAAGTACTCAAGACGCGATTGAAGAACCGTAGCTTGGATGATCCAAGTATAATTAATAAAAGACTGAGGATTGCCAAAAAGGAAATCCAATGTTACACGAACTATCAGTACTTGATCATTAACAGGAAGATTGAAAAATCGTTGGTTGAATTGAAGTCCATCATTCAGGTTTCCGGCTGTCGCCTGGAGAAGCGAAAGGAGCTGGCAGCGGAAATCATCAATACCTTTCCAGGAGATTAAAATGACGGTTAAGATCCCAAAACAGTTTGACAGTAAATTCAGGTTTATTCTGGTGGCCGCAGAACGTGCCAAGCAGCTCCAGCATGGAGCACCTCCAAGAATCAAGTCTCAGTCAAGAAAGCCGGCTACGATCGCTGTGGAGGAGGTGGAGCAAAACCTTGTTCCTTTTGTCATTCTCAAGCCGGGGAAAAGAAAAGAAAAGTGAAAATTATTCTCGCTGTAACCGGTTGCATCGGAGCCTATAAGTCGGCCGTCGTCCTCCGCCTGTTGCAAAAAGAGGGTTTTGAGATCCTTCCGGTCATGACTCAGGCTGCCCAACAGTTTATTACCCCCCTGACTTTGGAGAAGCTGTCCGGTCACAAGGTGGTTTCCGATCTATTCAGCGATCATACCGTTCAAATTGAGCATATCCATCTGGCTCGAGAGAGTCATCTCCTGCTGGTGGCCCCGGCTACCGCCAATATCCTGGCCAAATTTGCCCAGGGCATCGCCGATGATTTCTTGAGTACGCTTTACCTGTCCACCGTCACACCCGTCATCGTTGCACCTGCCATGAATGTTGAGATGTGGCACCATAAAGCCACGCGGAAGAACCTGGAGATTCTGAGGGAAAGAGGAGTGGAGGTGGTGGAACCCGGCTCCGGCTATCTCGCCTGCGGGGAAGAGGGCGAAGGGCGTTTAGCAGAGCCCGAACATATCTTGGAGGCGGTGTTGAACACTTTCAGGCGGGAGAAATCTCTGCTGGGAAAGAGGGTGCTCATTACCGCAGGACCCACCATTGAGGACCTGGATCCGGTTCGGTTTATTTCCAATCGCTCCTCCGGAAAGATGGGTTATGCCCTGGCCGGGGAGGCTCAGTCGCGGGGTGCTCAGGTGGTGCTGGTCTCAGGACCTACCCAACTTGAACCTCCGGAAGGGGTAAATCTGGTCCGGGTTCGCTCTGCTTCAGAGATGGCCAAAGCTGTCTTTCAGCACTTTGCCCGTTCCGATGTGGTGGTGATGGCAGCAGCGGTTTCCGATTTCACTCCAGCCAATGTCTCCTCAGAAAAGATAAAAAAGAAAGATGCGAAGCCGGTCATCCACCTGGAGAAAACGGTGGATATCCTGAAGCGACTGGGTCAGCGAAAAGAGTGGCAATTTGTGGTCGGATTTGCTGCTGAATCGGGAGCAGTGCGGGAGAATGCCCGTAGGAAGCTTCAGGAAAAGGGATTGGACCTGATTGTAGGAAACGATATCTCCCCACAGGATCAAGGCTTTGAATCCGATTTCAACCAGGTCATCGTCATCGATAGTGACGGGAAGGAAGAGGAATTTCCTCTCCTCCCCAAGACGGATGTGGCACGCATCCTCTGGGATAAAATTGAAACGCGCTGCGCGCAAAGAGCCGCAAACCGCAGACCACAGACCGTAGACCACATACCGCAGACCGGCTGAATGGATGTCGCCACGTATTGAGTGTCTTAACTTCTGGATCCTGGATTCTCGTTCTGTCGGGACTCTGACTCCTCAAGTTCTGTTTGCGGTCTGTGGTCTGCGGTCTGTGGTCTGTTGAATCGTCATGCCCAAATCAGGTCTCGTTGCCCTCATCGGCCGCCCCAACGTGGGTAAATCCACCCTTCTCAATCGACTGGTCGGACAAAAAGTAGCCATCGTCAGCAATAAGCCTCAGACTACACGCAATCGAATTATTGGGGTTCAAACAACCGAAGAATGCCAGATGATTTTCCTGGACACGCCCGGAATTCATCGTCCCGGACACCTTTTGAACAAACGGATGATGGAGGAAGTTTATGATTCACTCAGAGGGGTCGATCTGCTGGTTCAGGTTGTGGATGTCTCTGAGAGGTATGGGAAGGGAGAAAAGTTTGTCCTGAACCTGGTTCAGAAGACCCAGAAACCGACCATTCTGGCCCTCAATAAGATCGATCTCATCAGCAAGGGCAAGATTCTTCCCGTACTTGAATTTTACAATCAGCAGTTTGAGTATGAAGAGATGATCCCCCTTTCCGCCCACAAGGGGGATAATTTCGAGTTGCTTCGGGAGAAAATCGTAGAGAATCTGCCGGAAGGGGAGTGGCTCTACCCTTCTGAGTACATCACCGATCAACCGGAACGATTCATGGTCTCAGAAATCATTCGCGAAAAGGTGTTAAACCACACTCGGCAGGAACTTCCCTACTCGACAGCGGTTCTGGTGGAGGTCTTCGATGAATCCAGGAGGCAGAAGGGATTCATGTCGATTACAGCCTCCATCATAGTGGATAAAGGCAGCCATAAAAGGATCGTGATTGGTCGGGCCGGGCAGATGGTTAAAACAATTGGCACAGAAGCACGGGTGGATCTCCAGGATTTTCTGGATGTACCCAAGCTCTACCTTGATTTGAACGTTAAGGTCCTCTCAGGATGGAGAGATCAGGCGCATTTGTTGGATGAGTTGGGTGTCAGGTCCGCGAATTATACTCAGGAACTAAGCATAGACAACAGACTACGGACAACAGAGCGGAAGATGGAAGTTGGAAGTCAGAATCCAGAAGAATAGGAAGCTCAACGCTTCTTAACGGCTTCTTACTTTCGTCTGCTATTGGGTCTGTGGTCTGTGGTTTGTTGAATCATGCGTGAGGTTGTTGAGCAGCTCAAATTCTTTTCGGATCTAGGCGTGACCCATCTCAACGTGGGAACAGACGACTCTCCCCAATCACTCGAGGACATCCGTCAGGAGATTGGCGATTGCCGGCGTTGCAAGCTGTGGGAGAGGCGCAATTCCATTGTGTTTGGAGTGGGGAATCCGGAAGCTGATCTGATGTTTGTGGGGGAGGCTCCGGGGGCGGACGAAGATGCTCAGGGAATACCCTTTGTGGGGCGGGCCGGCAAGCTTCTGACCAAGATCATAGAAGCCATGGGCCTGACCCGAGAACAAGTCTATATTGCCAACATCGTAAAATGCCGTCCTCCGGGTAATCGCGATCCTCAGCCGGATGAGGTGGAGACCTGTGAAGGCTTTTTATTTCAACAAATCAAGGCTGTCCAGCCCAGGATTATTGTGGCTTTAGGCAGGCATGCTGCTCAGCTCCTGCTGCAAACGAATACTCCCATTTCCAAGCTCCGGGGAGAATTCTTTCAATTTCAAAACAGTCTCCTGATACCTACCTTTCATCCTTCTTATCTGCTTCGCAATCCTTCGTCCAAGCGTCAGGTGTGGGAGGATATGAAGGCCGTTCAGGCGCGCTTGAAGGAAATGGTGTAAGAGAGAAGACAGGAAACCCCAGCCGGAAGACCGGCTGAAATTCAAAATTCAAAATCCCAAACTAGAACCTGGAACCTGAATTCCGAAATCAAAACTTGGAACAATTCTTGTGAGCGCTCTCTTTGCCGATGTGGCCGTGCCTCTCCCTCTCTTCCAGACTTTCACCTACTCTGTCCCGGATTCCCTCGGGGACGAGCTTCACCCCGGGTGTCGTGTCTTGGTGCCTTTCGGTACCCGTCATTTGGTCGGTTTGGTGACCCAATTGCACCGGGAATCTCGGGAGGGAACGGTCAAACCCATTCTCGAGACTCTGGACCGGAAACCTCTTTTATCTCCTCCACTGCTCAAGCTTGGCCTGTGGGTGGCTTCTTACTATCTTGCTCCGCCAGGTGAGGCGCTGCGAGTGATGTTACCACCCGGGTTGTTGGCGAAGAAGGTGGCGCTGGATGAAGACCAACCAGTGCAGCGGTTTTGGCCGACCAAACAACGCTTGGCTGTGGTGGAGATGACCTCTGTTGAGGTCAAATTGACGGCAAGGCAGGAGGAAGTTGTTGAGTTGCTGAGTCAAAGGACTCTTCCCGTGGCGGTGCAGCCGTTTTTAAGGGATGTGGGGTGTAGTCCGTCGGTACTTCAAAAACTGGTCTCTAAAGGGATCATCCGAATGGAAGCGGTTGAGAGCTATCGTTCCCCCTGGGCTCAGTCTGAGACCTTTCCGGAAGTCCAAAAGCACGACCTGAACAAGGATCAGCGCCGAATCTTCGAAAAGATTGACCAGCACCTCTCCATGAACCGATTTCACAGCATGCTGATCCATGGTGTTACGGGAAGCGGGAAGACCGAGATTTACCTGAACGCCATCGCCAGTACGCTAGCTCGCGGAAGATCAGCGCTGGTTCTGGTTCCGGAAATCGGGTTGACTCCTCAGATCTCCCGTTATTTTCGAGCCTGGTTTGGAGAAGAGGTGGCTATTTTACACAGTGCCCTCTCGGTAGGAGAGCGCTTTGATCAATGGCGGAGAATCCGAGACGGCCAGGCTCGTGTGGTGGTGGGAACCCGTTCAGCCGTTTTTGCTCCACTCGCTGAGTTAGGAATCATCATTGTGGATGAAGAGCACGACAGTTCCTACAAACAAGAGGAATTGCCGCACTACCATGCTCGTGACGTGGCCCTCAAACGGGGAGAACTCGAACAAACGTTGGTGATCCTGGGTAGTGCAACTCCTCAGTTGGAGACGTTTTATAACTCTGTCCATGGCGGAGCCCCCGAGTACGAGGCTCTCAATTCACGGATTCTGGAACGTCCTCTTCCAACCGTACACGTGGTCGACATGCGGGTCGAGTTTCAAAAGCGAGGCAAAGCGGTTGTCCTGTCCCAACACCTTCAGGAATCCATCGCCGAAAGGTTGGATCGCAAGGAGCAGGTCCTGATCTTGTTGAATCGGCGGGGATACGCGTCGGTCCTGCTGTGTCGAAGCTGTGGGAATACAGAGATCTGCGAAAACTGCAGCCTTAGCCTCACCTATCACCAGGATTCCAACCGCTTACTTTGCCACTATTGTGGGTATCTGAGGTCTGTTCCCCAACGATGTCGAGCCTGCGGCAACAAGTATATTCACTTCCTCGGTCACGGCACCCAGAAGGTTCAGGAAATCCTGAGAACTCTCTTTCCGAAAGCAGCCATAGCCCGTTTGGATCGGGACACGGTCCAGAGGAAGGGGAGTCTCCAAAGGATTCTGGGGGCTTTCGGGTCGGGTCAGACCGATATCCTGATTGGAACCCAGATGATCGCCAAGGGACACGATTTCCCACGCGTCACGCTGGTGGGAGTTTTAACTGCTGAGCAAGCTCTTCGGATGGCCGACTTTCGTGCTTCGGAAAGAACCTTTCAACTTCTCACCCAAGTTGCGGGGCGAGCAGGAAGAGGAGAACAGCCCGGGGAAGTGATCATCCAGACCTACTATCCCGATCATTACAGCCTGAAACACGCTCGTTCTCAAAATTACCGGCTCTTTTTTGAGGAGGAGATCCGTTTCCGGCGCAATTTTCGCTATCCCCCCTTCACAGCCCTGGCCAACCTCATGGTCCAAGGGCGACCCCAGGCGAAGACCCGGCGGGCGGCAGAACAGGTAGCTGACCTGTTACTTCGGCAACGGACACGCCTTTCAGCTCAACGGCGCATGCGGGTTCTTGGACCTGCCCAGGCACCTCTTGAGAAACTCAAGGGCGATTATCGGTTCCAGATTTTGATCAAGAGCACCAATCGAAAAGAGCTTCATGAAGTGCTCGAGTCTGCCATGGAAGAGCTGAGCCAGAAGAGAGTCAAGATAAGAAAGCCTTCCATTGATATTGACCCGATGAACTTGCTCTAATGTAAGAGTGAAAACGGTTCGAATCCATGGCGAAGTTTTGGAGAAGATGGTTGAACATGCTCGTCGTGAATACCCACTGGAGTGTTGTGGGCTCTTGTCAGGCAGCGGTTGGGAGATCGATGGCATACAAGCAACCGGGAATCAAAGACAGAGCCGTGAAGAATTTTTCGTCCCGGTTGAGGAACTCTTTGCATTTTTTAGAGGATTGCGGCGAAGTGGCAGAGAACATCTAGGGATTTACCATTCTCATCCCACGTCCAGGAGCCTTCCTTCCTCTCGTGATGTGGCCGAGTTTCACTATCCGGAGGTGAGTTACTGGATTGTTTCCCTGAAGGGAGAAGAGCCGGATGTCCGCTGTTTTCGCTGGGACAAAAGGGATTTTAAAAATGTTGACTTTGAGGTGTATGAAGATCACGGAAAACGGCCACAACAGTGTAAAATGAAATCAGTGCAGACAATCCCGAGAGAACCGGACATTTTTGCCAATATTCGAGATTCGGCTCCCGTTGAGCTGCTGGGTTTTCTGGATCAAATTGTCCTCCTGTTGCCTGAGGGGTCCAGATATCGTCTCAAGCAGGTCTTCGATTCTTTGCCTCCCCAGGGCGATAATCTGCAAAAGGTCCTGGAGCTGGTTCGGAGTCAATGGAAGGACATTCAATCTCAGGAGTGGGTCCGAATCGCAATTGTCGGTCCGGGACAGACAGGAAAATCCTCACTCCTTGCTGCGCTGTCCAGACGACAACGGGCTGGATCGACGCCCATCTTCACCCTGGTCGATATTCATGACGAGTATCTGGGTTTCAAACCCGATGAGACGCTGTCTGAGAAACTCAGGGATTTCGACCTCATCCTGTTGATTCTGGATGGTCGATATGAGCTCTCCAATAGCACAACGGAAATGTATGAGAGACTCAACAGCTTGAATAGGCCGGTCCTGGTTGTCCTCAACAAGATCGATCTGGTCCAGACGCCTCGGGATGCGGTCAGAGCGGCCCGAAGGCGTTTGGGAACCAGCGTATTTGCTACCTCTGTGGATCAACCGGCAACTATTGAGCAACTCTTGAAAGCAATTCTGGACACGGACCCAAAGACCCTTTCTTCCCTGAGTCAAAATTTTCCAGACTTCCGTCGCGGTATCTGTCATGGAATCGTCAGCCAGGCCGCACTTTCGGGAGCCATCGTGGGGGCCATTCGAATTCCCATAGCCGACCTTTTACCCATAATGGCCATTCAGACGGGAATGCTCTTGAAGATCGCGCGGACTTTCGGATATCCACTTAACCGGGAAAGAGCCCGAGAGCTGCTGCCCATGTTGGCGGCTGGAGTTGCCGTCCGAGAGGGGAGCCATTGGCTGAGACGCCGCTATCCCGAATATCGGAAACTTATTTCCATATCCGTTGCGGGAATCTGGACTTTTGTTCTAGGACATGCGGCCGTTCAATATTTCGACGGTTTGTCCAATTTTCTGAACGACGATCGATCCGCTGACTTTCCGTCGCCTGCCATGGGTTGGGAGATTCACTGATGGGGCAAGGCGGCAGGGAGGAACTGGCTGAGTTGGCTTTGGGGCGTCGCAAGGGAACGCGCTCCTTGCGCATTGCACTCCTCATTACCGCGATCTTTCTGATGGTGGAGTTTGTGGGCGGCCTGTGGACCAACAGTTTGGCTCTATTGGCGGATGCCGGACACATGCTCACAGATGCCGCTGCATTGAGTCTGAGCCTGTTTGCAATGGGGTTCATTCTCCGCCCAGCTACTTCCGAGAAAACCTATGGCTACTTCAGGGTGGAGATCTTAGCTGCCCTGATCAACGGTTCGGCTTTGTTGGTGATTGCCTTTTTTATCCTTTACGAAGCCTACCAGCGTTTCCTGCAGCCGGAGGCGATAAAAAGTCTGGAGATGCTGGTGATTGCAGCTGCGGGTCTGGTGGCGAACCTGACTTGTGCTCGCATCCTGCACCAATGTGAGGTCGACAGTCTCAATATTCGAGGAGCTTATCTGCATGTGATAGGAGACGTTCTGGGCTCCGTGGGTGCCATCCTTGCCAGCCTGGTCATCTTGTTCTGGAAGGCTTATTGGGCCGATCCCGCAATCAGTGTTCTGGTCAGTTTCCTCATTCTGTACAGTGCCTGGAAGTTGGTCAAGGATGCCGTTTTAGTCCTCTTGGAGGGCACGCCGTCCCATGTCAATTTGGCGGCAATGAAGCAGGCCCTTTGTAAGGTTGCGGGGGTGGACTCCGTTCACGATCTTCATGTCTGGACATTGACTGCCGGTGTGCATGCCATGACTTGTCATGCAGTGGTGGCTCAGGCCAACGGCCGGCGTCGGATCCTGGAGCAACTCATTTCCGTCTCTCGGGAGCAATTCAACATTCTTCACGCGACGATTCAGATCGAACATGAAAATCCCTGTCCCAATGAAACAACTTTTTGTCATTAGCCCCTACCCTCGCTTTCCGAGGTCGGAACTGTCTGGAAGAAAGGACCCGTCCAACTAGATGCCCAAAGAGTTTGACAGGAAGTCTTCGGATTCGAAGCGTCCGACTGAAGATGATACAGGGGGGCCGCCCGTCAACCGGCCCCTTCAACAGAGTCCGGAGACGCTTGCACTCAACTATAACTGGATCGGGCAGTTTCAGAGCCAGCATTCCGACTATTCGTTTGTCAAGAATGAGGAGATTCCCTGGACCGATCTCAAGGTGGACCTGTTTGAAGCGCGTGTGGCTCTTGTGACCACGGTGGGAGTTCACCTCAAGGATCAGAAGCCCTTCAGTATCTCTCCGGGAGAGATCACCCCGGAGTTGTCCCAGTTCAATTTCCGGGAAAAGGGAGATCCTAGTTTACGCCTGATACCGGCATCAGTGGATGTCAGCGAGTTGTGGATTGCCCATCCCTATCTGGATGTGAGTGGGGTAGAAGAAGATGTCAACGTCGTTTTTCCCTTGAAAAGGCTGCAAGAACTGGAGGAGGAGAACGTCATCGGAGAGATCGCCACTCAACATATTTCCTTTATGGGCTACGTGCCCAACCCGGTGGACCTGGAACTTTCTGCAAAGGATGCCGTTGAACACCTCAGGCAAGATCAAGTTGACCTTGTTGTGCTGACTCCAGGCGAAGTCTTGAGCCACCAGAGTATGGTGGTGATCCAGCGAGCCATTGAAGCAGCCGGCATTGCCACCATCAGCATCGCCCTCTGTCGCGATGTGGTGGAATCGGTAGGAACACCCCGATCGGTTCATTACGGTTTTCCCTTCGGGTTTACTCTGGGAGAGCCCAACGATCAGGCAGTCCAGCTGAGAATCCTGAAGGATACGCTTCGCTCCCTGGAGGACATCGACCAACCGGGAACCATCGTGGATCTCCCCTACGAATGGGTATGACCGCTGACGGCCAGCCATCAGCGGAAATTCAAAATTCAAAACTCCAAATTCCAAACAAATTCAAAATACCAAACACAAAACCACAGCCGGAAGACCGGCTGAAATCCGAAATCCAGAATCCCACATCCGAAACGTGACTTCTTCCCATGTCTCCTATCCCCCTTTCCCTCGTCTGTAGTCGCAGTTGTTTCGAATTTTGAATTTGAAATTTTGAATTTGGAGTTTTGAATTTCAGCCGGTCTTCCGGCTGTGTCTTCCGTCAGCTGTTAGTTGTCAGCTGTCAGCTTCTGTAGTAAGCTTGGCTATGCGCTTCGTCGGAGTCATTCCAGCTCGCTACAATTCCTCAAGAATCCCTGGAAAACCTCTCATTGAAATCGCCGGAAGGCCTATGATTCAGTGGGTATACGACCGGGCCAGCCAGGCTTCGAGCCTTGCCGAGGTCCTCGTTGCCACCGACGATGAACGGGTTCTGCGCACGGTGGAAGATTTTGGGGGAAGGGCTCTGATGACGCGTTCCGATCACCTGAGCGGACTCGACCGGGTGGCCGAGGTGGCTGAAGCCATCCAGGGAGATGTGTTCGTGAACATTCAAGGGGATGAACCGCTGATCGCAGTCGATACGATCGAGAAGATTTGTTCCCCTTTTGAGGGGAACGCTCGGGTTCAGGTGACCACTGCTCGAGTGGAGATCACCGACCCGGAAGAGATCAACAACCCTAATGTCGTGAAGGTTGTGACCAATGAGCAGGGTCGTGCTCTTTACTTTTCTCGTGCCCCCATCCCTTATCTGCGGAACGAGCCTGGATCCATTTATAAACATCTGGGCATTTATGGGTATCGTCGGGAGTTCTTGGGGATGTTGTCCAAGTTGAGACCCTCTAAACTGGAAGAAATTGAGGCCCTGGAACAGCTCAGGTTGTTGGAAAACGGCATACCCATACAGGTGGTCGAAGTCGCCCAAGACAGTATTGGAGTGGATACTCTCGAGGATCTGGACCGTGTCAGACCTCTGTTGGAGAATGAGCTCAAAGAGTCGAAAAGGCGATAAAACGGAGGAGTAGATGCAGACCAAGTTTATTTTCGTGACAGGTGGAGTCTTGAGTTCGCTGGGTAAGGGCCTGGCTTCGGCTTCCATAGGATGCCTTCTGGAAGCCCGGGGTTTTACCGTCACCGTACTGAAACTGGATCCCTATATCAACGTAGATCCGGGGACCATGAGTCCTTTTCAGCATGGTGAGGTGTTTGTGACTGACGATGGCGCCGAGACTGACCTGGATTTGGGGCATTATGAGCGGTTTATGGACGTGCGGTTGACCCGGGACAACAATTCCACCACCGGAAAGATCTATCAAGCCGTTATTGAGAAAGAGAGGCGGGGGGACTATCTGGGCAAGACGGTTCAGGTCATTCCTCACATTACCAACGAAATCAAGGCCACCATCAAGAAGCTGAGTGATCACCTGGATGTAGTCATCGTGGAGGTCGGGGGCACGGTGGGGGATATTGAAAGCCTCCCCTTTCTTGAAGCGATTCGTCAGATGCGCAATGAGGTCGGTCAGGAAAACTCCGTCTTCATTCATCTGACGCTGGTCCCCTTTATGGAGGCTTCGGGTGAGCTGAAGACCAAGCCCACACAGCATTCTGTCAGAGAACTGCGGGAGATCGGTATTCAGGCGGACATTCTGCTCTGCCGCACCGATCGCCTGCTGCCGCGGGAAATCAAGGACAAGATCTCCCTGTTTTGCAATGTTAATCCTGAAGCGGTCATCACGGCCAAGGATGTTAAAAGCATTTATGAAGTTCCACTGGTCTTGCACGAAGAGGGTTTGGACTCGATCATCGTGAAACTCCTCGGCTTACCCGAGGGTGAGGGTGATTTGACCGAGTGGCGGAATTTGGTTGAGGTCATCCGCAACCCGGTGGGAGAGGTGACAGTTGGAATCGTGGGCAAGTATGTGGAATATGAGGACTCTTACAAGAGCCTCAATGAAGCTCTGCTGCACGGAGGACTCCCCCAGCGATTGGCTGTGCACCTGAAATGGATTGACTCAGAAGGGCTGGTGGGCGAAGATTGGGAAAGCAAACTGAAAGAGGTGGACTGTATTCTGGTGCCGGGTGGATTTGGTCCCCGTGGGATCAAGGGGATGATTCGAGGCATTGAGTATGCTCGCGTCAACAAAGTCCCCTATCTGGGAATCTGTCTGGGGATGCAGTGCGCGGTGATCGAGTTTGCGCGTAACGTGTGCTCCCTGGATGCCCATAGCTCGGAATTTGATCCTTCCAGTTCCCACCGTGTCATTTATAAACTTCGCGAACTGTTGGGTATCGGGGAGATGGGTGGAACGATGCGGTTGGGAGCTTATCCGTGTGTTCTCGAGAAAGAGTCTCTGGCCCAACGGATTTACGGAGAAACAGAGATTTCCGAGCGTCATCGACACCGCTACGAGTACAACCGGGAATATGAGGAGATTCTCACCAGTTACGGTCTCAAGATTTCTGGAAACTCCCCGGACAAAAACTTTGTCGAAATCGTGGAGATCTCGGAACATCCCTGGTTTCTAGCCTGTCAGTTTCACCCCGAATTTAAGTCCAGACCGCTCAAGCCTCATCCGCTCTTTGTGAGCTTTATCCAGGCCGCTGCCGAGTATAGAGCGCGACGAACCGGTCAGGAAGAAACCTCAGCGTTGCAAGAGAGTCCGGTCAGCGAAGCCAACTAGCCTATCCGTCCATTGTATCTTGGGGGTGGGTTGTTGGTATCATTCCAGGGTCGTAATCCTTATCCATGACCGGGAACTGATAGCTGGACGATCGATGACACCAACCTCCGTTATTCCCCTGGGCCAGTGGAAACTTGGCGGTAACAACCCTTTCTTTTTAATTTCAGGCCCCTGCGTGATTGAGAGCGAGCCGCACTGTATGGAAATGGCCGGGCGCTTAAAGGAGATCACTGCCCGCCTCAAGATCCCCTTTATTTTCAAGGCCTCATACGATAAGGCCAATCGTACCTCCATTCACTCTCATCGGGGTCCTGGCTTGGAGAAGGGTCTTGAGATTCTCCAGAAGGTGGGTCAAGAGTTACAAATACCCGTGACCTCGGATGTCCATGAGGTGAACCAGGTCGAACCCGCGGCTCAGGTTCTGGATATGCTGCAGATTCCGGCCTTTCTCTCCCGGCAAACCGACTTAATTCAGGCCGCCGCCGCTACCGGAAGGATCGTCAATATCAAGAAAGGCCAGTTTCTGGCCCCCTGGGATGTTCAGCATGTTGTGGAAAAAGCTCAGTCGGCGGGGGCTGCTGGAATCATCCTCACCGAGCGAGGCGTCTCCTTCGGCTACAATAACCTGGTGACGGATTTCAAGGCTCTTCCCATCATGAGAGCCTTGGGCGTTCCGGTTGTCTTTGACGCCACTCACAGCGTACAGTTACCGGGTGGGGCAGGGGGTTGGAGCGGCGGTCAGGCCGAGTTTATCCCTCATTTGGCAAGGGCAGCAGTGGCAGTGGGAACGGATGGCCTGTTTATCGAAGTCCATGATCATCCCGAGAAGGCCTTGAGTGACGGCGCCAATGCCTTGCAAATCGATGAGGTGGAGAACGTCTTAAGTCAGTTACAGGAAATTGACCAGCTGGTGAAAGAGCAGCTGACAGCTGACAACTGACAACTACGATGTCTCAGGAAACCGGGCGTAAAGTCTTACAGATTGAAGCGGATGCCATCTCGAGTCTGATCCCGCGGCTTGGAGAATCCTTCGATCGCGCCGTGGAATTGTTGGCCAACTGCAAGGGTCGGGTGGTGGCCACGGGAATGGGGAAGTCGGGCATCGTTTGCAGGAAAATTGCCGCCACATTCAGCAGTACCGGTACGCCATCGGTGTTTCTTCACCCGGCCGAGGCGGTTCACGGGGATGTGGGGATGCTCACCAGCCAGGATGTGGTGCTGGCCCTCTCCAACAGTGGCGAAACGGAGGAGCTGGTGAAGTTGGTGGCGACCATCAAGCGTTTGGGCATTCCCTTGATCTCCATGGTGGGCAACACCGATTCCACGCTGGCTAGAAGTGCGGATCTGGTGCTGGATGTTGGGGTGGACCGGGAAGCCTGTCCCTTGGGACTGGCACCGACCGCTTCCACCACCGCCTCCATGGCCCTCGGAGACGCTTTGGCTCTGTCTCTCTCTGAGAAAAGAGGATTTCATATGGAGGATTTTGCTCGCCTGCACCCCGGCGGGAGACTGGGTAAGAAGCTGGCAAAGGTGGGGGAACTGATGCATCGCGGAGAGAAAATTCCCAAGGTGACCGAGGAGACGGGAATGGATGCGGTGATTTACGAGATGTCGAAAAAGGGTCTGGGCATTACCAGTGTTGTGGCAGAAGATGATCGCCTGGTTGGAGTGATTTCGGATGGAGATTTGAGAAGATTGCTTCAAGATGAGCGCGAAAAGATACTCTCCAGGACCGCCAGCCAGTGTATGACCAAGAATCCCTTGACCATTAACGAGGATGAGCTCGCTACAGGTGCGCTCCACCTCATGGAGCAAAAAAAGATCACTTCTTTGATGGTTACGGATGCCTCTGAGAAAGTCATCGGGATTATCCACCTGCATGATCTCTGGGGAATGGAGATGTTTTAGACGATGACCTCATTACCGGATCAAGTCGTGGATAAGCTTCGAAAGATTCGCCTGATCTTATTGGACGTGGATGGTGTGTTGACGGACGGGCGTATTGGTTTGCTTCCCGGTGGTGAAGAAATCAAGTTCTTCTCTGTTTATGACGGACTGGCTATTCGACTGGCCATGAAGGTGGGCTGGGAGGTCGGTTTTCTCAGTGGACGCACCAGTGAGGAAGTGTCGGCTCGGGCCCGAGAGTTGGGTATTGAAATTGTCGTCCAGGGCTCTCGAGACAAAGTAGGGGATTTTGAAAAGATTCTGAAGGACAGAAACCTGCAAGCCTCGGAAGTTGTCTATATGGGCGATGATCTTCCCGATCTCCCCCTGCTGAAGAGGGTAGGATTTTCTGCCGCTCCTGGCAACGCCGTGGAATCCGTCAAGCGTGCTGTTCACTACGTTACCAGCGAGAAAGGCGGTGGCGGGGCCGTTCGCGAAGTGGTGGATCTGATGCTTAAAACCACCGGTAAGTGGGAAAACATCGTCGAAGAACTGGATAAAACGGGAACCGTGCCGTCGGGTTAAGGGAAGAGAGAAGTGGCGGATTTTCCCAGTTGCTACGATCCTGATCGTATAGGCACTCTCTTCTACCCGGATGTAGCGGCCCTGGCCCAGGAGGCAGCTCGAGCCGGGTTGCCTCCCGCCTCCCAGGATCAACAGCGAATTCAGCTGTTGATCATTGACATGCAGGTGGACTTTTGCCACCCCCAGGGCACCCTTTATGTACCCGGTGCCCTACAGGATATCCGGCGCCTGGTCGAATTTATCTATCGAAATGCCGGGCGCATCAGCAGCATCACTTGTTCTTTGGACTCTCACCTGCCCCACCAGATTTTTCATCCAGCCTGGTGGGCCGATCCAGAGGGTCATCACCCCGCTCCTTTTACCCTCATCACCCAGGAGGATCTCAGGCAAGGAAAGTGGCGTCCCTTGCTCGAGCCTGAGTGGTCTACAGCTTATGTCCGAAAGCTCGAGGAAGGTGCCAAGAAACAGCTCACGATCTGGCCTTACCATGTCCCCATTGGAGGTATCGGCAATGCCCTGGATCCCGAGTTATGGTCGGCCGTGTTCTGGCATTCCATAGCCCGCAAGAGTCAGCCCACCTGGTGGAGGAAGGGAAGTATTCCCAAAACGGAACATTACTCGATCGTTCAGCCAGAGATCCCCGTTGCGGAGGTTCCTGAGGGGGGGAGAGGCTCTTTTCTGGAGGACCTGGAGAAGGATGACGTCATCATCATTGCCGGCGAGGCGGCAAGCCACTGTGTTCTGGAAACCCTTGAAGATCTGGTGGATGAGTTTGCCGACAAGCCAGAGACGCTGGACAAAATCTTCATCCTTCGGGACTGTACTTCACCGGTTCAGCATCCGGATATCGATTTTGCCGCCCTGACGAAGACAAGGTTCTCCGCCTTCGAAAAACAGGGGATTCATTTCATCCTCAGTACCGATCCGCTGCCCTGAGCGCGCTTCGCGCGCGTTCGATCTTTGTAGGGGTCAGCCACCAAACTCCCCCACCCCGAGGCACCTCCGGAATGTGGGAGGCACCTCAGGTGCCGAACGGCCCTGAGGCCGCTCCCCCATCTTCCCAATCAGGCGATCTTCTGTCAGCTGTCAGTTGTCAGTTCCTCATGTTACCGATAACCCAGAATCGGCGACAACCCCTCCTCAGCTTTCTCCACATCGATTCCTCTTCGGCGGGCATAGTCCTTGACCTGGTCCCGGTCGATTTGCCCCACTCCAAAATAGCGAGACTCAGGATGGGAGAAGTAAAAACCGCACACCGAAGCCGCTGGGAGCATGGCAAAACCGTCGGTCAGGCAGACGGGCAAATGTTTCTGGCCTCCCAACAGCTCAAAGAGCTCAGATTTCAGGCTGTGATCCGGGCAGGCGGGATAGCCAGGGGCCGGCCGAATGCCCTGATATCGTTCCTGAATGAGTTCCTGGTTTTCCAGACTCTCCTCAGACGCGTATCCCCAGAACTCCTTGCGAACCCTCTGGTGCAGCCTCTCGGCAAAGGCTTCGGCCAGGCGATCTGCCAGTGCCTTGACCAGGATGCTTTGATAGACATCCTGATCCTGCTCAAAGGCCGTCACCACTTCTTGAATGCCCATTCCGGCGGTGAGGACAAAGGCTCCAATGTAATCCTTCACACCTGTTTCCTTGGGTGCGATGAAGTCACTCAGGCAGCGGTTGGGACGGCCCGGTTGTTGTTGGATCTGTTGCCTGAGGTTGTAAAGGGTGATCAGGACTTTTGACCGGGATTCATCGCTGTAGACTTCAATGTCGTCATCTCCCACACTGTTGGCGGGAAAGAGTCCAAGCACCGCACCGGCTTCCAGCAGCTCTTCATCCACAATGCGCTGGAGCAGAAGCTGGGCATTCTGATGGAGTTCTCTGGCCTCCTCACCGACCTTTTTATCTTCCAGAATCTGGGGGAACCGTCCGGGCAGCTCCCAAACCTGAAAAAAGGGCGTCCAGTCGATGTGCCTTATCAGCTCTTTCAGGGGATAGTGATTCAAGGCCCGGATTCCCGGAAACTGAGGTATGGGCGGGCTGTAACTCTCCCATTCAATCCGTACCCTGTTTTTGCGTGACTCCTGAAGAGAGTGGAATCGGATCTGCTTTCTTTTGGCTTCGTGCTTTTCGCGAATTTGCTGGTAGCGCACGCGCACTTCTTCTGTGTAGGAATCCTTTTGATCGCTGAGCAGGCTGGAGACTACCGACACCCCACGGGAGGCATCAGGGACATAGATCACCGGACTGCTGTAATGGGGTGCGATCTTGACGGCCGTGTGAACCTGAGAGGTCGTGGCCCCTCCGATCAGCAGGGGAATATTCAACCCTTCCCGTTTCATTTCCGAAGCAACATGAGCCATCTGATCCAGTGAGGGAGTAATCAGGCCACTGAGTCCGATCATGTCGACCTGCTTTTCTCGAGCGGTCTCCAGAATACGTTTGGCAGGCACCATCACTCCCAGATCAATCACTTCATAGTTGTTGCACTCCAACACCACACCGACGATATTTTTGCCGATGTCGTGCACGTCTCCCTTGACCGTGGCCATCAGGATCTTTCCCTTGAAGTGGGTCTCTCCCGCCTGGGTCTTTTCCTGCTCAATGAAGGGAAGCAGATAGGCCACTGCCTTCTTCATCACCCGGGCACTTTTCACCACCTGGGGAAGAAACATTTTGCCCGCTCCGAACAAGTCTCCCACCACGTTCATGCCATCCATCAGGGGACCCTCAATCACTTGAATCGGACGTGAGTACTCTTGACGGGCCTCCTCCGTATCTTCCTCGATGTACTCGCTCAATCCTTTCACCAGTGCATGGGAAAGGCGCTCCTGGACCGGCTTTTCACGCCAGGAGAGATCCGCTTTCACACTCTTGGACTGTCTGACCTGAGACTCTGCGATCTCCAGCAGCCGTTCGGTGGCATCAGGGCGGCGGTTGAGAATGACATCCTCCACCCGCTCCCGTAAATCTGTCGGGATCTCTTCATACACCGCCAGCTGGGTAGGGTTGACGATGCCCATATCCATCCCTGCCCGAATGGCGTGGTACAGAAAAACGGAATGCATGGCCTCGCGAACCACGTCGTTGCCACGAAAGGAGAAGGAAACGTTACTGACGCCTCCGCTCACCTTCACATGAGGCAGCCGTTTCTTGATCTCCCGTGTGGCTTCGATAAAGTCGACAGCGTAGTTGTTGTGCTCCTCGATTCCCGTGGCCACGGCGAAGATATTGGGATCGAAGATGATGTCCTGGGGTGCAAAGCCCACCTCTTGGGTCAGGATCTGGTAGGCACGAGTACAGATTTCGACCTTGCGCTCCCGAGTGTCGGCCTGGCCTTTCTCGTCAAAAGCCATCACGATGACAGCTGCCCCATAGCCCCGAGCCTTCCGTGCCTGCCGGACGAATTCTTCTTCCCCCTCCTTGAGACTGATCGAATTGACCACCGGCTTTCCTTGCAGGCACTTGAGACCCGCTTCGATCACCTTCCAGTTGGAGGAATCCACCAGGATCGGAACTCGGCTGATATCCGGTTCCGTTGCCACCAGATTCAGAAACTGGGTCATGGCCTGAGCACTCTCCAGCATTCCCTCGTCCATGTTGATGTCGATGAGCTGGGCGCCGTTTTGAACCTGCTGGAGGGCCACTTCCAGGCCCCGCTCAAAATCGCCCTCCAGGATGATCTTGGCAAAGCGCCGGGAACCGGTGACATTGGTCCGTTCTCCGATATTGACAAAGAGGGTATCGGGGCCGATGTTCAGGGGTTCCAGACCGCTGAGACGGCACCGCGACTCGATCTCAGGGACGGGCCGCGGGGGGAGGTTGTCCACGGCCTCGGCAATGGCCTTGATGTACTCCGGTGTGGTCCCACAGCATCCGCCCACCAGGTTCAAGAATCCGCTTTGGGCAAACTCCTTCAGCAGATCGGCCATTTCCCCAGGTGTTTGATCATATTCACCGAACTCGTTGGGGAGTCCCGCGTTGGGATAAGCGCAAATATAGGTGTCAGCCAGTTGAGACAGTTCTTCAATATGGGGTCGCAGATCCTCCGCACCCAGGGCACAGTTAAAGCCGATACTGAGCGGGCGAGCGTGGGCCACCGAGTTCCAGAAGGCTTCAGGGGTTTGACCCGAGAGGGTCCTTCCGCTGGCGTCGGTAATGGTGCCTGAGATCATCAGGGGCAGTCGAAGATCGTGGTCCTGGAAAAACTCCTCGATGGCAAAAAGCGCGGCCTTGGCGTTGAGCGTATCAAAGATGGTCTCCACCAGAAGGATGTCCACTCCACCCTCGATGAGACCTCGGACCGCCGTTGTGTAGGCCTGCACCAATTCGTCGAAGGTGATGTTGCGGAGTCCAGGATCCTCCACACTGGGAGACAGAGAGGCCGTTCGGTTGGTCGGACCTATGGCCCCGGCTACGAAGCGTGGTTTGTTGTTTTCCTGCGCCCTGTATTCATCTCTGACTTTGCAAGCCAGCTCGGCTGAAGCAAAGTTCAACTCGAAGGCCAGATCCTCCAATTGGTAGTCGCCCAGGGCCACCGAGGTGGAGTTGAAGCTGTTGGTCTCAATGATGTCGGCACCCGCCTCCAGATAAGCATGGTGAATGGACTGAATAATCTCCGGCTGAGTCAAAGACAAAAGATCATTGTTGCCCTGAAGGCTGCAGCCGTGATCGGCAAAACGCTGGCCTCGAAAATCCTCCTCCTGGAGCTTGTGGGACTGGATCATGGTCCCCATGGCACCGTCCAGCACCAGGATGCGCTCCTCCAGCAGTCGGATCAGTTCTTCTTGTCGATTCTCTTGAGCCATGATCTTCACTTCTTCCCGGTCAACTCATCCGGGATGGAAAGATAATTCTACCAAGATCTGGTTTCGGAAGTCCGAGGAAGCCATCCCGGTAGGCCTATGGAGAAGTTTGTTTTAATTATTGATCCGAACATACAGAACGCTGCTCGTGATCAGTGTTCGCCTCTAACTGTCCGCAGGCCGCGCTGATGTCCAGGCCACGGCTCTTGCGCACGCTGACATTGATGCCCGCCCGCCGCAACTCTTGTGCGAACCGGGCGATGTTCCGGGGCGGCGACGGTTCAAGGTCGTGACCTCCGGGATGCAGAGGTAATAGGTTCACGAGAGCGTACAGTCGAGAAGCCAGGTCGACCAAGGCGGCGGCATCTTCCTTCCTGTCGTTGACCTCTTGAATCATCACGTACTCCAGGGTAACGCGTCGGGCGAATCCAGAGAGAACCGCCTGAAGGTCAGGCAAGGGGTATCGGCGCTCCACGGGGACCAGAGCCGCACGGCGCTCGGAGATGGCGGAGTGGAGTGACACGGCTAGGCGGAATTGCTCCGGCCTGGCTGCGAGCTGTTTCAGCCCGGGGATCAGGCCCACTGTGCTGACGGTGATGTGGCGCGCGCCAATGCGGAAGCCGTTGGGATCGTTCAGGATCGTGAGAGTGGTATCAACGGCGTCCCAGTTGTGCAGAGGTTCCCCCATCCCCATGAAGACAACATTGGAGGGTTTGCCAAACTTCGGGTCGAGCATCATCTCTCGCACTTGAGACGCGATTTCCCAGCAAGCCAGATGACGTTGAAAGCCCATTCGTCCTGTGGCACAAAAGACGCAGCCGTATGCGCAGCCCGCTTGGGAAGAAATGCAAAGCGTTGTTCGGCTTCCTTCTGGAATCCAAACCGATTCCACCGCCAGCCCATCGGAAAGCTTCCAAAGCATTTTGACCGTGCCGTCGTTCGAGACTTGCCGCTGGGTGCACTCGAGGCGTGGAAGCGGTGCCTCCTGGTCTAACGACTCACGCAATTCCAAGGGTAACTCTGTGGCCTCCCCCCAATTCACAACGGGACGCTGCCACAGGCGGGGCAAGATTTGGCGTAGGCGGAATCGCGGTTCGTTGCGAGCGGCCAGCCATTCCGTCAAATACCGCTCAGCTTCTGGCGGCACGAGATTGAGAAGGTTCATGGGCGTTCATTTTGGCTGATCGACAGTTCATTTGACAAGGCCTCAGCCGTAAACAAGGTGAAACAAAGCAGTCCTGTTGTGTCCTCGAGGGCTGTGGTATGATGCTGGCTGCATTAATGACAATCTCCAAGTGTCAATCAGAGCGGGAGTAATTCAGCGGTAGAATGCCAGCTTCCCAAGCTGGACGTCGCGGGTTCGATTCCCGTCTCCCGCTCCACTTTAACTCTTTATTAATCAATTATTTAAGTCAAGTTTAGTGAAGTGTCGTAAAACGACAAATTGGGCCAGGGTGCGGATAGGGTGCGGATTTAGATGGTGAAGATAGGGTGGATTTGGGTTGATTGTGGCGATCGGTCTATTTTACTTTTTCCTTTGAGTCACCAGACCAGCTTTCAATAAGATCGGATAAACATCAGTGTCATGTTTCATTATTCTTATTTTGGTATCTACAGAATCCATGGGCGTCACAATATATCCCGCTTTTGTGGCAGCTTGTTGGAAGTCAGGATCACGCATGGTCTTCAGAAATAAATCCTCCAGCAGCATGCGTCTCCCGTAAGGCACACCTTTTGGCAGAAACAAGGCTCTCCAATCACCTGCTATCAAGTCATAACCTTGTTCTGAAAAGGTGGGGACATCCGGTGCTTTGAAATGCCTCTGATTAGAAGTCACCCCTAAAATCCTGACTGCCCCAGATTTATGTTCCTCCGAAACGATAGGTACCGGCAACGTTGCAGATTGCACTTCACCGGACAGCAATGCCGCCTTAGCTGCTGGATACCCGCTATAGGGCACCTGAGACATGTTCACATTCAAAGAATTTTCGATGAAGGAAGCGACAATTGCTGATGAGCCACCGGGAGGGTCGGTACCATTTTTCAATGAGCCAGGATCACTCTTTAGCTTTTCAAAATATTGGTTTAAATTTTTTATACCCGTGTCGGCCCTCACGGACAAAGCTCCGGGGTCTGGGCCAAAAAAAACCAAAGGATCAATATCGTTCAATTCTATAGCACTTGGATTGCTGTAGTTCCGTGCGACAAAACTTGATCCCATTATCCCTACAGTGTATCCATCGGCTTTTGCTTCCGAAGCGAATCTGACACCCGCTGCGCCACCGGCACCGGTCACGTTTTTAACAATAACTGCTACTCCCGCTTTTTCTGAAGCGAACTTTGCAATCAGTCTGGATACCGTGTCTGATCCCCCTCCTACTTGCCAATTACAAATAATCGTAATGGTGTCATCAGGGTACTCATTTGCGAGGCCAACTCCTCCAGCTAGGAGAAGAAACACCATTCCAAGTAACACTCTGCGGATCATGCTCATCATATTCACCTTTGAGCTTAAGGATCTGAATACAATTCAGACTTTATTGCTTGAATTTCGCGCAGAATAATCACTACGAGAAGCGTTTGTCAAGGTTAGAATCCCAAGCTGGACGTCGCGGGTTCGATTCTTCACTTCGCTCAGATAAAGGCGACCCGTCTCCCGCTCCAATCTAACTCATTATTAATCAATTATTTAAGTTCATTTAACCAGGGTGTCGTAAAAGGACAAATAGGGCCAGGGTGCGGATAGGGTGCGGATTTGGGTGGTGAAAATTAGGTGTATTTGGGTGGGGTAGGGAACTCTTCAATCGAGGTTTCAGTATCCAGGGCCCTCCTTGTGTGGTATCATGGGATCCTCCACTTCAGTCACCGGGTCTTCTGAACTGGGCCCGGAAGAAATCAAGACCCCATCAAAACAGGACTCTGAATTCGCTTAGAGAAGGCGTCTAGGGATTGGAAGACGTTCACCCGTTCCCAGTTTCCCCGGCCAAATAGTCGAGAGTCCGCTGGATTCGAGCATCAGAGGTGCGCGAATCCATCAGGTAAGGAGCAATTGAATTGAGTTTTACACAGTTTTCGTTTGATCCCCGGATAGCCGACGCCATCAGGCAGATCGGCTATACCGTTCCCACTCCCATCCAGCAGAGGGGCATTCCCGTTGTGTTGGAGGGACGCGACATGCTGGGGTTGGCCCAGACCGGCACCGGAAAGACGGCATCCTTCCTCCTTCCCTTGCTGCAACGCTTGATGCTAGGCCGCAAGGGGCGGATTCGGGCTCTCATCCTGGCTCCCACCCGGGAGCTCGCCGAACAGATTCACCAGACCGCTGTTGATCTAGGCAAAGGTTCTGGAGTCCGCAGCATCTCGATTTATGGGGGTGTTGGAAAGCACGCCCAGGTGGGGGCTCTTCGGCGGGGTGCTGAGATCGTGGTCGCCTGTCCGGGACGACTACTCGACCATATATCCGGGGGAAGCATCAATCTCTCGGGAGTCGAGATGCTGGTTCTGGACGAGGCGGACCGGATGTGCGACATGGGATTCCTTCCGGACATCCGGCGAATTCTCAAATACCTTCCCGGAACCCGCCAGACTCTGTTTTTCTCCGCCACCATGCCGGCCGAAATACGAAGACTGGCGGATGGAATGCTCCGCGACCCGGTGTTCGTACAGATCGAGGCGGGTGTGCCCGCCAAGACCGTTTCCCACACCTTCTATCTGGCCTCCCACGATCGCAAGTACCAGCTATTGCTGAGGCTTCTCCAGACGACAGATACCGGTAGGGTGCTCATCTTCACCCGTACCAAGCGGCGTACCCGGAAGCTGGCTGCCGAGTTGAAGAACCAGGGGTACCGGGTCGCGGGACTCCAGGGCAACATGGTCCAATCGCAGCGCCGGCGGGCCATTGACGGATTTCGCAACGGCCAATACGACATTTTGGTGGCCACGGACGTAGCGGCCCGGGGCATCGACGTGTCGGAGATCTCACACGTGATCAACTTCGACATGCCGGAATCCGTCGATGCCTATACCCATCGCATCGGCCGCACCGGCCGCGCCGAGCGAACTGGCGAGGCCTTCACCTTTGTGACCCATACCGACAGGCCCATGGTGCGCAAGATCGAGGGGGTGCTGAAAAAAGCGGTCGAGCGCCGGACTTTTCCGGATGTTTTGCGGAACCCGACGAGTTCTGGGGACACACCCGGCCAGGGTCGTTCACGACGGGGCCGTCCTCAGAGTAACTCCAGGAGAACTCGCGGTAGGCGTCGTGCAGGAAGGTCTCCGCAGTAATTGCATGGGTAATCAGAGGCCAGTGTTTTGGTTACACCCGTAAACTTAACCCACCCATTGGAACGAGGTGGGGATGAGGGAGTTAATGGGGAAGCTTTTTAGACAAGCAGGTGAAGATGCGGACAGAAGTCTCTAATCCGTCTAATCCATAATGTAACCCTGGCCCCACTGTCAGTTCTGACAGTTGTCAAACCAGCACGACATCAATAGTCTTCACCGTATGCCGTCAACCTTGTTTCGATAGGGAAATGGGTCGATCGTCAGGGTAACCCGTGTCCTGATGTCCGTGTTTTGAGGGAAGGAGCATTCTAGGATGAGAACAAGATTACTCGCTGTGGGGCTTCTATCCTTTGGACTTGCGGCCTGTGGTGGGGCGACCCGGTTTGCCAGTACCTGGGTCGATCCCGCGGCTCGGCCCACTAACTGGGACGGCCAGAAGGTTGCGGCTTTTGTTTTGAGTGCTCGGGACTCCATCAGGCTGGGAGCCGAGGAGTCGCTGGCGCGGGAATTGACCAGCCGGGGAGCACAAGGGATCGCCGGGCACACCATCGTGCCCAAGGAAGTGACTGAAGATCAGGATAAGGTCAGGGAACTCCTGAGGGAGGGAGAGTTCGGGGACAGGCCCACAATGCAAAGGTTAAACCCCTACGGATAAAACCTATTTTCTCGGGCTGGCACGGAATGAGTTTCGACAGGTAAATAAAGGGGACAGTGTCTTTAGTAGGTAGTTGACTGCAGTTGGCAAAAGCTTGCTCGATCCGTGGTATCGATCCTTGGTGCGCACTGCTTGGCAAAAGCTGCTGTTGTGGCTGTTAAGACCACACCTGGTCCTGTTTAGGTCTGTTTATGGTCGGGTATAGGGGCTATTGCTGGCCTGTTTGGGGCAGTTCGATAGGGTCTGATTCATCCAGTGACGGCAGCTTGTTTACGGCCTGCCTGTTTGCACCTGGTACCAAGTGGCCGTAGGTGTCCACTGTCATGCGTATGCTGCTGTGGCCCAACTGATCCTTGACATAGGCCAAGCTTTCACCATTTTGCAGCAAAAGGGTGGCAAAGTTGACCTGCCCCCACGAACGAGTCCACCTTCTAAGTTAGACCTGGAACCATTGACAGTTGACCTGCCCCGGGAAACTGTACCAAGCATCGGGTTAGGATTTTCAGGTTGGGACGGGTTGTTTGCTCGCTGAGGGACTCGAACCCCCGACCCCCTGGA
>JADFOI010000183.1 GCA_022562935.1 Acidobacteriota bacterium
TTCTAAAGGGCAGAATAAAGGACTCAATCTGGGGACCGTAGTCGGCAATCCAGGCGGGGGCCTCGCTGATTCGGTTGGGGCCGCAGCTCATGATGATTCCATAGTCTTTCAATTTCTGGAGGATATCCGGCTGCTTTCCCACCAGATTGCAATGCTCGACCGTCATCCCCATAGCGCGAATTTCCTCCATCGACATCCCATTCTCAACCCGGGCTGCTTCGATCATCCGGATATAAGCCCGAGTGCTTTCGCTGCCACACATATGCACTCCCGCCAGACGCCATCCCGACTTGAGGGCATTTTCCAGGACGTCCCACATCAGGTCACCCGGTTGGGGACAGACTTCCCGCGCCTTGATATGGGCTGGAGCCTGGGTATCGGGTCCCGTGCACGATTCGGGATAACCCGAATCCCAGCGCTCGGAAGCCACCCCGTCAATCCAAAAGTAATCGTCTCCGATCCCCTGCAAAACGCCCGTTCGCCGATACATCTGCCGTGTCTGATCCGGATCGGTGGGCATCCGGTGTACTTCGTAGTGGGCCGCCAGACGTATCGGCATCTGTCCAAGACCGGCTAATGTGGCATATCCGCTCATCACTTTCGGGAAAGGAATGCGGGTGGAGAGGGTAGTGACTCCTAAAGACGCCCATTCTTCAGAACTGATCTTCAAAGCCTGGGCCAAAGTGTTCAAGGGCAAGTGTTGAAGAAAGAGCTCCCAGGTAATAACCGCCATTTCCTGGCTGCCCACCCAACCGATGGCGGCGATGTCCTCACCAATCCTATCTCCGTGCATGGTGGCATGGATGGAGGCCGAATATCCTGGCAGAAAGTCATCCAAAATTTCCAAGGCCTTGGAATTGATATTGCCTCGAGCTCCCGGACGCATGAGAACCGGGTTATCGGGCGCCCACAGGTCCAGGGTCTTGCGATTGGTCAGGCGCCGGGTTGCCCCCCACAGACCTAAGGCTCTGGGAGCTTCGGGATGAGCCTGCATTCTGACCACCACCCAATCGCCCGGCTCCACCTGTTTGACTGCCTCCTGCACGGTCTCCCTCAGATGGTTCTGAGTCTCCTCCAGGGTCTTCTTAGCCTGTGTCTCCACGATAATTCCCCGGGGTGGATACTTGAAGCCAAAGCGGTCCAGATAGCGGACGACTTCGCCGTAGATGTGCATGTGGGGTTCAATGATGCCGGGAATCAGGGTGCGCCCCTGCAGATCGAGGACCTTGGTGTCGGGTCCCGCCAGGGCCCGGACCTCCCCGCTGATTCCCAGTTTGACGATCTTGTGCCCTTTGACGGCTATGGCCTGGTAGATATTCCCGACACGGGTCGAGGTGGACTTGTCGTCCATGCTCACCACCTTGCCATTGAAGAAAATCGTATCGGCGTAACCGTACTTGGCCACTTCCGGCGGCAACTGGGCAAAGGAGTCCGTTGCCTGGAGCAGCAGAACTGCCGCTATGCACAGACACAAGACCAAGTGTTGACAAATGTCCTCATGGGTTTTCATAGGAACCTCCCGAGCTAAGAATTTGAGTGTAGGTCTAGTCTTATCCTCAAAGAACAAAAAATCAAGCCCTCTGCGCGATCGTCACTTCGTGACCTCGTGCTTTCGTGCGGTCGAATTTTGAGTTTGTTTTGAATTTGGGATTTTGGATTTGCGCGCTTCGCGCGCTGGCCCCTCTGAATGAGGATTTGTGATTGGTGAATCATCTCCCTTAAAATGCCAGTGGCCTTCTTATGCCTCTGAACAAACTCTCCAAAGAAGAAATCACCCAAAGCTACAACAAATATGCCCGATGGTACGACATCCTGGAAAAAATCCCTGAATTCCTTGGAATCAACCGGATCAGGAAGAACCTTTTCCGAAAGGCCTCGAGAGATGTTCTGGAAGTGGCTGCCGGGACGGGAAACAACCTCCGTCACTACCCCAAAGATTGTAAAATCACGCTGATCGATTTGAGCCGTGCAATGCTGAAGATCGCTTCACGAAAAGCTCGCAGACAAAGGCTCGAGGTCTCCATACAGGAAATGGATGCCGAAAGCCTTGAATTTCCAGACGACGCCTTTGACACGGTCGTAGACTCCTTGAGTTTGTGCACATTGACACAACCCGTACAGGCTCTTCGGGAGATGGCACGGGTGTGCAAACCCAACGGCCGGATCCTTCTTCTCGAGCACGGCCGAAGCAGCAACGAGCGATTGGCACGATGGCAGGACAGGAAAGCCGACAAGCACGCCAAACGCTTTGGCTGTAACTGGAACAGAAATATTCTGGGGCTGGTCGGGGAAGCGAACCTGGAGGTTGTTTCAATCAAACAGTACTGCTTCGGTGTCTTTCAGGCCATCGAGGTCCAACCCACAAACATGAGCATCGAGATTCTCCGTCAGCAGATGAGTGGGTGACACCGGGCTTGGAGCTTACTGGAGAGAGGAACTCTCTCTTTCTAACCCTCCAGAATGGGCTCCTTGGGCATTCTGTAGCCATAGCGAATCACCCGATCCACCTGCCCCTCGAGAATGGACTTCCATTTTCTCAACCAGGTCAATGGGTCACTTCCGAAATCCCGTTGGTAGTCTCCCGGATAGTTGATGCCGGGAACGGCAGGCACCCAGAGTTGTCGAAGGAGTTTGTCCGGATCTCCAAACTTTTCCGCGACCCTCCTGACCTCAGGATCATCAAAGGCGGTGAAGCGACCCTTGTCGATGACCTTCACCACCTGGCCGCGGGAGTTCTTGATCTCGTAGGTGGGGAAGCGAATATGGATGTGGTTGTGCCCTCCCGGCAGTCCCGTTTCCCCAATAAACTTCTTGAACCTCTCCGTCTGGCTGCCCACTCCAAATCCAAAGTGGATGATGCCGGAGCTGCGTACCTCCCCATTGTTCCAACACCACCCGGGAATATTCCCCGGGTCGGAACCGATTCCGGCCTCAATCAGCCAACTGAAACCCTTGCGCGGATATTCCGGCCATTGGATGTCTTTTCCCCGTTCTACGATTTCCCTCCAGTTGTCTCCATAAGCTCCGCCACCTTCAACCTTCACCACCTGCTGGTTTTCCAGATGAACCTTTATGGTCGGATAAACACCTGAATGGTTGGCGGTTCCCGCCACCACTCCCCTGGCATTGGACTTGGGGACGATCACCATCTGGGGAGTCCCCCACAGATGCCCCACAAAGACCCTGGGTCGTCTTTCTCGCT
>JADFOI010000088.1 GCA_022562935.1 Acidobacteriota bacterium
TGCCCCGGATTGAATGCCGTTATCCGGTCGGTCGTCAAAACGGCAATCCTTCGCTACGATTGGGAAGTCTGGGGAAGTGAGGACAGTTTCGACGGTTTCCTGAAATCCGACAAAATGGTGCCCCTGACCCTGGACTCGGTTCGAGGCATCCTTCCCCTGGGCGGTACCATTCTGGGTACGACCAACAAAGGGAATCCTTTCCGCTATCCGGTGAAAAACAAGGAAGGGCAGACAGAATTCAAGGACTATTCCCAAAAGGTCTTCGACACGGCCCGGGCTATGAAGTTGGATGGGGTGATCGTGATCGGGGGTGACGGAACGCTCTCCATCGCTCATCGGTTGTTCAAGGCAGGATTGCCGGTGATCGGGGTGCCCAAGACGATCGACAAGGACCTGTTGGCCACCGAAATGACCTTCGGCTTCGACACGGCCTTGCATACCGCTACTGAAGCGATCGACAAAGTCCACACCACCGCTGAAAGTCACGAGCGAGTCATGGTGGTGGAATTAATGGGTCGAAATGCGGGATGGATTGCTTTGGAAGCCGGAATTTCGGGTGGAGCCGATGTGATTCTGATTCCTGAGATCCCCTTTGATATTGAAAAGGTTTGCCAGAAAATTCGGCAGCGTGCCAAAGGGGGGCGTCCTTTTAGCGTGGTTGTGGTGGCCGAAGCTGCCGCTTCCTCCGGTGGAAGCCCGGTTTACCGCCAACCTCATGAGGGAGATCATCGGGGCGACCTGGGAGGTATCGGATTCGTGGTGGGGGAGATGATCCAGAAACGACTTGACGTCGAGACCCGAGTTCTGGTGCTGGGACACTTGCAACGGGGTGGCAGTCCAAGTCCTTTTGACCGTCTTTTAGGAACCCGCTTTGGCCTGGTGGCCGTCGAACTCGTTGCCCAGGAGCGGTTCGGACTGATGGTTGCTCTAAAATGTGGCCAGGTTGAATCGGTGCCCATCAAGAATGCAATCGCTGGTCAGCGCCTGGTCGATCCTGAAGGGGAATACGTGCGTACCGCCAAGGCCATCGGGATTTCCTTCGGAGACGTCTGATCATAAACAGAATCCCAGAAACAACTATGCTAGAATCGGATCGGGGCGAATTACACCATGACAAACGAGGTGAGTTTTCTACGCAGGATGGCACCACCGATCCTGGCAGTTCTGCTCATTCTAGGATGTGCCCAGCCCCCGGAGCTTCCAGCATTTGAGAGGGAGTGGCTGCCGGTGGAGGAGCGTAAACCCATCGATCTATCGGGCACCTTCAAGACACTTGATGGAGAAGATGTTCCTCTCATCGATTCCGATCTTGAATCCAAGGTCCTTTTTCTCAACCTGTGGGCGACGTGGTGTTTACCTTGTCTTGAGGAAATGCCTGCGATGGCCTCTCTTTACCAGGAATTCTCGGACCAGGGGCTTGCCATGGTGGCCGTCTCGAGCGAAGACCCTGAAGTGGTTCGTGGATTTCTAGAGGAGCACCCTTACCCCTTCAAGATTTTGCTGGACCCTGAGGACACTCTTTCCCTGCAATTGAACATCATGGCGCTCCCCACCACTTTCATCGTCGACCGTCAGGGGCGCATTGCCCTCCAGCAGCTTGGATCCTACGCTTGGGATTCTCCGGCGATGATCGAGCAATTTCGGCCGCTCCTAGCTGATGACTAAGCTCCAAGAAGTCGGCCTGCCCGATCCACCCTTCTTTTTTCGCTGCATCAATGAATCGTGCCGAAGTGAATTCGATATCGGCAGGAAGCTCTACCAGTGTCCTGACTGCTCTGATCTTCTGGACATCGTCAAGAATCATTCAAATCTTGACGTTGACAAGCTCAAAAAGCTGTTTCGGCAGCGACGTGCTTCCAACCATCCACTGGACATCAGTGGAGTCTGGCGCTATCGAGAATTGCTGCCTTTTCTCGAGGAAGATCTGACCCACGTTGTGACCATGGGAGAGGGGAACAATCCCGTTTTGGAGACACCCCGCTGCGCTGAATATACCGGTCTCAAACGCCTGAGGGTCAAGCACCTCGGCTGGAATCCGACCGGCTCTTTTAAGGACTACGGCATGACGGTGGCGGTTACCCAAGCCAAGAAGCTGGGATCGCGGGTCGTGGCCTGCGCCTCCACCGGCAATACTTCCGCCTCCATGGCGGCCTTTTGCGCCCGGGCCGATCTTCGTGCCGTTGTCTTCATTCCCGAGGGTCAGATCGCTTTCGGGAAATTATCTCAGACCATGGATTTCGGCGCCCTCACTCTGCAGATCCAAGGGGATTTTGACGTCGCTATGAGCCTGGTTCAGGAACTTTCCAAAGAAACGGACCTTTATCTGATGAATTCCATCAATCCGTTTCGACTCGAAGGCCAGCAAACCGTGATGCTGGAACTCTTTGATCAACTGGACTGGAAGATCCCGGATCGAATTGTGGTACCAGGCGGCAATCTGGGCAACAGTTCTTCATACGGCAAAATCCTGATGGAATTGAAAGAACTGGGCTTTATCGACAAGGTCCCGCGGTTAACCATCATCCAAGCCAGCGGTGCTGACCCTCTTTATCGAACTTTGGTCACCAGTTCGAGGCAATTGGTCCCCGTCCAAGATGCCTGGACTCTTGCCAGCGCCATCAAGATCGGGAAACCCATCAGTTGGAAAAAGGCTTTGCGTGCCCTGCAGTTCACGGATGGCTGGTGTGATGTGGTGAGCGAGCAGGAAATTGCCGAC
The DNA here is from genome assembly GCA_022562935.1 of Acidobacteriota bacterium. Lineage (GTDB taxonomy): Bacteria > Acidobacteriota > UBA6911 > RPQK01 > JADFOI01 > JADFOI01. The sequence goes on from JADFOI010000088.1 coordinate 2,717, forward strand.
GCCAAAGCAGTCTTGGGACGTGATGGAGTTGGGTGTGAGCCAGCCTCGGCTACCACAGTCGCCGGTCTTAAGAAGCTTTTGCAACTGAGCCAGCACCACGAGCACGAAGTCGATATGGACCCCGACGAAGACGTGGTGGCAATCTTAACCGGTCATCAACTGAAGGATCCGGAGTATACCGTCAACTACCATCTCGACAACCTTTACCAACATGCAACTTACGAGAACCGTGTTGTGGAGAAGTCGGGAAAGCTGAACTCCACCTTCGCCAACAAACCCATCGTGGTTGAACCCGACAAGGAGAAAATCATCCGCTTGTTGAAACTTTAGCCGGGATTATGTCGAAGGAGGGAGTTCGGGGACAGGCCCCGAACTCCCTCCTTCGACATAATCCCCGGCTGTGTGTTATTCTTCTGAACCCTACACATGAAACCGACCACACTCGGAGAATTGAAGCGACAGAAAGGCGAGCCGTCCAGCTATCGATCCGTCAGAGAAGAGATCCGCCACAATCTGATTCAGAAACTCAGCGCCAAGGAACCCCTCTTCCCGGGCATCATTGGGTACGAGGATTCAGTCATTCCAGCCATCATCAATGCCCTGCTTTCCAAGCATAATCTCATCATCCTGGGATTACGCGGACAGGCTAAGAGCCGGATGCTGCGGGCCCTCACCGACTTCCTGGACGAAGAGATCGCCTGTGTTGCGGGCTGTGAAATCAATGATGATCCCTTCTTTCCGATTTGCGGAGTTTGCAGCAAACGCATTCAGGAAGAAGGTGATGATCTGCCCATCACTTATCTTTCACGAGAGCAACGTTATATAGAAAAACTGGCCACACCGGACGTCACCATCGCTGACATCATTGGAGACTTGGATCCCATCAAAGCCGCCAAACACGGTAGAGAGCTTTCCGCTCACGAGAATATTCATTTCGGCCTTTTGCCTCGAGCCCACCGAGGGATCTTCGCCATGAACGAACTTCCCGATCTTGCCCCCAAGATTCAAGTGGGTCTTTTCAACATCATGCAAGAGGGCGATGTACAGATCAAAGGGTTTCCCATCCGATTGCCCCTGGATACCCTCCTGGTCTTTTCAGCCAACCCGGAGGATTACACCGCAAGGGGAAAGATCATCACCCCCTTGAAGGATCGCATCGGATCAGAGGTGAAAACCCATTATCCTGACCGCATCGAAGATGGAATTCGAATTACTCTTCAGGAATCCTGGATCGAACGAGACTCCTCAAAAACGATCGTGACTCCCGAGTTCATTACCGAGATCATCGAGGGAGTCGCTTTTCTGGGTCGCCAGGATCAGCGAATTGACAACCGTTCCGGTGTCAGCCAGCGTTTGCCGATTTCCTGCCTCGAAAACACCGTCAGTAACGCCGAACAGCGAGCGCTAAGGGCCCAGGAGAAGACGGTCGTACCCCGTGTTTCTGACATTTATGCGTCCATTCCAGCCATCACCGGGAAATTGGAACTGGAGTACGAGGGAGAACTCAAAGGTGCCGTAAACATCGCCAAACAACTGATCCGGGCCGCTATTCTGAAGTCCTTTGAGCGACATTTTCCGAACCAGCAATTCGATCAGATTGTGCAGTGGTTCGATCTGGGAGGCGAAGTCCAGGTCAGCGACAAAACCCCGGCTCAGGAATATTTCAAAAAGGTGCAATCGATTCAGGGACTGGAAGAAACCTTGGGAAAAATGGGAGTTTCCCCACAAGACGATCTGCCCGCTGCTGTTTCACTCATCGAATTTATACTGGAAGGCCTTTACGCAGGAAAGAAACTCAGTCGCAACGAGGAACGGGGCTACTTCAAAGAAGCGGTGCAATCGGAAGAAGAGTTTCTGGGAGATCCTGCTCTCTCTAAAAGGTCGTTCAATTGAGTCCTGCTAGGCAAGAACGATGAGTCGAGTTCGCTACACCAAATATATCCCCCGCCCCCTGGAAGAGATCGACCTGGAAGAGCTGGTCAACCAACTCAAGGATTTTTTTCTGGAAAGCGGTTTTTATTCTCCCTTCTATCGCGGCACTCCTTTCGATCAGACCTTGGGAAGCCTTTATCAGGCCCTTGCGGAAATTCTCTCCACGGATGAGCGCCTACCTTCAGAATGGCGTGAAGCCCTTGACCGCTACGTGGACGATTTTCCGGAAGGCCAGTTGCCCACCGATGTTCAGGATCTCCTGGATCGATTGATCCAGCGTTTGGTGGACGCAAACTATATCCGTGCCTCTGAAGAGGGTTGGGAAGAGGCTCCTCGGGAAGGAGAAGGGAGTGAAGCTGATCCAGTCAAAAACATCCACTTCGAACTCACAGAAAAAGGTCTGGATTTTCTAGGCTACAAGACCTTACGCGAATTGATGAGCTCCCTGGGCCGAAGCAGTTTTGGTCGTCATGAAACGCACCAGCTTTCCACAGGTGTCCAATCCGACGCTCCCAGCCGACCCTACGAATTTGGCGACACATTGAATCTGGATATCAGTGCAACTTTTTTGAATGCGGTCAAACGGGAAGGTCTCAAGCTACCCCTCAATCTGGAATATGAGGACTTGATGGTTTACCAAACCGACTATCAAAGTTCTTGTGCAACCGTTTTATTGTTGGACTGCAGCCACAGCATGATCCTTTACGGCGGGGACCGCTTCACTCCTGCAAAGAAAGTGGCCTTGGCACTGGCCCATCTCATCCGCAACCAGTTTCCCGGAGACTCTCTCCAAGTGGTCCTCTTCCATGACTCGGCAGAGGAGATACCTTTAGCCAGGCTGGCCACGGTTAAAGTAGGTCCCTACCACACCAATACCTGCGAGGGCCTACGCCTGTCGCGTCGTATTCTCATGAACCAGAAGAAGGACCTGCGCCAGATCATTATGATCACCGACGGAAAACCTTCTGCAATCACCCTCCCCAATGGCCGGATTTACAAGAATCCGTTTGGTTTGGATCCCATGATCTTGCAGGAAACCTACCAGGAGGTCAGCCAATGCCGGAAAGCAGGCATTCTCATTAATACCTTTATGTTGGCAAGAGACTACTATCTGGTGGATTTCGTCAAAAAAGTCTCACAGATTTGTCGCGGGAAGGCCTACTTCGCCACCACCTTGAACCTTGCCAACTATATTTTGATGGATTTCATGACCAAGAAGACCAAAACCGTTCATTAGTCTATGCAGCAAGGTCATCTCCCGATGAGCAGGACGAAAAAGAAAAGTTCCAAGCAGAAGGTGAAACCCAGCGAAAAGACCATCGAATCGCTGGTTGAGCCGAAAAGCGAGGAACTCTCACCGCAACAACTGTCCTCCGAGTCACAGGTCAAGCTGGCCAAGCTGGATCCACTACCCAAATATCTGCTCGAGATCGGCCGATTTGAACCTCTCACGGCCGAGGAGGAAAAGCGATTGGCGCTGCTCTACCACGAGCACGATGACCAGGAAGCGGCCTACCGCCTCATCACCTCTAACCTTCGAGTGGTGGTTCAAATCGCCAGACTCTACAACCGAGTCTACACCAACATTATGGACCTCATACAGGAGGGCAACATCGGTCTGATGGAAGCTGTGAAGCGCTTTGATCCTTATCAAGGTGCGCGCTTGCCGACCTATGCCAGTTGGTGGATCAAGGCCTATATCATCAAGTTCATCCTGGATAATTTCCGAATCGTACGTGTGGGAACAACTAACGAAAGGCGCAAGCTACTTTTTAATTTACGCAAGGAGAAAGAGAAGCTTCGCTTACAGGGAATCGAACCCACTCCCGCTTTGATTGCTCAACGATTGAATGTCCGCCCCGAAGAGGTGGTCGCGGTAGAACAGGCCATTGAATCCAGCGATTTGAGTCTGAACGCCTATGTCGATGACAATCAGTCTATTCAATACATCGACACTTTGAAGGCAAAAGAGGATTCGGTCGACGAGCAACTGGCTCGAAAGGAACTGAAACAGCTGTTCAATCGAGAGATCGAAGAATTCTCTCGAACTTTGAGGGAACGGGAAAAGATCATCCTGCACGAACGCCTCATCGCTGAGACGCCGAGAACCCTACAGGACATCGCAAATCAGTTCGAGGTCAGCCGGGAGGCCATCCGGTTGAGTGAAAAAGCACTGATCAAAAAGATCAAAGAGCATATGCAGGAGACCTTCAAAAACGCCACCGAGTTCGAGTTTGCGATGAATTAGGAAGCGCGCTTCGGAAAACCCTGACCCTCCTGACCTCCTGACCCTTTCTCTCTGCGCGTCTTATAAGATCAACATCGCATCTCCATAGCTGTAAAAGCGATATTCCCGCTCAACAGCCTCACGATAACACGCCTGGATCAGATCTTTCCCTGCAAAGGCAGAAACCAGGAGCAGAAGAGTCGATCTGGGAAGATGAAAGTTGGTGATCAGACCCTGGATCAGGCCAAAATCAAATCCCGGGCGAATAAAAAGATCCGTCCAGCCCTCACTGGGTACAATTTGCTGATGCTCGGAGAAGACATGTTCCAGGACACGTGTCGTGGTTGTTCCGACCGCGATCAGGCGGCCGTCCCTTCTCTGCTGCGCTACAATTCGGGTGGCCGCTTCTGAACCGATTTCATAGTATTCAGCATCCATCTGATGCTCTCCCACGGTTTCCACCGAAACCGGTTTGAAGGTTCCATAACCTACGTGCAGGGTAATCTTGCAGTGGGAGATCTGGTCCAGCAATTCCGGTGTAAAGTGTAGTCCCGCCGTTGGAGCTGCCACCGACCCGGAAACAGAGGCGAAGACGGTTTGATATCGCTCTCGATCCTCTGGGGTGGGCGGACGAGCGATATAAGGGGGAAGCGGTGTCTGGCCCACCTTTTCGATCCAGTCCCAGAATTCCCCGGAATATTCGAAGCGGAGCCGGCGTACCGCTGAAGGGGGACTCTCAAGAACCGTGGCTTCGAACTGATCCGGTCGGAACACCAGGCGAGTGCCCGGCCGCGCTTTTTTACCCGGCCTCACCAGCGCTTCCCACACATCCCCTTCAACAGGACCCAGCAACAACACTTCGATCTTCTCCCGACGGCCTACTCGATGAGCATGGAGGCGAGCCGGAATCACTCGGGTGTTGTTCAGGATGAGCAGATCACTCGATGAAAGGAATTGCGGCAGATCTCGAAACCGATGGTGCTGGAAACTTCGGCCCGCTCGATCAACCACCATCAACCGAGACTGGTCGCGATACTCACTTGGATACTGGGCAATCAGTTCAGGGGGCAGAGTATAGTCAAAATCAGAGATTTTCACAGAAGCATTCTATCTTATGGGAGTTGGGTTGCCATGGTTCTGACTGACTTTTGGAAGCGGCAGCAATATGTAACAATACTTATTTTTTTGCCGCAATGAAGGTCCACAAATCCATTCTGACTCTTGCCGCTGGCCATTTTCTCATTGACGCCTACGCAGGCATGTTGGGTGCTTTTCTTCCCTTTCTTCGCGACGAACTCAATCTCTCATTGACTCAGGCAGGCATCCTGGGTGGGGCCCTGGTCTTTTCCAGCTCTCTCATGCAACCTCTTTATGGTTATCTGGCAGACCGCCTTCGCCACAAGGTGTTTGCCGCAATGGGGCCGGCAGTGGCCGGCGTTTTTATCTGTTCCCTGGGAATCGCTCCCGGCTTCACCACCCTGTTGTTCCTGGTCGTCCTGGGGGGCGTTGGAATCGCCGCTTTTCATCCCCAGGGGGCGGCGGTTACGGCTGAAGTGAGCGACCAACGTCGTGGCTATCAGATGGCGGTGTTCATTACCGGAGGCATGATCGGGTATTCGATGGGTCCCATTTATATTACCAGTGTTATTACCCTGGCGGGTCTCAACAACAGCTACTGGGCGGCCCTGCCCGGGGTCTTGATGAGTGCCTACCTTTTAAAATATGGACCCTCACCACAAGAAGTGGAAAAGAAGGTCAGAGGAACTCAACTCAGAAAACGCCTCAAGGAAAACCGTCGGCTGCTTTTGATCCACTATTCTCTGGTGGTCGTTCGCTCGATCAACCACATCGTGTTTGTGGCCTTTATTCCCTTGTACCTGACCCAGCGGGGCCACAGTGCGATGGAGGCAGCCTTGGGCCTGTCCCTTTTTCTGTTGGCTGGGGCCTTCTCGGGACTCTGGGGTGGAATTCTGGCGGATCGCTTTGGGGGTAAGCGGGTTCTGACTGTTTCCATGATCGGCTATACTCCACTGGCACTGGCGTTCCTGTTGACCAGCGGTCCGATTTCAACGCTCCTGTGCACCTTGGCAGGAGCATTTCTTCTCCTCTCCAATCCGGTCAATGTGGTGATGGCCCAGAGGCTGATTCCGGAGGCTGCCAGTACCGTGGCTGCACTGATGATGGGTTTTGCCTGGGGGGTGTCGGGATTTATTCTCCCCTCGGTGGGAATCCTCAGCGACGTCTTTGGGCTTCAGACCATATTATTGTGTATCGTTCTTCTGACCTCACCCGGTGTTTTGCCCGCTTTTTTGTTACCCTCTCCGAAAGAACTGCGCACCCTTACCGGAAGTCTGCCCCCCGTGATTTCCTAGTAGCAAGCGCGCTTCCCGCGCAGAAAATAGAAACTAGGAATTCGTTTTGAATTTGGAATTTGAGATTTGATTTGGAGTTTGGGATTTTGAATTTCAGCCGGTCTGCCGGCTGCGGTCTGTGGTCTACTTCTCAAAAGGTGAACATCACGCCACCGGAGATTTCATGAGTTTTGACATTCTCGTCCAGAACGCCATAGATGGTCACGCGCCTGTAGTCGATACGCACACCCATAGGGCCCAGAAGCCCGCGCAACTTCAGACCCGCTCCCCAATTGAACGTAAAGCTGCTCCCGACATCAGGAAAGGAAGTTCCAAGCCTGTGCAACACCCCGAGTCCCAAGGTGAAATAGGGAAGTGTTCGCCTCACGGGAAGGTTGAGGACCAGATTGCCATTGTAGTTCAGGCCTCCATTATTCTCACCTGCAGTAGCCAGGACAGAACCCGATGAGAAACTAAGAGTGTTCTCAAAACCCAATACGACAAGAAAATCCTTTTCCCAGCGGACTCCAAAGACATTGAAGTTGCTCAAATTGACTTGCCCAACAACGGTCCCGAGTGATCCCACGCTCGTCCAACCCGCAAACAGGGAGAGATCGGACGCCTGGGCTGTGAGACTGGAGAGGAAAAAGACGCACATCAAAATGAACTTATTCATATCTGCTTCCTTTCTAGACTAACTTATCCCAGTGTCTCATTCTTGGTTGCCTGTCTGGGTTTGCTGAGGTGCCTAGCCCGGATTATGCATAGATTCTCTACTGCAGTGACAAGAACCTGTGAATAACCCGGGCTCGCTCTTCGTTTGCACCGTTTTAGGTCAGACCGTTATACTGAAGTAGGAAATTCAAGGAGCCTTGGATGAGAAAAATAGATTTGATCACGTTAGATTATCTTGAGTTCTTCTGCCAACGGAACCACCTCGTCGTAGGCTGCAAACGTGGAGAGGAAGAAATCTGGATTTCTCCATTGGGGCCCCACCCTTCAGACCTGACTTCAAAAGAAGTGCAGGACATCCTCAGGGGAAGTGCCCGCTTTGAAATACGCACGACTTTGGACGATGACTTGGAGTTGACGAGTTCGCATTTTATGAGTCGGGCTGAGCTTGAACAACAAATCCGCCGTCTGGTGAATTGAGTCCTTACCTGCCTTCAACTCCGTACAAGGCAATCAAATCGATGAACTCGGCATCCTCGAAGAATTTTTCAAAGGCGGTGTCGCTCAGGAGCCGGCGCCCATCTGAGAAACCCGCTGAAAGTGCTTTTCCTAGATATTCCAAACAAGATTGCCGATTCCCCAATTCTGCAAAGACTCGAGCCATCTGATACAGCTTTTCCGCCGTCACCACCTCGGCGGATTGTGGTGTAAGCTCAATGACATCCGCGTTGTCTAAGATGTCGGGGTCAAGTTCCAGTGCCTTCTGATAAGTACGCAGGCCCTCCTGATACTTTTCCTCCCTGAGATAAGCTTGTCCCAGATTAACGTAGAAATTTGCTTCTTCCGACTTTAATCTGATGGCCTCCTGAAAGGAACGGATGGCCCGCTTGTTCGATAGATTGGCTAGATAGACGATCCCTGTTGTGTTGTGGGCGGAAGCGTAACCGGGCTCGAGTCGAATAGCCCGCTCCACTGCCTTCTCAGCCTGACGAAATTGCTGCAAGCGAGCATAAGCAATGGCCAATTTATTGAAAATGACTTCGTGGTAGGGATTGAGACGCGAGGCTTCCAAGTACTTGAGCAGTGCGAAATGACTCTGTCCTGCCAGAGCCATTTCATCTCCCTCGGCCATCAGACGATAGGCGTGCAGGACATCCTCTCGCGGAACAGGCAGCTTGACAATTCGCCCCGGACCGCCACAGGCGGCGAACACTAAGACGGTCAAGAGCAAAACACGTGTGAACCCCATTTTTGTATTATTTTATCATGGACTTCCATTGCTCAACATGGATTCCTCGTTTACAATGATGCCCGTTTGAAGATAACTGTATGACCACAACAAAGAGCAAAGCGACACAGATCCAGAAAGCTATTGACGAGTTACTGAGTCAGATCATTGATGAGTGGTACGAACGGGTATGTCCCCACTATGTCACCCACCCGGTCGATTACGGCGGTCAGGAAAGAGAAGAAGAATTAAAATGTTTCCACGATAAGAACGGGCATCGCATCAAATTCAACAAAGATGCGCTCGATTTCACTTACGGCCTGAAGAGCCAATGGGCTGAGGAACACTGCGTGATTGAGATCAGTGTCACCAATAAGGTCGAAAATTTCGACTATCTGGACTTTCAACGACGCCTTATCTCCCACTATCAGGCACTGGGCAATCGAAAAGTCCCCACTCCTTACCAGCTGCGCACCCATTCGTATCAAGACATATTCCAGCTGGAACCGAACCTGGAAGACGCCTTCAGTGTCGAAAACCGAGAGAAAAAAGCGGACATTATGAGTCTGTCTTTCCGCCTCAAAGAGCGCTTCAGCGAGGAACTGGCTGCTCGTCCGGTCTCAGGTAAACAGCTGATCGAGGACTACTGTGTGTCACCTTTCCGAAGCGTCTACGCCGCCGTCTACCGCCGTCAGTCACGCTGAAGTTCAGAAGAACGAGTCACATTCCTGTACCCATTCGGGTACAGCTGCCATAATCCTCTAGTGTCTCTAGCCCGGACTATGCATAATCAGGGCTAAAGAAGGAGTTGAGCATGTCCCAATGGCTGGTTTCGCTGGCAATTCTAGGCCTGTTGGTAGAACCCCAAGCTCGAAATTTTACCGACGAACTCTGGGAAGAAAATCTCGACATTTACCGGGAGATTCTCGATCATTCCTTTCTGAAAGGCCTTTCAGAGGGGACACTCAGTCAAGAAGCTTTTTCCTTTTATATGATTCAAGATGCACACTATCTGCGTGAGTTCGCCCGGGCTTTGCGCATTACTGCCTCGAAAGCTCCGCGTGAAGAATGGGCGGCCTTGCTTAACCGCCATGCCGTGGACACCCTTGAATACGAGAAAACCTTGCATGAGAGTGTTTTTGCAGAGTACGGCATTTCAACGGAACAGGTGGCCCAGGCCGATCCTTCCCCGGCAGCCTTTGCTTACACAAACTTTCTCGTGGTCACGGCATACAGTCGGCCTTTCGCCGAGTCCTTGTCAGCATTGCTCCCCTGCTATTGGATTTACTGGGAAGTCGGCAAGCAACTGAAAAAAATGGGTTCCAAGGACCCCATCTACCAACGATGGATCGACGCTTACTCCTCAGAGGAGTACGGCGATTCCGTGAAGGCTATTCTTGAGATCGTCAATCAATCGTCCGGTTCCGCCAGCCCGAGCGAGATCCAAAGAATGAAGGAGCATTTCCGCCACAGTGCTCGTTACGAGTGGATGTTCTGGGAATCGGCTTATCAGCTGCAAGCCTGGCCGCCGGAAAAGAAATAACTCACCCTTGACTCCTTTTCTCTGCAGGGAATAGAATCTCGCTAAAGGTCAAGATCATGACTCTAAGGAATCTCAAAACCGCCTGGATTAGAACGGCAGGAGAGACAGAAGCCACCGGTTATGTCAAAAACCTGTACGAGAGCTTCAAGAAACAACGGGGCTGGATACCCAACATCCTGAAGTCCACCAGCATTCGCCCCGACATCACTCGAGGCTGGGTGTCGTTCTTTAATACTCTGATGTATGGTCCTTCGGGCTTGAAACGGAGCCAGAGGGAAATGATCGCGGTCGTGGTCTCTGTCGCCAATGACTGCTACTACTGAGTGGAAGCACACGGAGAGTTTCTCCGTGCTGAACTGGGTGACCGCGAGCTGGCAGTAGCCATCAAAAAGGACTACCGTCAGGCCCCTCTGGATGAGGCTACTCGTGCCCTCCTGGACTATTCGGTCAAGCTGACTTTGCATGCCCATACCTGCTCAGAGCAGGATCTCGAGCAACTCAGAGCACAGGGCTTCTCCGACGAGGACATCGTGGACGCGGCGGCGCTGATCGGCATGATGAATTATCTCAACCGCATCGCCGACGCCCTGGGTATTGCCCTCAATGAAGAATACCGGGGTATCGAGCAATCCCAGGTGGGAGGAGGCGGGAAGAACTGACCACAGCCGGCAGACCGGCTGAAATTCAAAATCCAAAACTCCAAATCCCAAACAAATTCCAAATCTCAGATTCCAAACCTGCTTGGAACCAGGAACCTGGAAGGCGCCCGAAGGGCGCTCCGACTTCCTATTCCATGGCAACGAGATCCGTGACCTGACTCTTCAGGACAAGCGGCCGATAGTCTTCCTCCAGCCATTTTCTGTGGGCTGGATGGGAACGATAGGCTTGCAAGTCTTCTTCACTTTGAAATCCGGTCACCAGGCCGTAGGGGAATTCCGAGTCCTCCTGGGACACCTTTCCCACCAACACGGTCGCCACTTGGGGAATGCTTTCCAGCATTTTCTTTCCGCTTTCCAGCAAGGCCGTCTTTTGTACCTCGGAGACTTCCGGTTTAAACTTGAAGACCACCTGATGAAAAATCTGGAACCGGGGTGCCGTGCTTTCTGACATGCCCGCATCGGCGGGTGGATCGTCGGCCGGGGGTGTGCTCGTTTCGGCTGGAAAACTCTTGTACAGATACTTGGAAATAATCTCAGCTTCCCGGTCTAAACCGGCTGAAATTCTTCCCAACATGTCCCACACCGTTGCCTCCCAACCTTGCAGAGTCTTTCTCTGATAGACAAGGAGACCGAGTCCGTGACAACTCGTGCAAATGGTCTGCACATAGCCCTTTCCCTCCCCGTCAGGTAGTTGGGCGGCCAGATCGCTGCCCACCTGCGCAGGAGAGGCCATGGAAGAGCCCAACATGGAGCTGCCCACAAGAAGCGTGAGTCCGCTAACAAGAACCGCTAAAAGTGTTTTCAAATTCATAGTTACTCCTCTGTTGGTGCCCTTTAGTGCATGAGCCGTCGTTGATTTAGTGCCCAAAGTGTTCCCCCAGGTACCTGATGATCGCTTCTCCCTGCTGGTTTCTTTCACCCAGCATACCGTACACGGTGGCTTCCCACTCGGCCTTTCCCTTCGCTTGCCCTAAGATCACCTCCAGACTGTGACAGCCGGAGCACTGGTTGATGACCAGCTCTTTGGCTGGACCCGAGGGAAAACGAGCGACCAGTTCTTCTTCCACCGCCTGATCGGTAATGGTCTGCTCCGCCTTTCCGGTCGCTACCAGGCCCTCTTTGAACGGATCCAGCATGGGTAAGTTGTCGCGATCGATGAGCCGGCCTGCGTAGATGACCTGTTCAATGGTTCTGCTATTGCGAATATCCTCCAGAGGGTTGCCAGAAAGGATCAGCAGGTCTGCGATCTTTCCCGCTTCCACGGTTCCCAGGTCTTTCTCCTGACCCAGGTACTCGGCCGCCTTTCGAGAAGCTGCCACGATGACGTCCATCGGTTTCATACCCGCATTGACCAAGTGTTCCAGTTCCCTGTGGATGTCCCATCCATAGAACATGCGGTGGGGAGCACCGGTGGAATCGGTTCCCACCAAAATATTTGCGCCCATGTCGTAGAGCACCTTCACCGTGCGCATTCTCATTTTATGGCTGCGCCGAGAGCGTTCCAGGCGGGACTTCAGCCTGGCCAGGACCTTCGGGTCATGGGCCATCTCAATATAGACGGCGGGCACGCTCTTGCGAAGAGTCGGGTCCTCCCAGATCTCAGGATGATCGAAGATTTTAACGGAAGACTCGGCGTTGTTGATGTCGGGAAGCCAACTGACCTTCTGTTGGACGATCATTTGGGCAATGTCGCTCTGGGCGGTCAACTCTTCCGCGAACCCGTGGGCGATCAGGTCGACGCCTCCCGCCAGTGCGTCCCTCACATCCGACAGCTGACTGGCATGGGTATAGACCTTCATTCCCTGACGATGGGCCTCGTCAACCAGAGCCTTATAGGTCTCCAGGGTCATCCGCGGATAGTGAAGATCCCCTCCAC
>JADFOI010000089.1 GCA_022562935.1 Acidobacteriota bacterium
AGGCAATTGCTCTCATCCAGGTGCCGAATCAGCGCCTTTTTGGAACCAAGGCGGCTGCCCACTACCTGGGAATCCATGAGCAGACGCTGAGAAAACTCACCGACCTCGGTGAGATTACCACTCATCGGATGGGGCATCGGAGAGTGTATCGCCTTGAAGATCTGGACGCCTACATCGATGGTCTACCCGAGTGGTATGATAGCGCTGGCGAAAAATCCGGGACAGAAAGGAGTCAACATGGGAATTAACCATGTAAGGGACCACAAGGGTCGGTCCCGAATCCAACTGTCTAAAAGGTGGCCGGACGGGTCCCGGTTCCGGCGTTACTTTTTAAATGTAACCGTGGCTAGGAAAACACTCTCACGCATCGAAGAGGCCATTACCATGGGAACGTGGCGAAAACTGCAGGAGGAGCTCACCCACGGAAGGGAAGCAGAAATCACAATTGCACAGTTTGCTGAGACCTACTTGAGTGATTACTGTCGAGCACACAACACGCGGCCCGATTTCAAAGAGCAGGCCCTTGTTCCAATTGTGCGCTACCTGGGCAAAGTGCCGTTAAAGGTGTTCCGCAGAAAGCACGCTCACGAGTTCGTGGCGAAGCGATCCCAGGAGGTGGCACCGGCGACCGTTAACCGCAACGTCGCTGTCCTCAAACATCTGCTCACCTTTGCTCTGGAACGGGAGTACATCGAATCTCACCCTCTGGTGAAATTTCGCATGCTCCCGGAGGAGAGGAAGGCGCTGAGGGTCATGACGCTCCAAGAGGAACGGCGTTTGGTGGAAGCAGTTGCGAGAGAAGATCCCACCATCGCTGCCTATGTTGCCGTGCTGGGCGAGACGGCCCTGCGTAAGTCCGAAGGTCTTCACTTGAAGCGGAGTAATGTGGATCTGCAGAGTCGAATGCTTTCGGTTGAGAAGACGAAAAGCGGCAAACCCCGCTATATTCCTTTAACGGAGTATGCGATCCGATGGCTCAACTCACTGGTGAGGATCATCGACTGTCCTTGGGTTTTTGCTCGGCTGGACACCCGAGATCGGTTGAGAGATCCACGAGGTCCTTTCGAGCGCGGCCGCAAGAAGGCGGGTCTCAATTGGGTCGGCTTTCACGACCTGAGGCACTTTCGGGCAACCCAGTGGGTGATGCGGGGAGTGGATCTTCGGACGGTCCAGGAGCTCCTGGGCCATTCGTCGATCACCACCACCATGCGCTATGCCCACTTCGCTCCGGATCATGCCTCGCGGGCTGTCCACCGGGCGGAGCAGCTGGAGGTCGAGGAGCTGCGGGCCAAAAGCGGGCGCAAAGACGAAGAGTGGGATGAGGCAAAGACTTGGTGATTCGGCTAAGGTGCTGATTCTATGGTGCCGGAGGGGGGAGTCGAACCCCCACGAGAGTCACCCCTCGCCAGATTTTGAGTCTGGTGCGTCTGCCAATTCCGCCACTCCGGCGCCGGGAGTGGCCAGTATAGCTCAATGAATTAAACGGGACCAGAGGGTCTCTGAAGCACGAAAGCACGGAGTCACGAAGTCACGAACGCACGACCGCGCGAAAGCACGAGCTCACAAACCTAAAAACTCAGTCTGGATTTCTTCGGTTGGCCAGCGTCCGGTAGTATTCTTCGACTCGCTGGCGAAACTCGGGTGGCACTTCATCTCCGTCGACCAGCCTCAGCAGGTTCTCAACTTCCTCGTCCAAAGTTCGGTTGAGCTCCAATTCCAGCTGGCGAAAACCATCGATGACCTGAGACTTCAATCGGGCTAGTTCTTCAGCGTCAGTAAAGATGCGCTGGGCGTCCAACTGGCGCATCCTGCGGATCAAACCTGCCACATCTCTACCCAACTCGGAACGTCCCTCCAGCAGGCCACGCAATTCCTGGGCGTCTTCGAGGCGTTCCCGCCACTCCCGTCCCACCTGCCGGGGGTCGATTCCAGAAGCGTTGGGATTCATTCCCGCCTGGCGAGAAATACCGGTTCGGGATTGCCCCCCCTGGGCAGACTGCGAGCCCTGCGACTCCTGTTGTCCCTGTTGTCCTTGTTGTTGCCCTTGCTGCTGTCCCTCCTGCTGCTCTCCCTGTTCCCCTCTCTGGCCTTCCTGATTGTTAGCGGAAGCTCTATCTTCAAGGGATTCTAGATTTTCCACCAGGTTCCCCACCTGGTTTAGAGCGCGCTGCAATTTCTCCCTTGGAGTTTCCTGATTGCCCGAGCCCAGGGCCTTCTCCGCCTCGCGGATCCTTTGTGCCATTTCCTCCAGGTCATTCAAGATCCCTTTTTCACGCTCCTTGGCCAGATCGGTCCAGCCGCGGGCAAGAAGGTTGGTTCCATCTTGCATCTTTTCCGGGATCCGCTGATCTCGTATGCCCAGTGCCGCCTGCTTGAGCTTGCGCGAGGCTTCCGTTTGCTTGGACTCCATCTGCCGGGCACTTTGATGGAGGTCTCCTTCCAACTGCTGAAGATCTTCCTGGAGTCGGGATTTTTGGCGCAAGACGTTTCGCAGCTGGCGGATATAATTGGGATCCAAATTCCCCGACTTGGCGGTTTTATGAACATCCCCAACCTGATCCAGCACGTCTTTTTGTTCTTTGACCAGGCGCTCAGACTGCTCCTTGAGTTGCTGCAGATCTTCAGCCAGTCGCTGGCGGCGCTGTTGACCCAGACCCTGCTGGGCTTCCTGAAGACGTTCCAGGGCCTGCTGAGCACGCATTTGAGCCTCCTGGTCGTTTTGCCCACTGGACTGGGCTTGACGCATGTCGCGCACAGCTTGCCTCAAATCACGGCTGATATCCTGCAGTCGAGGATCCTGCTGTTGGCGTGAAAGGCGCTCCAGTTCACGGGCGACACGCTCGACCTCGTCAATCAACTCCTGTTGAGGCATATTGGAGCCGGAGGACCCTTGCCTGCCTCGCTGACGGTGTCGTTCCACCAGCTGCTCCTGGCGTTTGGCTAATTCCTTGAGTTTTTCCAGGACCTCATCCAGAGCCTGCTCCTGATTGGTCTCGCGATTCTGCTGCAGGGTCTCGTACTGGTTCTTGGTCCTGTCCAGTTCGAGGTCTACCAGGTCGGCCAAATCCTGGGCAGAAGCCCCTCCTCCGCCCTGGTTCTGGGCGAAGGAAACCTGGATTTCCTTAAAGAGGGCCTCGGCGCGCATGAGCTGCTGAAGAGATTTTTGCTCTTCAGGAAGAGCCTCTTTGGTCTCCAGCTCATTGAGATGCTGGTGGGCCGGTTTCATATGGGTAATGGCCTCTTTCAAGTGTTCCGCCATCTTCTGAAAACGGGGGTCACTGATTGCCGCGGTGCGGCGCTCCATCCGATCGACAATGATTTGAGCCTCGGACTGAAGCCGCTGTTGGACAAGAGCCAATGTCTGGCTGTTCTCCTCCAACTCATCTTTGGACTGACGGTCGCGGTCTCGTTCCAGTTTGAAAGTAGCCACGATGATTTCCTTTTGTCGCTTGGAGAGAATAATGTCCTGTCTCTGGCCGCCGCCGCCCATTCCACTCTGCTGAGACTGGTAGTATTCCCGATCGAAAGGCTCGACTTCGAAAAAGTAAATGTCGGTGGAAGAGGAAGAAACCGCGTCGGAAGCCTCCGCGTAGTAGGAGATGAAATCTCCCGGCACCAGAGCAAATTCCTCCAGATAAAAAGTATGGGAGGTGGAGAAGGAACTTGAACCCTTCGGGTAGTTCAACGGAGCTTCCTGCTCAGGATCCCCATTGAGGGAAAAGCGCAGTGCCAGGTGGGATACCCCGTAGTCATCCTCCGCCTTGATCTCGGCGAACACCTCTTCGATATTGGTGACCCTCTGATCGCGACCCGGCCGGGTAAACCTCACGATGGGAGGTTGATCCTCGAGGGCCTCGATCAGATATTCATCAGAGGCCGGATTCCAGAAGCCTTCCTGGTCCTGCAGATGGATCCTGTAGTAGTCGTCCTGTGTGATCTTGAATACTCCACGCAGCTCCTGAGGAGACAGGATTTCCAGGGGGATTTCACCACCCTCTTCCAATTTGATCTTTCCGCTCTGGATGGGCTGATCACTTTGGATAAAAAGCTCAGCCTGGGTTCCCACAAGTGCACGGATGTCCCCATCATCCTCCAGAATCATGTTCTCCAGAGCAGTGTAGCGTGGGAATTCAAGAATCACCTTCAATGCTTCCACACGGGGGATTTCTGAAACCTCAATGCTGTAGGTTGCCGATTGGATTCCATCGGCCTTAACGTAATAGCTGATGGGATCCCGAATATCGAAAAAGATGAAAACAAAATCCCCTCCCTGAAGATCGGGATTCATGCTGGCTTCTTCCCATTGGGGCTGATTTTCGTAACGGACCATCAGCTCTACCGTTTCGGATTCGAATCCCTTGAGTGTGGCTCGAATTTCCAGATCAGCACGTTTCCCCACCGTGATGTTACCCGGAGTCACCTCAACGGAATAAATGGGGGTTTGGGATTGATCAAACCATCGCAGCAATTTGTTCAAACTGTAGGGATAAACCTCGGGCCCCTTCAGAAAGAGGAAAGTAAATATGGCCAGAGAAGAGAACAAGGCCGCCAGGGATGCAAGGCTCCTTCGTCGATGGTAAAGGCGAGGCTGGAGAATTTTCCCCAGCTGCTTTCTGGCGTCCTGTTGAATCAAACTTCGTATCTCGGGATCGACACTCGTAGAGGTGGTCTCGATTTCAACTGCCGTTGAAACCCGCTCTTCCAGTTGCGGATAGCGTTCCTCCAGAAAGCGGGCAACCTGTTTCTTTGAGGGTGAGTTCCAGAGCGGACGGAAGATGTAGTAACCGAACAAAAACAGTGCCCCCAAAAGTCCACCCGTCCGGGTCAGAAACAGCGCGCTATCGGAAAAGTTATTGCGGGCCAGTACAAAGGTGAAAAGGAAGGAAGCCAATACCATAAAAACTATCAAAATGGCGATTCCCTTGACGAGACGCTCCAGTTGTAGCTTTCCCTTGGCACGGCTGATCGTCTTGAGGACGGGGTTTTTCATGCTCTGATCACCTATACTACTATTATACCTCTAGCCCGGACTATGCATAATCCGGGCTAACTGTCACACTCTGGATTCTCCCCCCTGCGGAAACGCTTGAGGACGAGTCCGGTTGGCCACCAGCCACTCGGCCATGAAAACCGCCGCGCCCACCAGTAGGAAAAGCCACCACAACGATTGTTGTCGGTCCTTTGCCTGGACCGATTGCTCGAATCCGACTTCTTCCACGCGGGCTTCAAGGGGAACGAAAACTGCCTGAAACTCCTCGATGGCCACCGCACTCAGGTCCGATTCATGGGGTGGGGTGTTCACAGCCACCCAGTCGGTCTTTTTGTTGCTCCGTACTTCGTAGTGACCCGGCATCTTCAATTGAATAAAACCGGGCTTCTCCTCGTTGAGTCCAAGGACCCTTTGGCCCCTTGGATCGATCAAGTTCCAGGTTCCCGAAGTGCCCGAGGAGTCGCTGGATGAATCAACGGACAAAACTTGATTGATCTGAAGTGCCGCAGGAGTGCTCTGCCAGCGGCCAGCGTATTGAGCCATGCGGTACCAGAAGGGAACATAGGCGCTTCGAAGTGGGAAATCCGTCCAGACGGGATCCAGCGAAGAGGCAAAGACCAGTACCCTTCCTTCTCCCAAAGATTGCTCAACCAGAGCCGGATCCCCTTCGTTGAAGCGAGCCAAAATCGTGGCATCCGGTTTCGCAGTCAGACGCCAATAGCTGTAAAACTGGGTGCTGGCGATGGCCGCTTTGTGCACATCCTGAAAAATCCGGAAGATGGGATGCTCCCAGTTGACCTGGGTAATGGAAGTGAAGGGTTTGCTTTCCTGGCGGACAAAGTGCCGCTCATTCAATTCCACGGGAAGGAGTGTGCCCCATTGGCGGTTGTAGGTCTCTGCCAGAACGCGGTTGCTAAGGACCACGATTAGACCTCCTCCACTTTCAATGTAGGATTTGAAGAGGGAAAGGCTGGGCGGTTGGCGCAGGTCATTGAGCACTACCAAAGGAGTGTCTAAAGAATTGAGTTGGCCGGGGCCGGGAGCAACCGACATCTCGACAGCAAAGGGCAGGTTCTCTCCAGCGGAAAGAGCACTCTCGAGATAAAAGGCCGAAGAAGCCTGTCGATCCTGAAGAACCAGGATGCGGCGAGGTGCTTGTTTCTCAACAACGAAGTAATAGACGTTATCTTCGGGAAGCTCATCGGTTGGCTCGATGACGATTTTTCCTCGCGAAACACCCTCTTCCAGATCGAAGGGTTTGAAGGTCAGATTCACCACACCCTCGCTGCCCATGTCAAAGGTCGTTCGATCGATCAGGTTCCCTTCCACAAAGAGCTGGGCCTCGCCCTTCCCCGGTTGCTGGGGATTGCCTCTCACCCGAGCCAGGATGGTGTGCGGATACTGGTCGGTGAAGACGGCCCTCTCCACTCGGACATCTTCTATGAAAAGATTGTGAGTCTCACGGCCCACGTTTTCGATTTCAACGGAAATGTCCCCCGGAACTCGCCAACCCGCGCTGGCCGCCATTCCGGCCTGCTGCAGATCGGTGATCAGATAGATTTCCTTTTTGATGTTGCGGGCCGCCCCCAGTTGATCCACCGCAACCCTTAGGGCTTCTAAGTAGGAAGTCGCTTCGAAGGAGGGGGTGGTGCGCTGGCGCAGAATCTCTTGCAGCTGTTGGGGAGATTCTTCCCACTGGGAAAGAACCTCGGCGGATTCACCGAACTGGATGATTAAAGCCTCGTCGGCCTGTCCCAGAGACTGAATTTTCTCCTCGGCTGCCTGCAGAGCCGCCTCCCATATGGGTTGGCGAGTCATGCTTAAGGAATGATCGATGAGGATCACAACCGAACGGGCCAGCAAAGGATTGACCTGATTTAACCACGCTCCAGTGATGACCGGGCGCCCAAAGGCAAGAACGAGAAGGAGAATGCCCAGGCAGCGCAGGAAAAGCAGGAAGAGGTGAGTCAGACGTCGCCGTCGCAGCTCCTTGAAGGGGATCTTACGTATGAACATCAGGGAGGCAAAAGGCGTGCGCTTGGTTTTCTCTCGGTGAACCAGATGTAAAAAAATGGGGACCCCGATGGCCAACGCACCGATCAAAAATAATGGAGCTAAAAACTGCATAACGTTCAGTAAAAGAAAAAAAGAGAAATCAAAAGGACAATTTTTATTTTTTTTCTTCTTTCTCTTCTCTACGGTATTAGGAGATTGGGGCCTGTCCCCAATCTCCTAATACCGTTTCTCCCGGACCGACAGATATCGATGCAGCGCCTGGTCCAGAGGTTTTCCCGTGTTCAGAAGCTCATAATCAACGTCAATATTTCGACACTCCCGGCGCAGTCCCTCGATGTGCTCTTTGAGCAGAGAAAAATAAGTGCTGCGAGAGTGTTCCGGAACATAGGAAAGGTGTTCCTGTGTTTCCATATCTTCTAAAGTGGAGATATCCTGGAAGGGCATTTCCAGTTCTACCGGGTCCAGCACATGAAACAGGATGAGATCGTTACCGCGATGGTAGAAAAAGCGCAGAGTCTTGGCGAGTTTTTCGATATCCTGATAGAAATCGCTGATCAAAACCACCACCGCCCGTCGCCGGATCAGGTGAGCGAGTTTTTCCAAGGCCCCGCTGATATCCGTTTTTCCAGTCACCTCGAGACCCTCCAGGTGATGCAAAAGGGTAAAGAAGTGTCCCCGGCTTGTCCGCGGAGGAACCTGGCTGACCATATCGGAGTCGAATGAAATCAGGCCGGCTGCATCTTTTTGGCGCATGGCCAGGTAGGCCAGGGCGGCCGCCAAGTAGCGAGCATAATCGAGCTTGGATACTTTTTGACTGCTGAAGGCCATGCTTTTGCTGACATCCAGCAAAATGTGCAACTGAGTGTTGGTGTCTCCCTCGTACTTTTTGACGTAAAAGCGGTCGGTTCTGGCATAGACCATCCAGTCCACTCGTCGAGGGTCATCACCCGGCGCGTATTCTCGATATTCGGCAAAGTCCAGACTGAAGCCATGATAAGGGGAGTGATGCAAACCGGTCAGGAATCCCTCCACCACGGTCTTGGCGATCAACTGCAGATCTCTGATGCGAGACAGCACTTGGGGATCGATGAATCGGTTGGAATTTGAAGTTCTGGTCATCTCAAAGTCCCGATTGCGGGGGGGCGACGGCTTTCAGCAGTCGTTCGATGATATCCTCTGGCGTGATTTCCTCCGACTCGGCATGAAAGTTGGTCAGTATGCGATGACGCAGCACGGGCTTGGCCAGAGCTTGGATGTCTTCGGTGGAAACGGTGAAGCGCCCCTTCAAAAGGGCTCGCACCTTTCCTCCCAAGACCATGTATTGAGAAGCGCGCAAACTGGCACCGTATCTCACCCACTCGTTGATGAAGTCCTGCTTTGAATCCTCGCCTGGTCGAGTGCTGCCCGTGAGTCGTACCGCGTAGCGCACGATGTCTTCGTTGGCTGGAATCTTCTTCACCAGTTCTTGATAGCGGAGGATATCTTTGCCCGAGACCACCTGGGCAATCTCCTGTGCCGGTTCACCCGTGGTCTCCTGGACCACCTTCACCTCCTCGGCCTCGGGAAGATAATCAATCATGATGTTGAACATGAACCGGTCGAGTTGGGCTTCAGGCAGCGGATAGGTTCCCTCCATCTCAATCGGGTTCTGGGTAGCCAGGACGAAGAAGGGGGGATCCAGATTGTAGGTGATTCCTCGAACCGTGACTTCTCGTTCCTGCATCGCTTCCAGCAAAGCCGCCTGAGTTTTGGGAGGCGTGCGATTGATTTCATCGGCCAGAAGGACATTGGTAAAAACGGGACCGGGAACAAATTCCAAACGGCGACGACCCGTGGCAGGATCTTCCTCGATGATCTCCGTCCCGGTAATGTCGGTGGGCATCAGATCTGGAGTGAACTGAATGCGTTTGAAGGTCAGTCCCAGCGTCTGGGCCACACTGTGGACCAGGAGCGTCTTGGCCAGCCCGGGAAGTCCCGTGATGAGGCAATGTCCCCCCACATAAAGTGAGATCAAAACCTGTTCAATGACTTCGTCCTGACCGACGATGACTTTTCGCAGTTCCTGAAGGATTTTCTTCTGCGAATCCAGCATCTCCTCAACCAGTGCCTGGATGCCACCTTCTTCAGCTTGCTTTACCTCTTCCATGGATATCCTCTTTTCGTTTCTTTGTTTTCTATTCTCTTTTGTCTACGCGCTCGGCGCGCGAGAGTTCGGGGACTGTCCTAAGAATTCTTCCAGAATTCGGGGACTGTCCCCGAACTCTCCCTAATCTTCTAATGCGTCAGTCCATAAATAATGTAGTTGACTCCAAATTTGAAGGCTTCATTGGAGAGGTTGACAGGCGTGAAGGACTCATCGGCCCATTCCCAATAGTCTCCGATGTCGTTGTTATGGTTGGCCACGGCCAAAAGCCGCTTCTGTTCATCGAACATGCCGTAAAACCTGGGCTTGCCCGGAACAGCGTAGGGTGGAACCATGTCCAGTGTTTCGATGTCGTAAAAGCAGTGAAAGATCGGATCATCTAAGGTCAGCTCTTGAAAGCTCCGCTCTGGCAGGACTTTCTTCATGGCAGCGGTCAGATTTTCCCATTCCTGAATTCCGCGGAAATCGTCAAAGATGACAAAGCCTCCTCGAGAGAGGTAGGCCCGAAGATTAGCAGCTTCTTCATCGGTGATGTTCCAATATCCAGGCTCACTGACATAGAGAATGGGGTAATTCATGATCAGGGGA
This sequence comes from Acidobacteriota bacterium, assembly GCA_022562935.1. GTDB lineage: Bacteria > Acidobacteriota > UBA6911 > RPQK01 > JADFOI01 > JADFOI01. The sequence continues at coordinate 9,738 of JADFOI010000089.1, forward strand.
TCGTCCATATCCAGGACCAGATAGGAATTAGGTGTGGTTTGTATGGATGTGACTTCCAGCAGGATCTTCAAGAAGTTCTTCTCGGCCCGAGGGTAGTCATGGGCCCAGGGCGGAGGGCCCCAACTTCCCATGCCCAAAAAGTCCACATAACCGTTGTAACGGATGCGGGCGAATTGAAAGAGGTTCACATCACCAGGGTCTCTGGCAGGATCCACTTCGTCCAGACTCAGGATGGGCATCACGGAACCGGAAAAGATCAGAAAAACCAGTGCCAAAGCGAAGATGTGTTTCATTGTCGAACCAGTTTCAAAAGTAGTTTTTGTGCCTCTGGGTAAGCCGGTGCAATTTCCAAAGACAGCAGCACGTGATTGCGGGCACCTTGTCGGTCTCCCGATTCAAATAGAGCCTGTGCCAGTCTATAGTGAGCCGCCGCCTCGTCAACAGGACTGAGACTTAATAACACGGTGTATTCCCGCACCGCCTTCTCCGTTTCGCTTAACTGCAAATAGAGATCTCCCAGCTTTTGATGGGTCTCCGGTTGAAGCGGATCCAGGTACATGACTTCTTCAAGGTATTTTGCCGCCTCTTGAGGCTGATCTCGGTCGGAAAGCAGACTCGCGATCCGGTGAGCGTTCTCAGCGAACTGAGGTGTGGCGCGCCACCAGCGCTGACGCACTTCCACGAGCTTGTCGACTTCACCGGTCTCTTCATAGATCTGGGTCAGAATGTCATAGGGACTTCCTCTTGCTGCCTGAGTAGGGAGGATCTCCAATGCCTTTTCCAGGTAGGGAATCGCTTCTTCCTGGCGACCGGCTGATTCCAATTGGGTTCCCAAGCGCAGGTTGAGGAAATAATTATCTGGAGCGGCTTGCCAGGCTTGGAGCAAGGTTTCCAAATCGGTTTCCAACTTGGCCTCGCCTTCCTTTTCCTGTCCAACTTCACCGGGAAACAGGTGCACCAGTGAGAAATGTTCGGGAGCCTCCAGCTTGCTCAGAAGCGGTTTCAAGGTTTCGTCCATTTCCTGGCGAAACTGACCATCGATCTCGTCAACCGAGGCACCCAGGACCTGTTGAAAGACCTCCTCTGTGGAAAGTCCCTGGCCGAAGGCTTCCAGCATCGCTGGAATGCTCTCGAACCCATATCCAGAGACCAGAAACTCACAGATCCATCCAGCCTGGAAGTAGGCGATGGCAAGGGCCTGTCCCGATTCGGGTCGCTCAAAACCGGAGTTCAAATCTTTCAAGGGGAGCAAAACATCTTCCTTATAAGCTTGCACAAAGCCAACGTTGAGATAGTCCCCCCATCCTTCGCCTGCCTGGCGCTCCTCCATCATGGAAATGCCCTCTGTGAACCACCTGGGGACTTTTTCATTGCTCAGGGAGAGAGTCACCACATGGGCGAGCTCATGCCAGAGTGTTGAGCCCCAATGGAATTCTCCTCTGGGCCGCGCTGAGGGAGAATCCATAGCCACGATTCGTCCAAAAGTGGCGCCCAGCGCCCCCAGTCCCGGAAGTCCCATGGTTCGAACCGCGAAGTCCTCATGATCGGGATACATTTCAAAAACGTACTTGCCCGAGACCTGGTGGTTATATTTCTGCTCCAATGTCTTCAAGCTTCTCTCTGCCAGTTCCTCCACATAGGGCTTGAGGGCAACAGCCTCCTTTTCATGTAACTTGAATCGAAAATGTGGGGTTTCGAAGCGGACAAATCGATCGAAACTATCCAGCAGTCTGAGAGTGTTGACCGTCCAGATGTTAAAGGGATCGTTGGCGTAGGCGACTTCCAGAATTTGCTTGCCTTCTTCTTCTTTGCCCAATCGCAGTAATGCGATACCCAAAGATGCACGGGCCGATTCCTGCCTGGGATTTCGCTGCAGCGCTTCTCGATAAAACTCAGCCGCCTCCTCAAGGAGCCGGTTGCGGTTGGCAAGATCCCCCAGTGTTTCGAACAGATCGCCATCGTTGGGATTGATCTTCAAGACCCGTTGTTGAAGCTTTTCAAATCTTTGAATTTCTCCCCGGAAATATTCATAAGCACACTCGAGCTCCAGTAGAGGAAGGAAAAGTTTGTTATTCTTGAGCCCCTTTTTGATCCAGTCCTGGGCTTCCTGCCAGTTCTTGTCCTCTATCGCCAGCGAGGTCTTCAAGGCAAAGGCTTGTAAATTTTTGGGATTCAACTCGAGCGCTTTGGCAAGGGCTTCGGTAGCACCCGGCCTGAACTGGCCTTTCAGCGCCTGGGCCAACCCCACATAGGCTGCGTCCACTCCCCAGCGGAAGAATACTGAAGAGGGCTGGCCCATGGCCTGGATCCCATCTCGGAAGATCAATTCGGCTTCAGCGGCATTGTACTTTTTCAGGTAGAGGTTGCCCCAGTCGACAAACAGCGAAATAGAGACAGGTTGGACCTGTGCAGCTTCGATGAAAATTCGGTTGGCGTCCTGCCACAAGCTCAGTTGCCAGGCCGCATAGGCAGCCTGCCCAATATCCTCGGAAGTGTTCAACTGTCCGGATTGGTAAAGCCCCAGCAGCCTGCGCGAGTAGCTCTCCGCTTCATCTCTTCTCCCTTCCCGTTGGGTCAACTCCACCAGAAGTCGCAAAACATGGGGATCCGAAAGGGAGGCGCTTTTCAACCGCTTTTCCGCCCTGTCGTAGCGGCCCTCCTGCATGAATTGCTGGACCTCGGTCAGCAATTTGATCGGCGCTCGCTCGGATAAAGAACCCACTTGAGAGGCAAAAGAGGTTGAGAGAGTGAAAAAGATCAGGACGAGCCACTTCACAGTTCACCCTCCATCTCGGCGATGCTTTCATTGAGGATGGCCAACTTCACCAGAAGGTCTTCCAGGGCGCGGTAATATTCGTCTTCGGGCATCTGGTTCTTGCGAAACTTTAAATCTTCGATTTCCCGTTCGAGTTTTACCCCTTGCGATGCCAACTCCCGCGCTTCCCGGGTGCGGTACGGTTGGTCAGTCGCTCGGGATAGATAAGCCATGGAGGCGAGAAGCGTTCCTTGGTTGCCTGGGTGGCTCTCCAGGATGTTTTTCTTCTCCAGGAGAACCTGGCCGTTGTCCTGCAAAGTGGAGTGTTCTGTTTGAATACGTCCCTTCTCTTCGAACCAGGCAGCCACCTTCTGATGGCTGAAAAGAAATGCTTCCAGGAGAGACACCCTGGCATTTTTATCGGTGTCGGCTTCCTCCGAGGTTACCGCTTCCAGGAAAAAGGACATAAACAGGGGAGGTTGCCTTTCCGTTGCACTCTTGGTGGCTGTCACGATGACCCGATTCTCCTGACCCAACTGGGAAGCAAGGGTGCCGCTAGCGCTGGTGGCGGCGATCAGATAGGTTCTGGTTTCACTCAGTCCGTCGAAGAAAGTTTTGATCTCCTGATCCGTCAAGTCGGGACCTGAGATATTGAACTTGTAATTTCGATGATCGTGGCTGGCATGTCCAATCAAGAAAAGCCAGAGCTCCTTGGGGGGAGGAGAGGAAGAGATCTGCTCAAAGAGATGAAGAATATCGCTCTTTTTCTTGTGACGACCATCGAGGCGATAGACGACGCTACCGAGCTCATCCCGAAAGTGTGCTTCCGTTGCCAGACCCCATCTGAGAAAATTCTCCTCGTACTCCGGCATGCCACCCAGTCCGGTGATGATGATGCAGATCGTATTCTCTTCCGCCGCCCGTGGGGCGGCGGAAGAGAATAGAGAACAGAGAATAGAAAATAGAAAAAAGATAGAGATACTCCGATAAGAAATCGGGATGGGTAATGAACGAGATTTTTTCATCTCTTTTCCTATAAAAGCGTTGTCTTTCTTTCTTTTTTCATTTCTATTTTCTATTCTCTATTTTCCCTAATTTAGCGAGCAGAGCTCGCTAAATTAGCCCTTCTCGTCTGCGAAGGATCCATTCGCCAAAAAGTAAAGCCATGAGCAGCAGAAAATTGAACGGCATATCCCAGAGATCCAGCACTTCGATGACGGATGTTTGAGATTGAGTGTAGAGGATTTCCTCCGGTAATCGTTCGACGTCGGAAGCCGTGTAGTAGTTCCCTCCCGTTTCCTGTGCCAGCTTCTCCAGAAAGTCTTTCTTCTGGAATGCCTCAAAGTATTCTCGTGAACCGGTGGAGGTCAGAAAGGAAGTTTTGGCTTGCCGGTCTTTATCGCTTCCGGTAAGAGCACTGGCTTTAGCCTTGATCTCAACTGCATAGAAGCCATCTTCGTGAGGGGTCAACTGGCCTCTGTAGATACCATCCTCCTGAGCATCCCACTGAAGGGGTAGCGTGAAAATCTCTCCGGAGGGAGAAGTAATAGTGGCTTCAACGCTGGCATCATTGATTCGATTGAAAGCCTTGTCGCTCACCTCGGCTCGAAGATCGACCACCTCGTTTTGAGAGTAGACCTCGCGTTTCGTTTCCACGGTGACGGGATTTTTTGCCGAATGGACCAGCCAGCGCAGCATCTGTCTCCAAAACGTCTCGTGCTTTTGATCCTCCTGATCCTCAAGCATCTGCCAGCGCCAGCTGCTGCCGGTCAGAAGAGCCAGGGTGTGGCCGCGGCCGTATCGTTGAAAAACGACCAGCGGAATGTCCGGCTGGTTGGAGTCCAGATTCGAGAATGCATTCAGTCGGGCCAGAACCGTGGCCCCCGACTTGATATCTCGGACAAGATTCCAATCCGTCAACACCGGAACATCATCCCACTCCGAAACGTTCTGGTCTTCTGACAACGAGAGCTGGAGCGCGGGGTGCTGCAGGCCCTGGTCGGTCAATTGCAACCTGCTTTCCCCCTGGACATACACCGACTCAGAGTCGACAGAATCTTTATCGCTGTCCTGCAGCCAGACTGGGAGAATTTCCTCAATGGGAGTATTCTGATATCGACCGGCACCGAAGGAAGCACTGCCCCCTAGCATCATAAAACCGCCCCCTCGCTTTCCCACAAAATCACGCACCATCTCCATTTGCTGGTAGGTAAAGAACGAGGACTCAACACTCCCAAAGATGATGCCCTGGTACTCGAAGAGCTCATCTCTTTCAGCAGGAAAGCCGGCGGCCAAGGTGGTCTCTTCTTCTATTCCCTGACGGTAAAATTTGTTCAGAGCTGTGCGCAGCAACGTTACCAGGCGAACATTTTTGTCTTCGCTCATGGAACGACGGATAAATTTAAATTCCCAGCGCGGATGCCCTTCCACATAGAGAACCCGGGCAGCCAGGTTTTTGACCTCAATAATGGTGGTTCGAGAGTTATTCTCCTCGATTTCTTCGCCTTCCAGCGGCTCCAGTGAGAAGGTATAACTCTTTATTCCCTCCGACTTAGGTATGATCTTCACGTCAACGGTAAAGGTCTCGGAGTCTCGCGGAAAGTGGATTTCCTGTGTCTTGACCAGAGAGTTTCCCTCGCGAACTTCCAGCCGTCCGCGACTCCCACCGAAGCCGCT
>JADFOI010000090.1:0-1129 GCA_022562935.1 Acidobacteriota bacterium
ATTTTGAGAGAGCAGTTACACACCCTTTATCGGCTAACTGGAGAGGGTGACCAAGGTTCAACTACGCTGTTTGCTTCAATCCGATTCTCTGTCCAGGTGGTCATCTTCTCCGTTGATGGCAATCGTAAATTCAAACGGCTTGCCATCTTTCGTCCAATCGGCCTTGTCCGCTTGACCCAGGTATTGCTTCCCGAGCCAGATTAGCATCGTGATGTTCCCTTTTTTCGCTGCATCAAACTGCCATCTGCGGAGCGATAATTTCCCCTTGTCCCGCCCTTTTTCTATAGCGGACAAAAAAGCGGGATCATCTTGCTTTCGACGCTGGATTGTCTTTGCAGAAACGCCAAGGAATGCGGCAATTTCCTGGTCTTCACAATGGTACGAGGCCAACTTCTCCACCTCGCTTAAATCGAACTCAGCCTTGGGTCTGCCAACCTTGCTCTTTTTTGGTAATGCCGGGAAACGTTCAGCCATTTCAGTTACTCCTCACCCTCATTCTACTGTCTAATTCTGACTGACTCGCATCGTCCGAGCTGATTGAGCCTCTGAGGGCAACAATGAATCTGGGAGTGCTATATTGCAAACGTCCGTATAGTAATGTATCCCCGGTGTGCTATACCTCAGACCAAGTTGAGTACGTTGTAGCGTTTCAGGGCGAGGATTCTTGTTATGGCTTGGCCAATACCAGAATATTCCAGGAGTGCAGTAAACAAGGCAGGGAAAGTCTTGAGCGATGGGGTGCCCGGACAAGCCGACTATACACATGCAATGGATGTGCTAAGTAACTGGAGGTCGTGCCATAGCTATCCAATCAATACTTTCCAATCGACGCTACGTTCCAGGCTAGAGGATGTTGATCCCAATCCAATCGTCGCACAGCGTCTCAAACGTACCCCTTCCATTATCAGCAAACTCAAGCGTTTCGACTCGATGCAGCTCGCACGTATGCAAGACATCGGCGGACTTAGGTCTGTCGTTGGTTCTCTGGCGAAGGTCAAAAAGTTAGAGGAAAAGTACCGTACCAAGACATTTAAACACGAACTGGTTGCAGATCGTAATTACGTACAGAATCCGAAAGCGTCAGGATATAGAAGTATCCACCTTGTCTATCGCTACCAGAACGACCGTG